>CP126122.1:1720420-2042227 GCA_030123565.1 Nitrospira sp. | reverse complement strand
CCGCATCCCCGGCAGTGGGTCTGGAGTAGCTATCGGGAGACGGTCGGTGAGACGAGAGCCCCAGAGTGGCTGACGACCGACTGGATTCTTGGGCAATTTGGGGCGCGGGTTGGGCCGGCTCGAGAGCGTTATCGGAGCTTTGTGGCCGAGGGGCGTGGGGGGCCGCGGCCATGGGAGCAGCTTACGGGACAGATTTATCTGGGCTCCGAGGATTTTGTGGCGCAACACCAGCCCAATCGAGTGATCCGGGACATTCCCCGTCGGCAGACGCAGGCACAGCGGCCGTCGTTGCGTGCGCTGTTTCAGCGGAACGGGGAGCCGGCGCAGCTCATTTACAGGGCCTATCGGGACTATGGGTATCGGCTCGCCGAGATTGCAGACCATTTGGGGGTCCATGCCGCTACGGTCAGCCGTCGCTTGAAGCAGGCCGAGCAGGCGAATGTGTGATTACAAGACCTGACCCTCACGACCATCCGCAAGCGAACCGTGCAGCCACATTGGGATTAGCATCAATGATAAGGGAGTAGGGAAGTCGAGGAAGTCACCAGGAACGTAGCCTGTCCCTTGTTCTGGTCGGACATTTATTATCATGACCGAAGATGAACAGGCAGCGGCACAGAGTGTTACCGATAAACCTCTTTGCGGTCGCCGATCTTCACGACGAGAACAATCAGCTCCTTGTCCTGGATGGTGTAGATGATTCGATAGTCCCCTTCGCGTATGCGATAGAGATTATCATCACCGGCGAGTTTTTTGACCCCCTGCGGGCGCGGATTTCTACGCAAGGTGCGGAGCCGTTTGACAATCCGTTTTTGAACCGATTGATTGAGCGCTTTGAGTTGGCGTTCGGCAGGAGGGGCGAGGAGAATCGAGAAGGGCATAGAGGAAGTTTAGAGGCTGAGCTCCTTCAGAATGACATCGAGTGACTTGGCGCCCTTCTTCTTCGTTTCTGCCAGGGCGGCGCGCGCATCGGCTAAGTCGATCCGGTCTTCCAATTCTTCCAAGAGCCGCAAGTCATCGATCGGAACTACGGCGGCCACTTCTTTCCCGCGCCGTTTCACCACCACGCGCTCTCTTCCGAACGCCACTCGGTTGATTGTATCCGCGAATCCTTCTCGTGCCTTGCTGACTGGTAGGTGTCCCATGGTCACGCTCCCCTGGTATGCGACAACGTACTAACCGTACGAATTGTACAAATAGTACGTGTGAAGTGGCCGACTGTCAAGGGCGATGGAGCGCAGCGAGAGGTGGGAAGGCAAGGAACGGGCCGCCACACGTCTGGAATGGTTCCTGACACCGTTTCTTCTGCGCGAGTGCGGGCGAGGGTTCGCCGTGGAAGCCACGACATTCCCGAGGGAGGTATTCGCCGACGGTACGAGCATAGTCGCCTCAACCTCATCACACTCCTTCCTCACCTGACAGCCTTGGGGGTCCACGACAACAGCGAAGAGGCGGACCCTCTTTCTGGGAAGGCGCCGTTGCCTCGGTTAGTGCTGCAGATGGAACAGGCGAAGATTATCGGGCCACCGGACCTCTCGCGCACACCGGACTGGGCCAAGCCGATCGTCGCTGCCGCCATCAAGTTGAGCCAGGATTGATGGCGTTCACACGGCCTATCGGCAGTATGGGGATCGGTGAGCCGAGATTGCAGACCAGTTGGGGGTCCATGCTGCTACGGTCAGCCGTCGCTTGAAGCAGGCGGAGCAGGCGAATGTGTGATTGCAAGACCTGACCCTTATTCTTCGGAACAACCAATTCATCGATCCCCCCACCCCGGAGCAGGCTGCTGAGGCGATGGCGGCGGCGAAGGCAGCCGCCGCACAACGAGCCAAGAAGCGTTACGATCCAACGGCGGCGGGCTCGCAATAGACGCGGCCTTGACGCCCATCCTCGTCCGGTACAATGCGCCGCAGGACTACCTAGGGGTCGAATAAAAGAGGTTGGAGCAAGATAGCAAGATAGGGTCAGGTCTTGCAATCAAACATCTAGGCGTATTCTTGGTTGGCGACAGGGGTTCATTCAGATGCCCTGCGATCGGCACCTAGCGATTGACGGCAACCGCGAGCCGAAAGCCTAATGCATGGAGGAGGGTATCGAGGCTTCGAAATTCAGGATTGCCGCGCTCCGAGAGCATGCGATACAGACTTTCCCGATTCAGCTTCGTTTTCTCGGCGAGCGACGCTACCCCTCCGATGAGGGACTCGCCCCTTAGATGCTGTGAATGGGCGCGTCACCTTCTTTCATTCCTCTACGAAGTAATCTTCGTCAAGCTTCCAAAGTTTCACGAGGCCAGCCTGAGAGACACCAATGCCGAATTCCAGCATAAGCTGGGCGAGCTGTGCGCCATCAATAAGTACAATTGTTGTTTGAAGGCTTGCGGCATATGAGCGGGCGTCCGCTGTGAACGTTGAAGTGGTAAGAAAGACCCCTTTCCGCGCACGTTGCCCTTGGAGAGCACCGGCAAAACGTTGTATCTCGGGGCGGCCCACATTATCGTTCCAACGTTTAGCCTGAATGTATATGGTATCAAGGCCGAGACGGTCCTCCTTGATTATTCCGTCGATCCCCTCGTCGCCGCCTTGGCCTACCACGGCGGCCGCATCTTCACGGGAGCCTCCGTATCCCATCGCGACCAGCAGTTCGACGACCAACTCCTCGAAAAACTTCGGTGAAGCCTGGCGCGCGCGTTCGAGAAGCTGTGCGGCGAGGCTCGATTGGAGGCGAGTGTATCTTTGCCGTATTTGCTCGTCAGGAGTAAGTGGTGTTCCTTCAACTGCCACTTTTGCCATGGAGGGCGTTGGTTCTGAGTCATCGTTGGAGGCCGTTCGAAAGGCCACAAACTCGGGGAAGCGCATCAAGTACTGGATGTCGATACGTTCGATAGGCTCGCCCAGCGTTGCCTTTCCACGTTCGGTGACACGATACAATCCGCGCCGCGGAGTCTCTGCTAAGCCTGCTTGTTTGAGATAGCCTAATGCCCAGGCAACGCGGTTGGTAAAAATGGCCTGCCTCCCGCTGGGCAATAGTGCAGCAAGTTCCTCCTCGGATAGCTTGAAAATAGGTGCGACCGCTGCTCGCATCGACGAAGGCACCTGTTCACCACCGGCAGCTAATTGGCGAAGAACGGGCAGCATGAGCGTCTGAAAGTCGGGGATCGCCATTTACACTCCTGAATTGCTCCCCCGGATATGGACTCGTGGACAGCTTTCTGGGGGAAATTTATTTCGGACGAGTCTACTGCAAATTCCTTCACATATTCATGTGCCTTCTTTTCTGCCATTCTTTCCCGGCCGGCCTGACGCTTCCTTCTTATTCCTTCTCCTTCCCATCCCTAGAGGGGCGGCCTGAGAGGGGCGGCCTGGCTGGTTTCCAACGTGCGCGCGTCCAACGAGGGCCTTCAAAGGCTGCGCGTTGCGCTGTCCATCCCTTTCATCAGAGAATGGCCGGGTTGTCCTTCAACTGCGCGCGTCGGACGAGCACAGCTTCACCGTGCGCGTTCCGCGAGGTGCGCGACGCGAGGAAGAACGAGCGTCAAGATTGCGCACGCCGGCGAGACGGTGAGCCGGCAGTGTCGGTGAAGGACAGCCGGCCGTTCCTTCCCCCCACTCTTGCATCTCATTCTCTCCCCCCTTTACAATGCACCATTCCTAGCCTAACCCCTTGGCATTCTGACTGTTTCGGAGTGCCGGACCGATACGGGAGCCGCCTTCATGCGCATCGAGTATACGAAGGGTGAACGGGCCTCCAAAGAACTGATCCTCCTCCAGCGACAAGCCTCGGAAGCCACCAGCGGCCGGAAGATGAAGGTCATGCTGATCTTCCCGCCCGATTGGTTCCCTTCTGAACCCTATTTGAGCCTGCCGTCCCTCACCGCCGTCCTCCGTCAGGCCGGCCATCAGGTCATTCAAAAAGACATCAACCTCGAGATGTACGACTGGTACTTCAGCGAGGACTTTTTGAAGAAGGTCCTGCGCAAGGTACCGCAGCAACTCGACCGGCTCCGGAAGCTGGCCAAGAAACGCGAGCTCGAGGAATGGGAGCAGGATCTCCAGCTCACGCTCTGCGACCTGACGCGCCAACGGATCGACGACCTCATCAAGAAGGCGGAGAAGGCCAAGGCGATCATTCGCGGGGAAGTCTTCTACGAAATCGATCAATTAGAATGGGCGATTCATGTATTCCGTGAAGTCACGTCGGTGATTTCGATGGTCTATGCCCCGGCACGGATCTGCATGCCGCCGATGGAGACGGATCTGTCCTATAAAGTCTTCGTGTCACACGAAGTGATGGACGCGGTGAACGATACCCAGGTGAATATCTATCGCGACGTGTTCGAGCATCTGGTGAAGCCGGCGATCGAGGCGGAACAGCCTGACGTCATCGGCATCTCGATCGTCTTACAGCAGCAGATGTTCTCCACCATGACCTTCTGTGCCCTGATCAAACAGCAGTTTCCCCACATCCATGTGACCATCGGCGGCAATACGGTGACGCGCCTGCGCGATGTGCTGCCGCAGTCGCCGCTGTTCCAATACTTCGACAGCGCCGTGGTCTATGAAGGGGAGACGGCTTTCGTGCAGCTGGTGTCGGCGGTGGGGGCGAAGCGGAGTCTGGCCGATGTGCCGAACACCATCTATAAGGACGAGACCGGTGTGCATACGTCGCCGACAAGCTACGCGGAGGATATGGCCCTGCTGCCGCCGCCGGATTTCGACGGCCTGCCGCTGGAGAAGTATTTCGTGCCGACAAAGATTTTGCCCTATCTGGCGACGCGCGGTTGTTACTGGGGCCGCTGCGAGTTCTGTGACCATGGAGAAGGCTACACGGCCGGTTACCGGTCGAAGAAGATTCAGGACATTCTGGCGGAGATCCGGCATCTGCGCGACAGGTACGGGGCGCGGCATTTCCACTTCACCGACGAGTCGTACCCGCCGGCGCTGTTCCGGAAGCTGGCACATGGGCTGATCGACAGCAACATGGGCATTGTCTGGACGACGCACATGCGGTTCGAAAAGAGTCTGCTGGAAGATCAGGTCTGGCAAGACGCGCGTGACTCCGGCTGCAAGTATCTCCACTTCGGCTATGAGTCGGGGAACGAGCGGGTGCTGAAGCTGATGGACAAGGCGACGACGACCGAGGTCATCACGAAGCATTTGCAGCTGTCGGCGAACGCGGGCATCTGGAACCACTGCATGGGGTTCTTCGGCTTTCCCGGGGAGACGAGGGAGGAAGCCTGGTCGTCGGTGGAGTTTCTGGAAGCAAACAAGGACTATGTGCACTCGCTGGGGTTCGGCACCTTCGATCTCGGCCGGCATAATCCGGTGGCGAAGAACCCTGAGAAGTTCGGCGTGACGGCTTACAAGAATCCCGAGTGGGACCTGGCGCTCGATTACTACTTCACCGTGAAGCAGGGGCTGAGCATCGAGGAGGCCGAGCGGGTGTTCGAAGAATTCGAACGGAATCACAATCCCGGCTGGGACCTGCGGCTGTTCATCCGCGAATATATCTTTCTCTATATCGCGCGCTTCGGGTTGCAGAAGTTGCCGGATCTTCAGTTCAGATCGGCTCGGATTGCGACGGAACCTCCCTCGCTCGCAGGAAAAATGTGATGAGCAGGATGTTGAAAAAGGCCCCCGGCTGCGCATCGCTCAAGGCCTCGACGTACGAAGCACAGTACGCCTCACCCTCTCGCTCACTGCGGCCTTGCCGGAGATCCTTTTTGAACATCCTGCTGAAGATGGGAGCGTAGGTTTACGACTATGAGTGAACTCGTCCAAATCAACGGTGCTCCGTCGACAAGCGTCACCGCCACGCGCCCCTGCAAAGTGATGTTGCTGTTTCCGCCCGAATGGGTGCCGACGGCGCCCTACTTGGCCTTGCCGTCGCTCACCGCCGTGTTACGGCAGGCCGGCCATGAAGTCGTGCAGCGGGACATCAATATCGAGATGTACGACCATTTCTTCAGCGACTCCTTCTTGATTCTCGTCAAGGCCCGCCAGGGCATGCAGCTCAAGACATTGCAAGCGAAGCACGAGTTGACGGAGCAGGAAGAGGGGCAGAAGGCCTGTCTGGAGCAGATGGAGCCGGTCGATGTCTTCGATCTGGCCGACCGGGCGGAGCGCGCCAAGCAGATCGTGCGGGGTGAGTTGTTCTACGACGCCGACCGCTTGGAGTGGGCGCTGAACACCTTCCGCGAAGTCATGCAGTACATTTCCGCGGCCTATTACCCGGCCTCGCTCGTGTTTTATCCGATGGAGAGCAATCTGGGCTATCGGCCGGGCGTCTCGAAGGAAGTGTTCGCCTGCCTGGACGACGAGCAGGTCAATGTCTATCGAGACATTTGCAATCAACTCGTGTTGCCCAGCATCAGCAAGGAGAAGCCGAACGTAATCGGTGTGTCCATCGGCACCCAGATGCAGCTGATGGCGGGCCTCACCTTCTGCAAGATGATCAAGGAGAGCTTCCCCAGCATCCACGTCGTCGTCGGCGGCAATGTCGTCACGCGGCTGCAGGAAGAATGGGCGAAACATGAACGGTTCTTCACCGAGGTGTTCGACTCGGCGATTCTCTATGAAGGCGAACATGCGTTGCTCTGGCTGATCGAGGCCTTGGAGGGCAACCGGACCATGAACTCCGTACCCAACCTGATGCATAGGGACGAAACAGGCGTGCACCTGAATCAGGAAATCTATACGGAGAAGACCACCGCGCTGCCACTACCTGATTTCGACGGGTTGCCTCTCGACCACTACTTCGTGCCCGAACGCATCATTCCCTATCTGGCCACCCGCGGCTGCTATTGGGGGCGCTGCACCTTCTGCGATCACGGGCAGGGGTACTTCGATCAGTACCGCGGCATGTCGGCGACTCACGTCGTCGAACAGATCACGGCCTTGCGGGACAAATACCAATGCCGCCATTTTCTCTTCTCCGACGAATCCTATCCGCCGGCCCTCTTCAAGAAGGTCTCTCAGTTACTGGTCGAACAGAACACGGGCATCAAATGGACGACGTTGATCCGTTTCGAAGAGACCTTGCAGGATTTCGCGGTGTGGGAGTTGGCCGCCAAGTCCGGCTGCTGCACCCTCTACTACGGTATGGAGTCGGCGAACGAGCGGGTGCTCAACCTCATGGACAAACATGCGAGGAAGAGCGTCATTGAAAACAACCTCCGTCAGGCGGCCAAGGCCGGCATCTGGAACCACGTCATGGCCTTCTACGGCTTTCCGGGAGAGACGCGGGATGAAGCGTTGGAAACCCGCCGGTTCGTCATCGACAACCAGCCGAACATCCATTCGGTGGAGCTGTTCTATTTCGTGGCCTACCGTCACACCCCCATGGTGCGGAATCCCGAGAAGTTCGGCATCACGATCCACAAGCAGGAAGAGTACGACCTGCCGCTCGACTACTACTACACGCTGAACGAGCCCGGAGGGATTTCCTGCCTGGACGCGATGCAACTTTGCGAGGAGTTTTACCGGAACGATTTCCACCCCTGGGCGGTGCGCGTGAATGCCCGCGAGCACGTCTTCCTGTACATTTCCAAATATGGGACGAACCGGCTGCCCCAGATCTATGCTGCCACGAAGGTCGGCGCCGCGGCCGAGGGAGTGTCCGGGCTGGTCACGTGGCCGGTGGCGATGGGCGAGGGAGAGGATGGGAAGGAAGGGATGAGCCGCGTCGTCAGCCACGGCGTGAACGGATGATGATCGGATACCATTCCCTCACCGACTCCAGGCGCGTCTGACCGCATCGGCTATCAGTGATCAGCCTTAAGCGCCTGTGCGTTCATCCAGCCGAGCAGCAGTTCGTAAGCCGCTTCAATTTCCTTCGTCATCGCTTCACCTTTCTTCACCATCTGCATGTATTTCCTCGGATTGTTCGTGTGGTTCGCAAAGCGATGCGGGTCCCAGGTATAGAGTAGGTTCTGCCGTCGTTGATCGAGTTGCTCGCGGGTGACGGGCGGTGCCAACTCGAATAGTTCCAGGGCCTTTTTGATCATGTCGTCTGACATTGGGTGAAGCTCCAGCCTCTCGGGGCTGCCGGTTCCATTGTATATCGGCGAAGCCCATCGACGCACCGCCAGGCTCATCACCCTGCCTTGGCGAACGACGCCTTGCGAAACAGGAGTGCGGGTTACGGAACTGGGAGGGTGACTCGACCTCGATCCTGCCAATGGAGTAGACTTCTGCCAGACGTTCACTCAGAGGCGCTATGGCCACCGTCCTTCCTGTCCTGCAACCGCCTCAGATCTTTAAAGACCGCACCGATTATCGCCAGGTGCTCATTCGCGAAATGGACGCGGGCAAGATTCCCTTGAGCCTCGGCCGTGATTGTCCGGTCAAGTGCGAATTTTGTTACGAACTGGACCACTCCTACCGGGAAACGCTCGATCCGCCGAAGACCAGCGACGAGGATTGGACATTCATCCTCGACTACATCAAAAAGAAGCCCACCGACCCGACGCAGTTCTGGTGCCTTGGCGGCAACGAGTTCATGGAATGGACCGACCTCTTCCTGCACCCCAAGGCGATGGAATGGGTGGAGGACTTTCTTCGTGAGACGGATAAGAACATCCAGTTCTTCACCGTGGGGTACGTCCATGTGCCCAAGATCCATCAATTGACCGCACAATACCCCGGCCGCATCAACTTCGAATTGTCGGTCATTACACTCAGCGACTACCGGCAACGGTTGATGCCGCATGCGCCTTCGGTGAAACACCTCATGAAGGTCCTGGACGGCCCCGCCGTCTCGTCCGCCAACTTCTATGCCTTCGATGCCCACACGATGTCCAAGGACGCGGCGACCATCTCGGCCGTCAACCAGAAGTGCGTACTCTGGATGGGGACGCTCACGCCGGTGCGGGGCCTCAAGGAGGAGACGGCGGCGGTCATGCGGCAGGGCCGGAAATTTTTACCGGAAGAAGCGAGACGGATCTACGATCTGGGACTGCCGAATCTGCAGACCATCCACACGGAAGCCTATACTACGGCTTTCTTGAGCCGCCGCCGTATCGTCAGTCTGTTCGATTCGCTGGAACTCGACAAGAAAGACACGGTCGTCATGGCGGGCAGTGTCTACAAAATCATGACCATGTTTCGGAAAAACCGCGCGCGGTTTCTCTACGTGCCCAACGCGCTGCTCAGCGGCGATTCCGACTGCACGGTGCTCTTGACCTTCGACGACATCGCGCGGCGTGTGACCAACGAGAAGGTCCTCCACATCCCGAAATGCATCATGCAGTCAGGACGGGGACCCTATACTGACATCACCGGGGTCACCCTGGAACAGTTCACCAAGAAGACCGGTGTGCGGGTGAAGGTGTTGCACAAGATCGATACGCGATTCGCGAACCAGCAGTTGTATCGCAACGGCTCCTTACAGAACTATGTCGAGCAATACCTCAAGCATCCCTTGATGCAGAGTTACGAAGCCCTTCCCAAACCGGCCTGAAGCGCATCTCGCCGTCCGTATTTCGTGAAGCATTCAGCGTCGTCCTTCTCGCGAGATACCCTTCACGTTTCATGAGAGACGGAGTCTTGCCCTCACACCCATCACCCACGACGCAGCACTGAGAGGGCCGTGCCCCCCTTGCAAAAACTTCCCGGTCGGGGCAACATGCGCCACCGACTTTTCTCGAGGAGGTTATGCCGGAGCAGCGGAGATTGCAGTTCTACCAAGCCGACGTGTTCACCGACCAACCGTTCGGCGGCAATCCCGTGGCGGTGTTTCCCGATGCCGATGGGCTGACCGATCTCGAGTTGCAGCAGATCGCCCGCGAAATGAATCTGTCGGAAACCGTCTTCGTCTTGCCGCCGACCGACAAGGCGGCGGTCGTCAAGATCCGCATCTTTACCCCGACCCAGGAAATTCCCTTCGCCGGGCATCCGATCATCGGCACCTTTTTCGTGCTGGGCACGTTGAACCGACTGGCCTTGAAGGAACCGGTAACGCGGGTGCTCCAGGAATGCAACTTGGGATTGTTTCCCGTCGATATTCATAAGCGCAACGGGGCCATCGAGCGGGTCGTGATGTCGCAGCCGAGCCCGCAGTTTCTCGATGTGATCGACGAACCGGAAGCGCTGTTCTCCATCGCCCGCTCGCTGGGCATTACCAAGGCGTTGATCGCGGAGACCCATTTCCCCGTGCAGGTGGTGTCCACGGGGCTGCCGGTCATCATCGTTCCGGTGCGGACGCTCACGGCAGTCCGGTCGATCGTCCCAGACGTCGCCGCCATTGCGGAACTCTCCCAGCGTTACGGCGCCAACGGCATGATGGCGTTCAGCACCATGACGGTCGAACAATCCTCGACCGTGCATACGAGGATGTTCGCCCCCTTGATCGGGATCGTGGAAGATCCCGCGACCGGCAGCGCCAGCGGGGCATTGGGCGCCTATCTGGTGCAGCAGGGGGTCGTGGATATCAGCCCGATGACCGAGATTACCGCCGAGCAGGGCTATGAAATCGACCGTCCTTCGCGCATTTTGATTCAGGTGGATTCCGATGACGATGTCATTCAAAGCGTGACGGTCGGCGGTCAGGCGACGATGGTGGTGGAGGGGACGCTGAGTTTTTAGCGAAGAAGTCGTCAGCTGTCAGCACTCAGCTTAAGAGAATGGCTGACTGCTGATCGCTGAAAGCTTGGAGGCATATGAACGCAGTGGTGTTTCACGAACATGGCGGGCCTGGTAAGTTGCAGTACCAAGAGATGCCGATGCCGGCCATCGGCCCGGATGAGGTGCTCGTGCGGGTGAAGGCCTGCGCGTTGAACCATCTTGATATCTGGATCCGGCAGGGGAGTCCGGCCTATCCGATGCCGCTTCCGCATATTTCCGGATCGGACATCGCCGGCCTGGTCGACCAGGTCGGCCCTCATGTCGAAGGCATCACGAAGGGGGAGCGCGTGTTCGTGTCCCCCGGCATCGGTTGCGGGCGCTGTGAACAGTGTTTGGCCGGTCGCGACAATATGTGCCGTTCCTATGGGTTGATCGGAGCCATGTGCGCGGGAGGGTATGCGGAGTACGTCAAGGTTCCGGCCAGAAACGTATTCCCGATTCCAAACACCTTGACCTTCGAGCAGGCCGCAGCATTTCCGCTGGTATCCGTCACCGCCTGGCACATGTTGTATACGTTGGCCGAGCTGCAGCCAGGCGAAGAGGTGTTGATCATGGGAGCGGGGAGCGGGGTGGGGCACATCGCGATCCAAATGGCCAAACTGGCCGGCGCCCGCGTACTGACCACGGTCGGCAGCGACGACAAAATCGCCAGGGCCAGGGCCCTCGGCGCCGACGAAGTGATCAACCATACCAGCGAACAGGTGAATCAGCGGGTGCGGGAGTTGACTCACCGACGCGGTGTGGACGTGGTGCTCGAACATATCGGCCCGGAGGTGTGGGGACAGTGCATGGACTCGTTGGCGAAGGGTGGTCGTTTGATTACCTGCGGAGCCACGACCGGTGCGGACGTGAAGCTCGATCTCCGCTACGTCTATTCACGCCAACTCACGATCAAGGGTTCGTACATGGGGACGCAAAGCGAATTGCTCAAGGCCGCCCGGTTGGTCGGGCAAGGGAAGTTGCGACCGTTGATCGACCGCACCTTTCCGCTGGCCGACGCGAAGGCGGCACAAGAGTATCTCCTAGGGAGGACGTTTTTTGGTAAGATCGTCTTGACGGTAGCATAGAGCGGCTCATACTCGGTTCTCGGTTCCAATGGATAGAAAGGAATGTCACATGGCGACTGTTGCGCAGATCATGAACAAGCAGCCTCAAAGCATCGGCCCTTCGACCTCCATTCGCAGTGCGGCGAAGAAAATGCGTGAACTGCGGGTCGGGTCACTCCTGGTCAAGAAGGGGAAAAATCATGTCGGCATCGTGACCGATACCGACTTGGTCCGGAAGGCGCTTGCTACCAATCAAGACGTGACGAAACTCACGGTCGAAAAGATCATGTCGTCTCCTCTCTGCACGATCGAAGGAAGCCAAGCGGTGGACGATGCGCAGGACATGATGGGTGATCTCGGGGTGCGCCACCTCGCGGTGACCAAGGCAGGGGCGATCGTCGGGGTGGTGTCGGTGCGGGACCTCTTGCTGTTTTACAAGCGGTACGCCCAGTCGAAGATTTCGACGGACGTCAACTACTCTGAACCGAAGATCGGGCAGGACTAGCAAGCAGCTATCAGCGGTCAGCCTTCAGCTTTTAGCATTCGGTTGTCAGTGAACCTCAGACTGATGGCTGAACGCTGATTCCTGACGGCTTCTTACTTCGTGAGTTCTTTGACGAGGTGGCCGAGTTCAGGAAGGATGAGCTTCTCCATGGCCAGGCGCACCGCATTCTCTGAGCCAGGCGTGGAGAAGAGGACTCGCCCGTGGACGATGCCGGCGGTCGCGCGGGTCATGATGGCCGGCGAACCGATGTCTTGATAGGTGAGCGCGCGAAAGATCTCTCCGAATCCATCGAGACGTTTCTCGAGCATCGCGTCGACTGCTTCAAACGTCGAATCCCGCCGGGAAATCCCCGTTCCACCGTTGACGATAATGGCTTGAATTCCCTCGGTGCGCAGTGCCTCCCCAATCCGTTCCTTGATCTGCAGAGGCTCGTCCTTGACGAGGTGATAGGCCGTTACCTGATGGCCCTGTTCCTTCAGCAGCCTCATGATCAGTTGGCCGCTGGTATCGTTGTCTGGCGTACGGGTGTCGCTGCAGGTGATGACCATGCAGCCGATGGATCTGGAGGCGTGGGCTTTGTGTTCTTTATGGCTGGGAATGGTGCTCATCTTTTGGCACGAAGCTTTTAGCGCTCCGCTGTCAGCCATCAGCATTTTTTGAAGCTGATGGCTGAGAACTGACGGCTGATTGCTGTTCTTATTTCCAGACTGAGTCGGGGTTCAGCTTTGCCGCCGGTTTGCCGCCCTTGATGTGCTCGTCCAGGATGGTGGCGACATCGGCTTCCGTGACTTTGGAATACCAAGTTCCCTCCGGATAGACTACGACCGTCGGTCCCTGCTCACAGGGACCCAGGCAGGATGACCCCGTCACGAGGACCTCGCCCGGCATGATCCCGCGCTGCATCAACCCCATGTTGAAGGCCATGAGCAACTGTGCCGATCCCTGGTTGCCGCAGGACGGTTTGGGATGGCCTGGGGGGCGGGCATTGGTGCAGACGAGGATGTGATATTTGGGCTTGGACATGGGGTCTCCTTATCTCGATCGAGCGATCAGCTATCAGCCGTCAGCTCCGATGGAAGGGGATTGAGTGCTCACTGCTGAAAGCTGACTGCTTTCATGCTTGCTTCGGTCTATAGGCCTGCCATTGCTCGATGCATTCATCGGGCAACTTCCACTGTTTCAGGCCCTTCATGACCCATTCGATATAGTGTTCCTTCGGCTTGAACTTCCCGATGGGATTGGCCGCATGGGTGGTGACGAGCATCTTTTCGCCTTCTTCCGTGATCACGGTGACCGGGAGATGCCTGTAGGCTCCCTGCGGGACATCGTTTTCGAATTCGTCCAGGAGCTTGAGATCTTCATCGGTGATCTCGAAGACGGCTCCCCAGACTTTTTCTCCCGGCGATGGGACGACACTCGCCAGGCCGCAGCGCCACTGCGTGGACCAGCGGCAGAATTGAATGCTGTGGTCGGGGAGATAGGCGGTGAAGAGAAACTTGTGTTCAGGGGCACGGCGCTTGAGTTGTGATGGATTCAAATTGTCCGCGTAAAAGAAGAACTTCATTGAAAAATGATGCTCCGTTTGTTTCGCGTAGGTTGACCGATACTTGTACCACAGCGACGCGCGGCCTTGTCAAGCGCAGCGACTCCCGCGAGTTGCTGGTTTCGGCGCTTTCCCTTGCGCGCTCCGATTGACAGTGAATTCGGGCGCCACATATGATGACTTCCTTTGCCTGCGGTCGGTTTATGGGATGGATTCACACCGATGAGTAAAGTGCTGCATTACGCGGTCTTCCTCCTGCTTCTGGGGGGAGGACTGGTCTACTGGTGGATGAAACCGCCGAGTCTCAATCCGATTCTCGATCCGCAAGCGGCCGAGGCCTTGGCATTGGTGCAGACCCATCGGGCTGCGGGTTATCCGACGATTCTTCAAGCGTTCAACGAACGGGTCCGCATTCAACAGGCCCGCAAGCTGGGCTTGCGTTTGGGAGAGTGGCAAGTGATCAAGCAGGAGGGCCAGCGCTACGAGGTTCGCATCTATATGCGCGAGCAAGGGACGACGCAGTGGTTCGAACGGGAATTCATTTGGCACGTCGATTTGGCGTCGAAGCGGGTGAATGCCGCTTCGCTGCCGGCCGATGGCCTGATGCCGGAGGGACCGGAGAGCGGGCGCCCCCGCAATCCCGCCACGGATATGCCCTCGCCGTCCCCTACAATGTGAGCGGAACTTTCACCTGCACGTCGGAGCCCTGCACCCGCACTTCCACACAGGGCACACGGATCTCTGGATTTTCCGGGCGCTCGCCGGTGCGGACATTGAATCGCCACCCATGCCAGGGACACTCGACGACTTCTCCGTCCATGGTGCCTTCGCCCAATGGTCCACCTGCATGGGGACAGGTATTATCGACGGCCAGAAAGCGTCCGTTCACATTGCAAAGCGCGAGAAAGATGCCGTCAATCTCAACGGTGCGGCAGGTGCCGGGCGGAATCTGGTCCACCTGCGCGACAGTGACATAGGTTGCCTGTGAATCCATGGGCTCCTTTGCAGGTAACAAGAAGGTACGGTGGGCGTTATGACTACGTAACATTCTGCGCGTTCAGGCCTAAGCGCTTGATTTCATTGGCCACATATGGCATAGATCTACTGGATACATTCAGGAAAGGGTACCGCGCGCCGTCATTTTGCTATTCTTCATAGAGTGCACTCATAGGAGACCGTCGGAGCTGCCATGGAAATGACCCTCTTGCTCAACTCCACCTATGAACCGCTGCGTGTCCTGCATTGGCAGAAGGCCATTACCTTGCTCTGGCAGGGGAAGGTCGAAGTCCTCGAAGTCTACGACCGCGAAATCCACGGCATTTCCATCTCGATCAAACTCCCCTCGGTGATGCGGCTCTTGAAGCTGGTCAAGCTCAAGGACAGCCACCGGGCCGTGAAGTTCTCCCGCATCAACATCTTCACGCGGGACGGTTATTGTTGCCAATACTGCAAACACAAGTTCCGGACCGAAGAATTGACGTTCGACCATGTCGTGCCCATCGCGAAGGGCGGGCGGAAGACCTGGGAAAACATCGTGACGGCCTGCTGGCGCTGCAATAACCGCAAGAGCGGCCGGACGCCGGAAGAAGCCAATATGCGTCTGGTCAAGAAGCCCGTGAAGCCCCGTTGGAGCCCCACAGTTACGATTACCATCGGGATCCGCAACACGCCGGAAAGCTGGCGGGACTACCTGTATTGGAATCTGGAACTCGACGCGGACCCGGCAGAGACTTAACCTCAAATTTGGAATGAGGAATTGTTCCGTGATCCAATCGCCCGATTCTTCATTGCTCAATTGCCTCAGTCCTAACTCTCATTCCTCACTCCACATTCCTCATTCCCTTCAATAGACCTTGTCGATCGTAATCCTGACATCCTTCCCGCCTGGAAGGGTGGGGTTCTTGTCGTAGCGCCCTTCCATATCGCCCGGTTGCGGCTGGCCGGCCTGGCCGTCGCGATCCAGGCGGGCGATCACATCCACCATGCCTTTGAGTTCGCTGCCTTGCACCATGACGTCCGCATTTGTGATTTCGAACTGCACCGGAAATTTCGGCGCGTCGATCCGCTTCGCGGCGATGGGTCGCGGCGGCCCTGTCGGGCGCCGCACGATCACGAACAACACGTCCGTCGGTTTGACCTGGTCGGCCAAATTGGGCGCGATCTGCACCTGTCCTGCAATCGACCCGCCTCCCTGGTCCGGTTCACCGATATGGGCGACGCCGAAATAGGCGGCCAGCGCCGCAATGCCGATGATCCCGCCGGCCATTCCCAGGGATCGTCCTGAATATCCAGCCACAAGACACTCCTTTGTTGACGCACGGCGAGGGCCGAGGACCCTCCCTTCAAGCGGCGCGCGCATTATACCCGGCTCTCGGCGCAAAGGGGAATGGCGAAGCCGGTTTACCCTGTGAAATCGGCTGTTGTATGATACAGCCTTTCGTTATGGACGGCTTGTTGGAGGATTACGATGCCTGCAAATTCTGGCTTTCAAATTTCACTCGATGTACGTGGGTGGCCGGTCTTGGTGATCGGCGGCGACGAGGAGGCGGCTGAGAAGACCCAACGGCTGTTGGAGGCCGGCGCCAAGGTGACCGTCATCAGCCCCACCTTGAACGAAACGCTCCGCAAACTGGCGGCCTCGGCGAAGATCATTCACCGCGGCCGGCATTTTCGCACGAACGATCTGGAGAGCGTCATTCTGGTGTTGAACACGGTGCGCGGCGACCGTGAACTATCCCATTCGCTCATTCGGCTGGCCCGCGAGCAAAAGTTCTTGATCTGGTCCATCGACCAGCCCGACGCCTCGAATGTGGTGATGCCGGCCGTCGTCAGCTGCGGGCACCTTCGTCTGGCGATCAGCACGAGCGGCCAGGCGCCGGCGCTGTCCGGTTTCATGAAGGAAGACCTGGAGAGAATTTTGGACGGTGAGTTTGCCTCCTTCGTCGAGTGGCTCGGGCAGCTTCGCGAACAGGCCAAGGCCAACGAACCGGACGCGGAAAAACGCCGCGCGCTCCTGCGTGAGGCACTGGACGGCTTTCGTCTTTTGGGTAAGGTCCAGTATCCCAAGGTCTGGCTCGATCAACGGGCGGCCGTCGCGGCAGGGGACAAGCGCGGGTCCTAACAGCCCGTCATTCGCCGCAAGCTTTCAGCCATCAGCTAGCAGCAGGAGTATCCGATTATGGTGTTATTGGAATTCAGCATGTCGCCGCTGGGGAAGGGCGAGAGTGTGGGGAAGTATGTGGCGCGTTCTCTGGACATCGTCGATCGGAGCGGGGTGGCCTACCGGCTGAACCCGATGGGAACGGTGCTGGAGGGGGAATGGGACGAGGTCATGGCGGTGGTCAAGCAATGTTACGCGCGCATGCGCAAGGACTGTAACCGCATTTCCTGCAGTATCAAGATCGACTATCGGAAAGGAAAGCAAGGGCGGCTGGAGGGCAAGGTTGCAAGTGTCGAGTCGCGGCTGAAGCGAAAGCTGAAGGTGTAGGCCGGCCGGATTATGGGGCCACGGCATCGGCACGGACATCGTACTGCAGGGCTCCGTCTGTGTGGAACCTCGCCGACAGAAGGTTTGCCTGGACAGAGAGATCTTCGAGTGAGAGGTTCTCGACCGTGCCGCGCAGGCGTCCGCCTGTCAGGTCGCGGTTCAGGCCATTTTCCAGCGCCTTGCGCATCAGGTCCAACTCCTCACGAATGGGGATCGCGAGCCTTTCCGCCAATTCCTCCCGCAGGGGTTCGTGCAGCCATTCTTCCGCCAGGTCCGTGGCCGTCGTCCGCTCCTTGATCGTATAGTCGAAATTTCGAAACAGAATCTGTCCCTTCGATTCGTCGTAGGCCGGCGTTCCCTTGAGGCGCAACGTCAACGGCAGCAGCCCTCGCAGGGTCAGTTCCACCCCGACTTGAGAGCCGAGGGGATAGAGCGTCGCTCCGACGATCTTGATCGTACCCACCCCGAGCGACCACTCCTGGCCGACCACTGCCTCGCGCAACCGTTGATCGGCCTCTTCGATCGGGATCTGCACGGCGAAGGAGACATGAAATCCGCCATCGTGAACGCGATCCTGCAACGCCGGGAGCGGCAGGCGACCTGACGCGGGTTTCGCACCCCGCACGACGGAGGGTCTGGCCGTCAGGCCGAAGGCGGCGGCCGGAGTTCCTGACAGGGCCTCGATCCCGGCGGGACCCACGGCTTCAGGGTTCACGGCCAGCCAGAGGGCCTGTTCTTCATCCAGCAGCATCGGATCCTGCAGATCCTTCCAGACACGGGTGATCGTCGGCTTCAACGGGACGAGCGCTGCGGCTTTCCGATCCATTGCAGGCAGCATCCCCTGAAGGTCGCTTCGATAGATCTGGACCATCAGCGGCGCCGTATCCACGCCCTGTTCGGACAGCAGGCAGGACCGCTTCGCTTCCACGGACGTAACGGTGCTCGCCGGCAACAGGCTATAGTCACGGCCCTGGGTGAACGTGGTCGCCAGGCTCACGGACAAACGGCCGCTGCCGGTCGCCGAATCGCGCTGACCACAATCGGCCAGCTTCGTGAGTGAGCCGTTGATGCGTTTTGCATATTCCACTCCGAACGGGAAGGTCGCCTGAGAGAACAGGCGACCTTCCGATGTCGTCGCGGCCTGTTCTCCCGGCCAGAGGCGATATTTCAGAAATCCGCTGCCCCCGCCCAGGGTCACCCACTCGCGGCTTTCGGCGCGGGCGGATGCGACAGCCTGGTGGACTCCACCGTAGAAGTCGGCCAGGGCGGAGAGAGGGATCGGAACATGGACGGTCATGCCGGAGGTTTCGTTCCCGTCCCTGTGCGGCTCCTCGCTTCCCGCCGTTGCTGCGAGGCCTGCGGAACTACCAACCAGGATCATTCCACAGAGAAACGTCAAATTGGTGTGAGTGAACCGGTGCCATCCACCCATTGCTTCTCCTCATTCCATTTGTCAGGTGGAAAGGTGCAATCTGAACTCAGCACGAGGATCTTGTAAAGAATATGGGGGAACCGACTACGGAAGGCAAGGGGAGGCCGCCTCACGGCTTACGTGATGGACTTGTGTGCTCGGCCGGAGGAAGGTCGTATCGGCGTGGTACACGGGGCCCGATGGCACAGAGCACTTCATAGGGAATTGTCTGTTGCCAAGCGGCCAGGTCGGCCGCCGTGATCTGTTCCTGCCCCTGCCGCCCGATCAAGATGGCTTCATGTCCGATCTCTATGCCCGGGACATCGGTCACATCGACCATGGTCATGTCCATGCAGACACGACCGACCACCCGCGCTCGTCTGCCGCCGATCAAGACCACTCCACGGTTCGAGAGGAGACGGCTGTATCCGTCCGCATATCCGACCGGCAGTACCGCGATGCGGGAGAGGCGCGAGGCGACGAATGTACGGTTGTAGCTGACGCCGTCACCAGGCTGAATGGTCCGAAGGTGGGCGACGGTCGATTTCCAGGTGAGGATCGGCTGCAGTTCCGGCGCCGATTCCTCCTTGGCCAAGGTATGGTATCCATAGAGCATGAGGCCGGGACGGACGAGGGAATAGTGGGTCGCGGGATATTTGATGATGGCTGCGCTGTTGGCCGCGTGTACCAGCGGGAAGGTGAGTCCTCGCCGTTGTACTGCCTCGATGGTCTGTCGGAAGCGAGCGAGCTGCGCCTCGGTGTGCAAGGTCTCGTGATTGTCGGCATCGGCCAGATGGGTCATGAGCCCTTCCGGATAGAGGCTCGTCCCGAAGGCCCGCAGGTTGAGAAGATCGGGTATCTCCTCGGGAGACAGGCCCAGGCGGCCCATGCCGGTCTCAATTTTGACATGCACAGGGTAGGGAGCGGCTCCGGGCGGGACGGCGGCAGCAAGGGTTTGCACCATGTCCGCCCGATAGAGGACCGGTGTCAACTTGTGGGCCACCAGGTCCGGGAACTGTGCCGGGACCGTCGCACCCATGACGAGGATGGCTTCCTGAATGCCTCCTTCACGGAGCGCGATACCCTCCTCCGTCGTAGCGACGCCGAACCGGCGCACCGCCAGGCGCTGAAGCGCACGTGTGATCTCGACGGCGCCGTGCCCATAGGCGTTGGCTTTCACCACGGCCAGGACTTCGCAGCGCGGGGCAAGGCGCCGCACATGGGCGAGGTTCTGTGCGAGGGCGGCCAGGTCGATCGACAGGGAGGTTGGGGGACAATGCGCGGGGTTGTGCACGCGGTTCGTCGCGGCGGAATAAGACCTTAGACTTCGAGAATTTCGCTTTCTTTCTTCTTCATCACGTCGTCGATCTTCTGCACGTACTGGTCGGTCAGTTTCTGAATCTCGGCTTCCGACTTGCGCAGTTCGTCTTCGGTCAATTTCGCGTCCTTCTGCAGTTTCTTGAGTTCTTCATTGCCGTCCCGGCGAAAGCCGCGAATCTGCACCTTCATTTCTTCACCGTGTTTCTTGCACACCTTGATGAGTTCTTTGCGGCGTTCTTCGGTCAACGGGGGGAGGGGAATACGGATCAACTTGCCGTCGTTCGACGGGGTCAAGCCGAGGTCCGAAGTTTGGATCGCCTTTTCGATTTCCCTGATGAGATTCTGTTCCCAGGGCTGAATCGTAAGGAGCCGCGCTTCGGGTGTGGCGATATTCGCAATCTGTTTCAGCGGTGTCAGCGTGCCGTAGTAATCGACCTTGATGCCGTCGAGGAGCGCCACGGATGCGCGACCGGTGCGGAGCCCGGCCAGATCCCGCTTCAAATGCTCGATCGCATGGTCCATTTTCTCGGTGACTTTATGTTTGACCTCTTGCGCCGTCATCCGACCTTCTCCTTACCGGCTGCCTATGGTGACCAGGGTGCCGATGGGATCACCCTGCACGACCCGCTTGAAGTTCCCCTTTTCTTTCAAGTTGAAGACGATCAACGGCAGACGGTTGTCCATGCAGAGGCTGATCGCCGTTGAGTCCATCACCTTCAGGTTCTGGTTGAGAATCGAGAGAAACGGAATCTCCGAGTACTTCTTGGCCTGGGGATTCTTAACCGGATCACTGTCGTAAATCCCGTCGACCTTGGTGCCCTTCATGATGACCTGCGCGCCGATTTCCATGGCCCGCAATGACGCGGCCGTGTCGGTGGAGAAGTAGGGATTGCCGGTGCCGCCGGCAAAAATCACCACCCGCTTCTTTTCAAGATGCCGGATGGCGCGGCGCCTGATATAGCCTTCCGCCAGCTGTCTCATTTCAATCGCCGATTGGACGCGGGTCGTGACCCCCTTGCTTTCCAACGCATTCTGGAGGGCGAGGGCATTCAGTACGGTCGCCAACATCCCCATGTAGTCGGCCGAAGCCCGCTCCATGCCCCGCGCACTGGCCGCCAGGCCGCGGAAGATATTGCCGCCGCCGATGACGACGGCCACTTCGACGTCCATCGCCACGACGTCGGCGATTTCGTCCGCCAGTCCTTCGAGAATCGAGGGTTGAATGCCGTAGCCCTGTTCACCGGCCAACATTTCTCCGCTGACTTTCAGCAGGATGCGGCGGTATCGGGCAGAGCTCATGCTTGGCCTAGCTGGTAACGGGTGAACCGTCGGATGTTCATGTTCTCGCCGATCTTGGCGATTTGTTGCGCCAACAGATCTTTGACCGTCACGGACGGGTCCTTGACGAAGGATTGCTCGAGCAGGCAATTCTCTTGGAAGAACTTTTCGAGCTTGCCCTCGATGATTTTCGGCCAGGCGGCAGGCGGCTTGCCCATTTCTTTCGCCTGTCCTTCGTAGATGCTCCGCTCTTTCGTCACGACATCGGCGGGAATCTCTTCCCGTCTGACATAGGAGGGGCTGGATGCCGCTACTTGCAGCGCCAAGTCGTTCACAAACGTTTTGAAGTCGTCGTTCCGCGCCACGAAGTCGGTTTCACAGTTGACCTCGATGAGGACCCCGATCTTTCCTCCGGCGTGGATATAGGCATGGACCAATCCCTGGTTGGTTTCACGGCCGGCCTTTTTCTGGGCGGCGGCCAGTCCCTTTTGCCGGAGATAGTCGATCGCCTTCTCGATGCTGTTGCCGTTCTCGGACAAGGCTTTCTGGCAATCCAGAATCCCGGCCCCGGTTTTTTCGCGTAATTCTTTGACGAGGTCACTCAGACTTGCCATGGGCTCCTCAGTTGGGTCGAGTAGAACAATACCGTCGTTATCGTGCGAAACGCGGCGTTTACAAGGCCGAGACACCGGCCAGGTTCGCCGCCGGTTTGCCGCCGCCGGCCGGCGCTGCTGCGAATTCTGTCTCTTCCTGTTGTGCGCGAAGGTGCGCGCCTTCGAGGCACGCGTCCGCGATTTTTGAAATAATCAGCTTGATGGAGCGAATCGCATCGTCGTTGCCGGGAATCGGAAACTGGATATGGTCCGGATCGCAATTCGAATCCACAATGGCGATGACCGGAATCTCCAACCGGCTGGCCTCGAGGACCGCAATGTGTTCGATGCGGGTGTCGAGCACGAATACCGCGCCGGGCAAGGCGCGCATGTTGCGGATGCCCGACAGGTTCTTCTGGAGTTTGACGACTTCCTTCTGCATCTGTCCGAGCTCTTTTTTGGTGTGGCCCTGATGAGTCGGATCCGCGAGGGTCGCTTCCATCTTTTTCATTTTGTCGATGCTGCGGCGGATGGTCTGGAAGTTGGTCAACATGCCGCCCAGCCACCGCTGGTTGATGAAGAACTGGTTGGCTCGTTTGGCCTCTTCTTCCAAAATCTCCGCTGCCTGGCGCTTCGTTCCGACGAACAAGACGGAGTCACCGGCCGCCACGGTGTCGCGCGCGAAGGCATAGGCCTGTTCCAGGCGCTCGACCGTCTGTTGCAGGTCGATGATGTAGACGCCGTTCCGCTCGCCGAACAGGAATCGCTTCATCTTCGGATTCCAACGGTTCGTCTGGTGTCCGAAATGGACACCGGCTTCCAACAATTCTTTAATCGCCACGACTCCCATACCTTCACCTCCCTCCGAAGCCTGCAGAGCGCCCGGCCAATGCCGACGGCGAGGGGGACCTCCCCCTTATTCTCAGGCTGCGCAGCGTGCGCATCACGCCGGTGTGGATTTGAATAAGATGTCCCTGATTTTTGATGCGTCGATCCGTGAACGGTGGGACGGACCGTTCATCGGCGGAAACGCACGAACGCTAGCATAATCCCCTCTGCATTGCAACCGGTCACGAGGACCCTCACGATCGGTAACTGGCGTTGATGCGGACGTATTCGTAGGAGAGGTCCGTGGTCCACATGTGGGCGCAAGCCTTGCCTTGGCCGAGATCGACCAGAATCGTAAATTCCCGTGCTTGAAAGACTTTGGTCAGCCGCCGTTCGGCGGCCTGCCCGAGACCTTGTCCCTTCCGCACCATCGGGACATCCCCGAATTGAAGACTCACGCTGGTTGGATCGATGGCCACTCCCGCGCGCCCGAGCGCCGCCATCACGCGGCCCCAGTTGGCGTCACCGCCGAAAAGCGCCGTCTTCACCAGATTGGAAGTTGCGATCGTTTGCGCCACCTGCCTCGCCGCTTTGGCGGTCTTGGCCCCTCTGACCTCGACCCTCACGACTTTCGTGACCCCTTCGCCGTCCCAACAAATTTTCAATGCCAGCGTCCGGCAGACCGTCTCGAGCATGGCACAGAATTTCTCGAAGTCCACCGAGTCGAGCAGGATCTTTCGATTGTCTGCCATGCCGTTGGCAAGGCACAAGACGGTGTCGTTCGTACTCGTATCGCCGTCGACGGTGATACAGTTGAACGACTGATCGACGGCCCGGCGCAGCGCCGCTTGAAGCGCGCGTCGATTGATGGCCGCATCCGTCGTGAGGTAGGCCAACATGGTCGCCATGTTGGGGTGGATCATGCCGGACCCCTTGGCCATTCCACCCACAGTTACCATACGGCCTCCCAGTCTGGCTCGTACGGCCGTTTCTTTGGGCTTCAGATCGGTGGTCATGATGGCCCGTGCCGCCTTACTGCCGCCCCGGCGAGTGACCCGGGCCAAGAGATCAGGCACGGCGTCCTTGATACGGGCGATCGGGAGCGGTTGGCCGATCACTCCGGTCGAGCCGATGAAGACGCTGTGGGGAGGGCATTGCAGGGCCGTCGCCACCAGTTGGGCCATGTCCTTGGCTGCCCCCATTCCCTCCGGTCCTGTGCAGGCGTTGGCGTTGCCGCTGTTGACCAGGATGGCTCGGCCGACGCCCTTCTTGAGATGCAGGCGATCGAGGATGACCGGCGCCGCCACGATCTGATTGGTCGTGAAGACCCCGGCGACTGGGCCTGCTCGCTCAGACAGGAGCAGCGCCAAATCGAGTTGGTTCTTTTTCTTGATCCCGGCGTAGACCCCGGCAGCCAGAAACCCCAGAGGAGCGGTGACGCCCCCGGAAATAGTCTTCATAGGCCATCCTGTATGTTGGAGGAATCGATCGTGGTGAATCCGCTCAACCAGCGTAGCGGCTAAGGATAGACGCCGGGCGCCGTCAAGCCCGTCTCTTCCGGATACCCGAGCATGAGGTTCATGGCCTGAATGGCTTGCCCCGCCGCTCCCTTGATCAAATTGTCGAGGGCCGAGACGGTGACGACCCAGCCGGCCCGTGTATCGGCATGGACTGCGAGATCGCAGTAGTTGGCGCCCCGCACATGTCGCGGATTCGGCATCGCGCTCTCCAGCAACCGCACAAAACGCTCGCCCTTGTAGAAATCGCGATAGAGCGCTCGCAATTCGGCGACATCGAGTTTGCCCTTCATCCGCGCGTAGGCGGTACTCAAGATCCCTCGATTCATGGGAACCAGGTGCGGTGTGAAGGCGACCGTCACGGCTGTACCGGGGGCGCCGGTGACGTGCCCCTGCTTGCTCGCCAGTACGGAAAGTTCCTGTTCGATTTCCGGGATGTGTCGATGTTGCCCGATCTTATAGGGCTCCAACGATTCGTGCGCTTCCGGAAAGTGGTAGGGGAGCGCGGGACTTCTCCCGGCGCCTGACACGCCGGACTTGGCATCGATCACGATGGTATCGGACACAATCAGACCGTGGGCGACCAGCGGCGCCAATTGCAAAATGGCGGCGGTCGGATAGCAGCCGGGCGAAGCCACCAGGCGGGCCTGTGCGATGGAGGATCGATGCAGTTCCGGCAAGCCATAGACGGCGTTTCCGATCAGATCGGGATGCGCATGCGGGGTCTGGTACCAGGTTTCGTAGGTGCGAGGGTCCTTGAGTCTGAAGTCCGCACTGAGATCGATGACCCGTTTGCCGGCCTTCAGGCAACTCGCCACAGGCCCCATGGATTTGGTGTGGGGGAGGGCGAGAAAGAGAATATCGGCCCGCTCCGCCAAGGCTTCCGGTGCCAGGGCTTCGAAGGTCAGTGGCACGATGCCCTGCAAATGGGGATAGACGGAAGAGACCGCCGCGCCGGCCGATTTTTCGGAGGTCACGGCAGTCACGGCGACTTTCGGGTGTTGTGAAAGCAGCCGAAGCAATTCGGCTCCTGTATAGCCGCTGGCACCGGCCACCGCCACTCGTACCGATGTCATGTCAGGCCTCCCGGCACCATCGTGAACCGTCGTCCGGTTCGTTCGTCTTGCCCATAAAAAAAGGGAAGGCTCCGGAGCCTTCCCTTCTTGAACCATGTCGCTCCAGGTTTCTGTTAACGCTTCGAGTATTGGAACCGCTTTCTGGCGCCCTTCTGGCCGTACTTCTTACGCTCTTTCACGCGCGAGTCGCGGGTCAGGAGGCCTTCTTTCTTGAGGGGGCTTCGGAACGCCGCGCTCATGACCACCAGCGCCTTTGAGATCGCATGCCGCAAGGCTCCGGCTTGGCCCGCAGGTCCTCCGCCATACACGGTGGCCCGTACCGAATACTTGCCGGTGACACCAGCCAGCTCAAACGGAAATTGAATCACATTCCGCAGCGTCATGCGCGGAAACGCCTTTTCCAACGGCTTTTCGTTCACGACGATGTCACCTGCAGCGGCGGTTACCCATGCGCGAGCGATCGCGCTCTTTCTCTTCCCGGTTGCATACTGCGTCAATGCTGCCATATCAGGCGGCCTCCTTCACAAATCGAATCAGAACAATAATGGTCACAGTGAGAGTGATTCCAGCTGTTGCGCCTGGTGCGGATGGGTCGGGCCCGCGTAAACGCGCAATTTCTTGGCCATGTGATTTCCGAGCGGGGTTTTGGGCAACATGCCCTTGATGGCTCTTGTCAAAAGTTCCGTCGGTTGTTTCTGGTGGACATGTTCGGCCGTGAGCGTTTTCAATCCACCTGGATATCCGGTGTGATAGGAATAGGTTTTGGTTTCCATCTTGTTGCCGGTTAGGCGGACCTTCTCCGCATTCACGATGACCACGTGATCCCCAGTATCGACATGGGGCGTGAACGTGGCTTTATGTTTGCCGCGGAGCAAGGTCGCGACTTTTGCCGCAAGGCGGCCGAGCGTCTTTCCCTCGGCATCCACCAGGAACCATTTCCGTTTCACATCAGCCGGTTTTTCGAGATACGTTTTTGTCATGGTCTCCATCTGCTCCTGAGCGACAGGCTTCTCATGCGAGGCGTCACGCCTCACGCTTGTTGAGGTTCGATATTTTTTGTGTCGAGTTTGTTGATCCAGGCATCCAAATGAATCGCAGTGCGTCGATTCAGCACATCTTGTGTGGCGTAGATCGGGCAGCCTGCACGCAAGGCGAGGGCGATGGCGTCGCTCGGCCTGGCATCCAACGTCCGATGCACTCCCTTCGACGCGAACGACAGGCTTGCATAGTAGGTGCTGCTCTTCACATCCGTAATCACGACCCTCTCAATCCGGACGCCGAGGTGGTCCGCAAAACTCCGAATGAGGTCGTGGCTCATCGGACGGGGTGTTACGACCTGTTCCATCGCGAGGCGGATCGCATTCCCCTCGGCAGACCCGACCCAGATCGGCAGCGTCACGCTCGCGTCAGCGCTTTTCAGCACGACGATGCGGGTATCGGTATTGCCGTCATCCAATACCTGCTTGACGGTCAAGGCCACGAGTTCAGATGATTGGTTCGATTGGTTCTGAGCGGCTGATTCCATGGCTAGGTATCCAGCTTGCCGAAATCTTCCGGTTTGAGGTTCTCAAGCCACTGTTCGAGTTCTTCCGAAGACTGTTTTTTGATGACTTTCTCGCTGGCAAAGATCGGTGCGTTGGTTCGAAGCGCCAGTGCAATGGCATCGCTGGGGCGAGAATCGACCGTATATTCCGAGTCTTCGTACATCAGGTGAATCTTGGCGAAATACGTGTTCTCGTTCAAGTCCGTAATGACCACGCTGATGATCTTGGCGTCGAATGTTTCCAGGAACGATTTCATCAAGTCGTGCGTCATGGGCCGAGGCGCGGTGACGCTCTCCATGGCCAGACCGATGGCGCTGGCTTCTGATTTTCCCACCCAAATCGGGAGCATGTCCGAATTATCTTCGTCGCGCAACACCACGATGTAGGCGTTATTATAGGGGTCGAAGATCAACCCCTTCACCCGCATTTGTGTGATCACGGCGGGAATGTCCTTCTCGATCTCGGCTAAAAATCTCGGCAACACGGCAATCTAGCACTTCCGAAATCAGAGTGTCAATGAATTCGGGCCCGCAACGGCTCAAACGGCTCATTTAGGAGAAGCAGGCAAGGTTTGCGTCGGCAGCGTCATCAGCCTGTCTGGATTCCGTCCGCCGCCGACCAATTCTGACTGGAGAAGCTGCGAGGCAGACCGCTGGGGCGAGGCTCTGTCTCGCTACTATTCTCTCTCGTTGCGACTTCAGGCGCCGGCCGGCCGAAAGTTTTGATCCAGTTTGGATGTGTCGGTTTGTTCACCCAGCTTGAGAAAGGCCTTCATTTGCTTCTTGACGAGTTCCCGGCCGCTCTCGTCTCCCAGGTTCACCTGGTATTCATTGATGACCATCACGCGCATGCCTTCCCATTTTTTCCAACAGGGCCGGCAGACCTTTGCCTTGATCTCAGCCTCAAGCTTTCCCAGAAACAGCATATCGGTAATTGCTTCGCCCGTCTGCCCGCAAGTGACACACTGCACCTCTGCCATGGTTGCCTCCGTAATTCGTATCCGGTTTTTCAGGATTGAAAGAATAACCCATTCTAGCATCGGATTTTTTAAGAAAAAAGAGTGCCGGTTCCCCGATTGACGGGTTCGTAGGTTCGTGTTAGAAAAGCCTCCCCTCAGGTAATTGGGTGTAGATAGCTCTATCGCATGTGCCCGGATGGCGGAACTGGCAGACGCGCCGGACTCAAAATCCGGTTCTCGCAAGAGAGTGGGAGTTCGACCCTCCCTCTGGGCACCATGGTTCGTTGGCGATAGATGGGGGTCGTGAAAAGCTTCCCCTGTCGGATGGATCGAAAAGGGTGTGACCGTCAAGGGGCAGGGTTTGATGTGCGCCACTATATAATGGATGGGACCTCTGAAAACCTCTTGACATGATGTGGGTGTTGGCCTATAGTGCGCCCGAATTTGTCTAGGACTATTTTATGGTCAGGGTAGTTTATTGCCGTCCATCATCACTCTCTTATCACTTACAACTCACTAAGGAGGCAGCACATGCGTAACGTGTTGGCACTTGGAGCTGCGGTGCTTTTTGTCGGCTCCGTGGGTGTTGCAGGCGCTCAAGAGCGTTTGCCGCAGTCCTCGTCAGGATCGGGGTTCGGTGTCGGAGCCGGAGTGGGCGATGTCTCCGGAAATTCGGGCCGCACGCAGGCGTTTGACAGGAACGCATTTCTTGATCGGCTTGGCCAGCCGGAAACCGTGTTCGGTCGCGTGCTCGCCGTCGATGTTCCCGGTCACAAAATGCATTTGGAGACCGGTGGTAGTTCACACGATGAGGGGCGTGCAGGAACCGGTGCGATGTCGTCATTGACGGTCTATTTCGATGACAAAACCAATATGGATCAAATCAAGGCACTGAACAACGGTGACGATATCTCCGTGCAAGTGGTTGAAGCGCCCAACGAGAGAGCGGATCAGGGCGTCTACGGATCGGGCCGTAAGTTGGTGCGCGAAGTCTACCTGTTCCGCGGCAATGAGAAGTTGGCGGGATTCGGTGGTTTGGGACAGCGGCCTAGCCCATCGACGGAGCGCGGAATTGAAACCAATTCTGGTACCGTCACCGGCGGGCTGGTCGGCGGTGTGTTCCCTGGGACGATCACTTCCGGCGTGGTCACCACGACCGTGGGTGAATTCACTGGAACTGCGCCCTGCTGGAATTGTGAACCCCAGCCGGGATGGGGCTATCAGACTGTGGCTCCTGAAACCAAAGTGCAGAACAAGTCGGATTATGGAACCGATACTGCCAAGCCGAATTTGCAGAAGGGCTTGAGCAACTAAGGTCTAGGTCATCATCAAGTGCCCGGCTTTTCAAGCGGGGTGCTTCGGAAGAAGCACCCCGCTTTTATTTTCTCGGCCCGGTTTCCGGCCGCCCGTTGCAAGACAATCGTTCCCTTGTTACCATCAATCATCGGCAATGACCATTCGAAGCGAATCCCTATGTCTGAAGCCCCTCTGAATCTCCTACATCCTGATGAAGAGTTGGATCTCCGCGGGGTGATTTGCCCCTATAATTTCGTCAAGACCAAGCTGAAACTCGAAACCATGACGGCCGGGCAGTTGCTCTTGGTCCACCTCGACGACGGCGATCCCATTCGTAACGTCCCTCGCAGCGTCAGCGATGACGGCCACGATGTTCTGTCTCAAGAGCGAGCCGAGCAATCGTACCGTGTCATGATCCGAAAACGCCTCGACGAGTAGACCTGTCACCCCTTCTTCGGCAAACCTTTCCTGGTCGGTTTCTTCCCCTCCACAATCAACGTCACCTGGGCCGTTTCATCCTGGAACGGATGGCCGGTGAGTAATTCACGCACCCGTCCCCTCACGATGTGCTGGGTTTTTTGCGTCAAGTTGATCGCCATGATGATCCGCCGATTGCCCAGGATGTCCGAGATGAGCCTCAAGATCCGTCGCAGGGTCTGGGCCGGTGGAAAGAAGATCATCGTGCGGGATTCCGATTGCAACGATCGGAGCCGCTGCGTGATCTGTCCTGCGCCGCCGGCCCAGCGCCCTTCGAAGACGAAGGCATTGCCATCCAGGCCGGCTACAGCAGCGGCGGTCACAACGGCCGAAGGTCCAGGAATGATTTCGATAGGGATGCCGGCTTCGGACGCCGTCGTGATGAGCAATCGACCAGGGTCGTAGACGACCGGCATGCCGCAATCCGAAACCAACGCAACAGCGGTTCCCTGTTTCAATCGGTCCAGCAGGAGGGGAGCTTTTTCGACCGCGTTGTCTCGATCATAGGTGGTTAGGACAGCGTCGATGCCGTGATGCATCAGCAGCGCCTGAGTTGCACGTGGACTCTTCGTTGCGATCAGACCGACCTTCCGAAACGTGTCGAGGGCTCGGATGGTCACATCGTCGGGATGTCCGATCGGCACCCCGACGATGAACAATGTCCCGACCTGGTGCCTCGACCGAGCGCGCTTTCCTTGACTCCGTTCTTGCCGCATCGATATAATTTCCAGTTCCAAAAATCCGGCTTTGCTTTGAAATGTTGCGAGGATAGGGCGGGATGTCTGCGGTCTTCTTCATGCTTACGATGGCGTTGTATTTCGCGAGCACCGTCTGCTATCTGGCCTATCTGCTCAGGCGGGCGGAAACCCTGTCAAAAGTGTCGCTCGGAATCACCGCCATCGGATTCGCCACCCACACCGTGGCGCTGGTGGCCAGAATGGCAGGCGCCGGCCAGACGCAACTTCCCACCTTTCACGAAGCCCTCTCGTTTTTCTCCTGGATGCTCATTCTGGTCTTCCTGGCGGTCGAATTTCGCCGGCAGCTCCATGTCCTCGGCTCGTTCATCGTGCCGCTCGCGCTCGTGTCGTTGGTGACCGCCGCCGCCTTTCGGTCCGAAGAAGCAGCCAGCCTCCAGCCCGTCTTCAAGACCCTCTGGGTCCACGTCACCCTCAGTATGCTGGGCACAGTGGGGTTTGCCGTCGCCTTCGTCGCGGGAGTGATGTATCTCATTCAAGACGGTCTTCTCAAGTCCAAGCGTTTCAATGTCCTCTATGCCAAGCTGCCGGCACTCGACTACCTCGATCACCTGAACCAACAGTCCATCGTCATGGGCTTTCCGTTACTGACCCTGGGGATCATCAGCGGCGCCTTTTCCGCTGAAATCGTCCGCGGGACCTACGTGAACTGGAATCCCGAGCAGACGTGGGCCATGGTGACGTGGGGCTTCTATTTCGCGGTGCTGGTCGGCCGTCTCACCATCGGATGGCGGGCCAAACGAGCCGCTTATCTGACGATCATCGGATTCGCCGGCGTGATCCTGACCCTGATCGGAGTCGTCTTGAAAAGTCACGGGTCGGTGTCCTGACATGCATGTCATCGTCGTCGGGTTGAGCCATAAGACCGCGCCGGTCGAGATTCGGGAAAAACTCGCCGTTCCCGAAAGCCGCCTCAGGGAAGCGCTCAGCCGGCTCTGTTCCTACTCGGGTGTCCGCGAAGGTCTGTTGCTCTCCACGTGCAACCGCGTGGAAGTGTACGCCGTCGTCGAGGATCTGGAAAGCGGGTACGGACGGGTGCAGGAATTCCTGGCCGACACCCACCTCTCCCTCTCTTCCGAACATCTGACTCCCCATCTCTACTGGCATGCCGGCGACCGCGCCATCGGGCATCTGTTCCGTGTCGCCTCCAGCTTGGACTCGATGATCGTCGGCGAATCTCAAATTCTCGGCCAGCTCAAGGATGCGTTCGAAGTGGCGTTGACCCATAAGGCGTCCGGCCTGCTGCTGAATAAGATCGTGAAGAAAGCCATTTCGGTGGCGAAACGCGTGCGCACCGAAACCAAGATCGCAGAGACGGCCGTGTCGGTGAGTTATGCGGCGGTCGAATTGGCGAAAAAAATCTTCTCGAACCTGAGCGAGAAAACGGTGTTGTTGATCGGGGCGGGCGAAATGGCCAAACTGGCGGCTCGCCACCTGATCGCCAACGGCGTGCGCCAGGTGCGGATCACCACCCGCAATTTCCAGCATGGGTTGGAATTGGCCCAGCGGTTCAACGGCACCGCCGTGCCGTTCGACGACTATAAGGCGGAATTGGCCGGGGCCGACATCGTGTTGGTGTCCACCGGGGCTTCACACTACCTGGTCAGTGCCGACGACGTGCAGCGAGCGATGAGACAGCGGATGAATCGTCCCATGTTCCTGATCGATATCTCGGTGCCGCGGAATATCGATCCCGCAGTTCGGCCGATCGACGACGCCTTTCTGTTCGATATCGACGACCTGCATATGCGCGTGGAGCAAAACCGTGAAGACCGGTTGCGCGAAGCGGCGAAAGCCGAACAGATGGTGGTCGAAGAGGTCGCGGTGCTGGGGCAGTGGCTGCAATCGTTGGAGGTGACGCCGACGATCGTGGCGCTGCGGAATCGAATGGAAGACATCAAACGGCGTGAAGTGGACAAGATCATGGCGCGGCTGGCGCATTTGTCGTCCGAAGATCGAGCCGCCGTGGAGGCGATGGCCTCTGCCATCATCAATAAAATGGTCCATGGCACGATGGTGACGCTGAAAGCGGAGGCCTCCTCTTCCAGCGGGACGGCCTATGTGGATGCGGCGCGCCGATTCTTCAATCTGGAAGACGCACCGGCCGGATACAGCGCGGGACAGACAATCGGCCCGGATGAGCAGGAAAGGACTGCCTCAAGTAATGGGATCGAGCGACTTCCTGAAATACCAATCGCACAAAAAACAACGAAGGGGCAAAGCCGGCGTGTCAGTTAATGGGACCGGCCGGACGGAGCATGTATGAGTAACACCTCCAGTACGTGGGATCGGCGATCAGTGCCCCATCCAACGCATCGTGGTCACCGATGAATCGTCCGACCCTCATCCTCGGTACCCGCGGCAGCAAGTTGGCCGTGCAACAAAGCCAGTGGGTCCAGGCGCGCCTCCAGGAATTGGCACCGGGCCTCACGATCACGTTGAAACGCATTCAAACCTCGGGCGACAAGATTCTGGACGTCCCCCTGGCAAAGATCGGCGGGAAGGGCCTGTTCGTGAAAGAGATCGAGGACGCGCTGCTGAGCAAAGACATCGATCTGGCTGTCCACAGCATGAAGGATGTGCCGACCACATTACCGGCAGGACTGGAAATCCTGTGCATTCCTCCGCGCGAAGATCCACGCGATGCCCTGATCACGCGCGACGGGTGCCGCTTGGATCAATTGAAACAGGGCGCGCGGATCGGCACCAGCAGTTTGCGCAGACAGGCTCAACTCCTGCATCATCGTCCCGATTTTACGATCGAGATATTGCGGGGCAATCTGGATACACGGTTGAGGAAACTCCGCGAGGGACTGTACGAAGCCGTCATTCTGGCCGCAGCCGGGCTCAAGCGGCTCGGATGGGAACAAGAGATTACGGAATGTCTGCCGGTGCACCTCAGCCTGCCGGCCATCGCTCAAGGGGCCCTCGGTATTGAAGCGCGCGGCGACGATCCGTTCGTGCGCGACCTCCTGAGCCGCTTCGAACATCGTCCCACCCGCATCACCGTCACGGCGGAACGGGCATTGCTCCACCGCCTGGAAGGGGGATGCCAAGTTCCCATCGCCGCCCATGCCGTGCTCGACGGGGAGACCTTGACGCTTGACGGCCTGGTGGCCAGCGTGGACGGCCGACGGGTCATTCGTCATCAGATTCAAGGCGCGGCGACCGAGGCGCAGCATCTGGGAACCAGGCTTGCGGAGTTGTTGCTGGCCGACGGAGGCGACGTGATCCTGAAGGAGATCTACGGATAGGCCTGACCGCCATGACGACGCGCAAAGGAAAAGTTTATCTGGTGGGCGCCGGCCCCGGCGATCCCAAGCTGCTGACGTTGCGCGGCAAGGAATGCCTTGAGCAGGCCGATGTCGTTTTGTACGATTACCTCGCGAATGAGGCGTTGTTGGGTTATGTCTCCCGGCAGGCCGAACGACTCTATGTCGGTCGCCGGGGCCGCGGCCAGTATCGCGACCAATTGGAGATCAATCGTCTGTTGATCGACCATGCCCGGGCGGGAAAGACCGTGGTCCGGCTGAAGGGCGGCGATCCGTTCGTGTTCGGACGAGGTGGAGAAGAGGCCGAGGCCGTTGCGGCTGCAGGCCTGGAGTTCGAGGTCGTGCCGGGAGTCACGGCCGCCGTGGCGGCGCCGGCCTATGCGGGCATTCCCGTCACCCATCGCACCTTGGCCTCCACAGTCACCTTCGTCACGGGCCACGAAGATCCCACAAAAGATCGCAGCGGCATCGAGTGGCCGCGCTTGGCCACCGCGCACGGCACGCTGGTGTTTCTCATGGGTATGACGAATCTGCCGAAGATCGTCCAATGTCTGCGGGCCGAAGGGAAGGCAGGGACGACCCCCGCAGCGGTCATTCGTTGGGGCACGCGCACGTCGCAACAGACCATCGTGGGGACGTTGGACGATATCGTGGAGAAGGCCGCGGCGGCCCACATGGAACCGCCCACCGTCATTGTGATCGGAGAGGTGGTCCGTCTCAGGCCGCAGCTGAATTGGTTCGAACGCAGACCCCTGTTCGGAACACGTATCCTGGTGACGCGACCGAAGGCGCAGGCACTGGAGTTTTCCGACTTGATTGCGGCCTCCGGCGGAGAAGCGGTGGAATGCCCGACCATCGAGATCGTCCCTCCGGAGGACTGGGGTCCGCTTGATCGAGCGCTGGGCCGGCTGGCAACCTACAACTGGTTGATCTTCACGAGTGTGAACGGGATCGCCCCCTTCATGACCCGTCTGTTGGATACAGGGCGCGACGTGCGTGCCCTGGCCGGCCTGACAATTGCCTGCATCGGGCCACGCACCGCGGAAGCCTTGGCGGCCTATGGTCTGCGCGCCGATCTGATCCCGGAACAGTACCAGGCGGAAGGGATGCTGGACGCCTTGGCCGTCCGGCAGATGCATGGGGCGCGAGTGTTGATTCCGCGGGCCTTGGTGGCGCGGGAGATCCTGCCTGATCAGCTGCGCAAACAGGGCGCCGAAGTGGATGTCGTACCGGTCTACCGGACGATACGTCCCGCCGTGGCGATCGATCACCTCACCGAGCAGCTCCGCGCCCATGCGATCGATGTGCTCTCGTTTACCAGCTCGTCGACGGTACGGAATTTCGCCGAGCTGTTTTCGACGCGGGAGGACCTGCAGCGGCTGGTCGGGGAGGCGACCGTCGCCTGTATCGGTCCCATTACCGCGGCCACCGTCCGTGAAGTCGGTCTCAGCGTGCATGTGATCGCGGCGCAGAATACGGTCCCTGCCCTGGCAGAGGCCATCGTGCGACATGTTGCGGGTCGGGCCGAACGCCGGCCTGTCTCGGCGGCGAGTCGATGACATCGAAGATCTTGAACTCAGTCACCAGCAAGAGGGGAGGAGTACATGGTTCCAGTCAAGTCATTCATGGTTCCGAAGGACAAGTTCATCACCGTCGAGCGTGATATGGATGTGCGCACGGCGGGGCGCCTCATGCGCGACCGCAATATCGGCAGCCTGTTCGTCACGAACGGCAAAGACGTGATCGGCATCATCACGGACACGGACATGGTGCGCCGCGTCGTCGCCACCGGGGCCGACACGACCAAGACGACCGTGGAGCAAATCATGTCCGCGCCGCTCGTCACGATCGAGGAACACAAGACGCTGCTGGACGCCAACGACTTGATGGCGCAGACCCACCTGCGTCATCTCGGGGTGACGAAAGACGGCCACCTCGTCGGCATGATTTCGGTCCGCGACCTGGTGGTTTTCCTGACCAACCTGCCGAGAAAGTGAGCGGACCATGGCCTTTCCGATTCAGCGCCTGCGCCGTCTGCGTGAAAAGGAACCGCTGCGGCGGATGGTTCGCGAAACGGGCCTGACGCCGAACGACTTCATCTATCCGGTTTTCGTCACCGAAGGCCAGGGGCGCCGGGAGCCGATCGTCTCCATGCCTGGGCAATCGCGGCTGTCCATCGATGTACTGGTGAAGGAAGCGCTCGACGTGAAGGCGCTGGGCATTCCGGCCATGATCCTCTTCGGAATTCCGGATCGGAAAGACGAGCGCGGGAGTTCCGGGTACGATCCGGAGGGGATCGTGCAACGCGCCCTCCGCACCCTCAAAAAGGAGGTGTCGGACCTCGTGCTCATCACCGATGTCTGCATCGATGAGTATACGAGTCACGGCCATTGCGGCATCGTCCGGCAGGGCAAGATCCTCAACGATGAGACGCTGGATTGTCTCCGGGCCATGGCGAAGACCCATGTCCAGGCGGGAGCCGACATGGTCGCGCCCTCCGACATGATGGACGGACGGGTGGCCGCGATCCGCGACGAGTTGGATCGGGCCGGATTCGTCGACATCCCCATCATGGCCTATGCGGCGAAATTCGCCTCGTGTTTTTACGCGCCCTTTCGCGATGCGGCCGACTCCAGCCCCCAATTCGGTGATCGGCAGTCCTACCAGATGGACCCGGCCAACAGGCGCGAAGCCTTGCGGGAAATTGAGCTGGACATTGAGGAGGGGGCCGACATCATCATGGTGAAACCGGGCCTGCCGTACTTGGATGTGATCAGTGCCGCACGCGAACGGACCCTCCTGCCGATCGCCGCCTACCAGGTGAGCGGAGAATACAGCATGATCAAGGCGGCCGCCCAGGCAGGCTGGTTGGACGAGCGCCGCGCCATGCTGGAATCGCTCCTGTCGATCAAGCGGGCCGGGGCTGACATGATCCTCACCTATTTTGCCAAAGAGGCCGCCGCGCTTCTGCAGTGACGCGACGCATGAAGATCTCTCGTGGTCTCACCTCGACGACGCCCAGACCCTACGCGGTCGTGACCATCGGTAATTTCGACGGGCACCACCAAGGCCATCGGGCGCTGTTGAACCTGGTGGTGGAGACCGCCCGCCGGGAAGCCGGAACGGCGCTGGTCCTGACCTTCGATCCGCATCCCGTCAAGATCCTCGCTCCGCAGGTCAACCTCCAGTTTCTGACGACGCCGGAAGAGAAGCTGGCCCGCTTCGAAGCGGCCGGGATCGACGAAGTGGTCTTCCTGGAGTTTACTCCGGCCTTCGCCGGGTTGAGCCCGGCACAGTTCGCGACACAGGTGCTGTACGACGGCATCGGCGCGCGGGAATTATTCGTCGGGGAGCACTTTGCGTTCGGCAAGGGCCGTACCGGCCGTATTGCGGATCTGGTCGAATTCGGCGGCAGACTCGGGTTCCGCGTCCATCCCATGTCGCCCTTGACCATCGAGGGCGAGGTGGTGAGTTCCACGCGCATCCGTCAGATGGTCCAGGCCGGCGATTTGCAGAAGGCCCGCCGCTTTCTTGGACGACCCTACAGCATCGGCGGGACCGTCATTCCGGGGGCCAAGCGTGGGACCGAACTCGGTTGGCCGACCGCCAATCTTCGTCTTCCGACTGGCCGCGTGATTCCACCGGACGGTGTCTATGCCGCACAGACTCTGTGGAAGGGTGCAAGTACAGGCTTGGATTCTGTGGTCTACATCGGCAGCAGGCCGACGTTCGGCGCGGGCGAGCGTTTGTTGGAAGTGTCGATCCTCGACGAGCGGCTCGATCTCTACGGCGAATCGATTCAGGTGCAGCTCATCGGTTTTGTCCGTGAGGATAGGGTCTTTGCCTCGGCAGACGAGCTGGCCCGCCAGATCGCGCTGGATGTGGACGCGGCTCGTGCCCAACTTCGCGAGGCGGCGCACAGCCCCCTCTCGGCCACGCTGCCGCGGTGACGAGCGATGCCCGGTTCTTCGACAGGTTCCCACCACCCGCTCCATCAGCAGGTTGCCAATGTCATTCGTGCGCGAGGACTGTTGCAAGCGGGCCAAACGGTACTGGTGGCGGTCTCCGGCGGGCCGGACTCCGTGGCCCTGCTCTCGATTCTGCGCGATCTTGCTCCGGCGTGGAATCTCTCGTTGACGGTGGTGCATTGTCACTATGGCCTGCGTGGCGCCGAGTCCGACGGCGATGCCTCGTTCGTGACTGCGCTCTGTCGCCGATGGAACATCCCTTGCCTGGTCAAGCCGCTCTCCACTGCTCGAAACGGAGTCGACGCATCCAGCTCACTTCAGGCACGTGCCCGGGGCTCCCGCTACCGGTTGTTTCGCCGGCTGGCTGCTGAACTCGGTGCGGAACGGGTAGCGCTCGGGCACACGGCGGACGATCAGGCCGAAACCGTGTTGCTGCGGCTGTTACGAGGCGCCGGGGTACGGGGCTTGGCCGGCATGCCGCACATGCGGGAGCGCCTGTTCGTGCGGCCGTTGCTCAGTATCGCGCGTCAAGACATTCTGGCCTATCTGGCGGCGATGGGGTTGTCGTACCGCATCGACTCCAGCAATGCCAAACCCATCTACCTTCGCAATCGCGTCAGACAGGAACTGCTTCCGGTCATGCAATCCCTGGCTCCTGCCGTGACCCGGATGCTGGCGCGTCAGGCCGATCTCCTACGCGACGACGACCTGGTGCTGGAGGCGCTGGCGAGGCATCGCCTGACGAGGATCATGCTGGCTCGAGACCGGACGACCATGGTGCTCGATCGCTCATCGTTGCTCAAACAACCGGCCGCGTTGCAACGCCGGCTGCTCAGGCAGGCTGTCCATGCGCTGTCGTCGTTCACCGTGCCGCGCAGCGACCTGCTGCTGTCCTTGGTGACGTCCCTGGCTTCTCCACGGTCGGGAATGATCTGGAAGGTGGGGGCCGTGACGATCGCTTGTGAGCAGGATCGGCTGAGGTTGACGACTGCGTCTCCCCTCTGCGGCTCCGCAGATGTAGCCAATGGATCGGAAGGCGCGGCATCTCGTCTCTCCTGCGACGACCTGACGGTCTCCTCCCTTCCATGGACTGCTTCCTGGCCTTTGACCGGGGAACTGATCCACCTCCAGAGGGTGACCCGTGAGAGGGGAACGGTCCTCCTGGCGAGAAAATCTCCTGCCGTCGCCCTTTTCGATGCCGAGCAATTGACGCTGCCCTTGCAGGTTCGAACGTGGTGCCCGGGAGATTGGTTTTGCCCCGTCGGCATGGAGGGGCGGCGAAAGAAATTGCAAGATTACTTCACAGATGCGAAACTGGGCCGGTCTGTGCGAGAACGGGTGCCGCTGCTGTTGTCGCGCGACGCGATTGCCTGGGTCGTCGGGCAACGAGCCGATGAACGGTTCGCCGCCACCACCTCGACGACCCGGTTCATCCTGGCCCGTGTGACGCAGCCTCCTCACCGGAAAGGAGCCCTGTAGGAATGGAACGCATTTTTGGTCGTCCCATCGTGACGCAAGAACAGATGCGGACTCGAATCCGTGAACTCGGCAGGCAGATCGCCTCCGACTATGCGGGAAAAGATCTGGTCCTGGTCGGCGTGCTCAAAGGGGCCTATGCCTTCTATGCCGACCTGGCCCGCGCGATCCGGATCCCGATGCGGGTAGAGTTTATCGTCGTCACGAGTTATGGCACCGGTCATAAAAGCTCCGGCAAGGTCAAGCTGGTGTCGGACCTTACGGAGCCTGTCGCAGGCAAGGATGTCTTGCTGGTGGAGGACATCGTCGATTCGGGCCTCACCATCAGTTACCTGATCAAGACGCTTTCCAGGCGGAAACCCCGCTCTTTGAAGGTCTGCACACTCCTGAGCAAGCCGGACCGCCGGACCGTCGACGTGAATCTGGAGTACGTGGGGTTCAAGATCCCGAACAAGTTCGTGGTCGGGTACGGTCTCGATTACCGGCAGAAGTATCGCAATCTTCCTTACCTGGCTGCGCTCGATCAAGCCGATGAATCAGATGAAATGGAACAGGAGTCTGCTTGAGAGGTTGTTCCCCCCGCTGGACCTATGGTAACATCCTCCAGGGTTATAGCCGTTCGCAGTCTGCCTACAAGCCTCAAAGGAGAGGTGGATGAATTCACGTGTAAAGAATCTGTTGTTCTGGGTCGTGGTCGGCCTGTTCATGATATTGCTGTTCAACCTCTTTAGTGTCCCGACCCACGCGCCGGAAGATGAAGTGATATTCAGCGATTTTATGGCCAAGCTGGACAAGGGCGAGGTCATGAAGGTCACGATCAAGGCCAACCATATCAGCGCCATTTTGAAAGACCAAAGCCGGATACGTACCTATACGGCCGAATATCCGGAATTGGTCAAGCAATTGCGCGAGAAGGATGTCCAGATCGAAGCCCGCCCGCCCGACGAGAGCCCGTGGTACATCACGTTCCTGGTGACTTGGGGGCCGTTCATTCTCTTCCTCGGCCTCTGGTTCTTCCTCATGCGCCAGATGCAGATCGGTGGGAACAAGGCCCTGTCGTTTGGAAAGAGCCGAGCCAGGATGCTGACCGAAGAGCGTAAGAAGGTCACCTTCTCGGATGTCGCCGGCATCGAAGAGGCCAAGGAAGAGGTCCTTGAAATCATAGAGTTTTTGAAAGACCCGAGAAAATTTCAAAAGCTCGGTGGACGCATTCCCAAGGGGGTGCTCATCGTCGGTCCTCCCGGCACCGGCAAGACCCTGTTGGCCAAGGCCATTGCAGGGGAGGCGGGGGTCCCGTTCTTCAGCATCAGCGGATCGGACTTTGTCGAAATGTTCGTCGGCGTGGGCGCATCCAGGGTGCGAGACCTGTTCGAGCAGGGGAAAAAACACGCGCCTTGCATTATCTTCATCGACGAAATCGATGCCGTCGGCCGTCTCCGCGGCGCCGGCCTCGGCGGAGGGCACGATGAACGTGAACAGACGCTGAACCAACTGCTGGTCGAGATGGACGGGTTCGATACGACCGAAGGCGTGATTTTGATCGCGGCCACCAATCGACCTGACGTCCTTGATCCGGCTTTGCTACGGCCTGGCCGCTTCGACCGTCAAGTGGTGGTGAACCGCCCTGATTTGCGGGGCCGTTCGGAGATTCTCAAGGTCCACACCAAGAAAGTGCCCTTGGCTTCCGACGTCGAACTCGAAAAGATCGCGCGCGGTACGCCTGGTTTCTCCGGAGCCGACCTCGAAAATCTGGTGAATGAAGCGGCGCTCTGGGCGGCCCGCCAGAATAAGAAAGAGGTCGAGCTGATCGACTTTGAAATGGCGAAAGACAAGGTATTGATGGGAGCCGAACGCAAGAGCATGGTGCTCAGCGACGAAGAGAAACGTACGACGGCCTACCATGAAGCCGGCCATGCGCTCATGGCGAAACTCCTGCCCGGAACGGATCCGGTCCACAAGGTGACGATCATTCCCCGTGGACGAGCGCTCGGTGTGACCATGCAGCTCCCGACGGACGATCGGCACAATTACTCGAAGGACTTTCTCTACAACAACCTCGCGATCCTCATGGGCGGGCGGGTGGCTGAAGAGCTGGTCCTGCACAGCGTGACGACCGGAGCGGGAAATGACTTGGAGCGGGCCACGGACCTCGCCAGAAAAATGGTGTGCGAGTGGGGCATGAGTGAAAAGTTGGGACCCCTGACGTTCGGGAGGAAGGAAGAGGAAATTTTCCTCGGCCGAGAGATTGCCACGAAGCGTGACTTCAGCGAGCAGGTCGCGCTGGAAATCGATCACGAGATCAAGCGTCTGGTCACGGAAAATTACGAGCGTGCCAAGCGTATCCTGACCGACAACATGGCGAGCCTCAAGGCCCTTGCCGAGGCGCTGTTGGAGAAGGAAGTACTCGACGCGTTGGAGATCGATCAGATCCTCATTCAAGGGTCTTCGTCGCAGACGGTTCCCGCCTAAGCCATGTATGGTTGTCTTCGCAGGGGCAACCTGAAATTGCCCCTGTGAGAGAGTGCTCGGTTTGCACTCCATCCCGGGGGTGGAGAAAACACTCCCCGGTCACTCGTCGATTCATTTTTCCTACCGTATTCGATTCACTTCGTTTTCTGATGGCCTGTTTCGGACCTTCGTCACCGAGGACCTGCTCTTGACCGGCGTCACCGTGACCTCCTCCAGACCTCTTGTTTTGACGGCGGGACCACAGACTTTCCACCTGGAATCTGGTCCGTTGGTGATGGGCATTTTGAACGTCACTCCTGATTCCTTTTCAGACGGCGGAGCCTATGTCACGGTCGACCAAGCCCTGAGTCGTGCCAAGCAAATGCAGGAAGAAGGGGCCGATATCATCGACGTCGGTGCCGAGTCTTCCCGGCCCGGCGCACAACCAATCGACGAATCCGAAGAACTTCGGCGCCTCATTCCGGTGCTGGAGGCGGTCCGCGGGGCTGTCTCGATCCCCATTTCGGTCGATACGACCAAAGCGGCCGTCGCCCGCCGGGCCATTCAGGCCGGTGTGACCATCGTCAACGACATCAGCGCGTTGCGCGGCGATCCGCTCATGGCATCACTGGTGGCGGAAACCGGCGCCGCCGTGGTCCTCATGCACATGCAGGGAACGCCGCAGACCATGCAACAATCGCCTCGGTATCGGAACGTCGTTGATGAAGTCTCCCTGTTCCTCCGCGAACGAATCCAGGTCGCGCTTGGTCATGGCATCCGGCCAAGTCAGATCATTCTTGACCCGGGCTTCGGTTTTGGTAAGCTCCAAGAGCATAATCTTCAACTGCTCGCTGAATTCGATATGTTGACCCGTCTCGGTTATCCGGTGCTCGCCGGATTGTCCCGCAAACAGTTCATCGGTCGCCTGACAGGGCAGCCGGTTCACGAACGGGGCTACGGCACCGCAGGCGCGGTGGCGGCTGCGGTGCTCAAAGGGGCCCATATCATTCGTGTGCACGACGTCCGAGCCATGCGGGACACGATTACCGTCGTGTCAACCATCGCCCGCCATTCCCGTTCAGGTCCAGAGGAGTCTCATGCGTAAATTATTCGGAACGGACGGCGTGCGCGGCGTGGCGAACCTCGAACCGATGACCAGCGAAACGGCGATGCAGCTGGGACGCGCCGCCGCCCATATTTTCATGCGGCGCGCCGGCCGGCACCAGGTCGTCATCGGCAAGGACACGCGCCTATCGGGCTACATGCTGGAGTCGGCCTTGATCTCGGGCATCTGTTCCATGGGCGTGGATGTGTTGCTGGTCGGCCCCATGCCGACCCCGGCCATTGCGTTCCTGACGCGCAGCTTGAGGGCGGATGCCGGCGTCGTCATTTCGGCCTCGCACAACCCCTACCAAGACAACGGCATCAAATTTTTTTCCAACCAGGGATTCAAATTACCCGACGACGTCGAGGCCCGCATCGAACAGTTGATCATCTCCGACGAAATCAAACACCTTCGCCCGACGGCCGATGCGATCGGAAAGGCCTATCGCATCGACGATGCCGAGGGACGCTACATCGAATTCGTCAAACGTTCGCTGCCCAAGGATCTCGATTTTCAAGGAATCAAGCTGGTCGTAGACTGCGCCAACGGTGCGGCCTACAAAGTGGCGCCGGCCGTGTTCCGTGAACTCGGTGCCGTGATAGAAGTCATCGGCAACAAGCCCGACGGCATGAACATCAACGACGGGTGCGGGGCCGTGCATCCGGAGCGATTGCAGGAGGCGGTCCATCGGTACGGAGCCGACCTCGGCGTGGCGCTGGACGGTGACGCCGATCGCGCCATTTTCGTGTGCGAGCAGGGCAAGATCGTCGACGGCGACCATGTCATGGCGGCGCTGGGTCTTGACCTCCAGGCTCAAGGCCAGTTGGCGAAGAAGACCGTCGTGGGCACCGTCATGAGCAACTTCGGGTTGGAACTCGCCATGAATAAGGCCGGCGTTCGATTGCTGCGCACACCGGTGGGGGACCGGTACTTGCTGGAACGCATGCTCGCCGACGGATTCAACTTCGGCGGAGAGCAGTCCGGTCACTTCATCTTCCTCGACCATAACACCACGGGTGACGGATTGATTTCCTCCCTGCAGATCCTCTCGCTCATCAAGCGCACCGGCAAGCCCCTCTCCGAACTTGCGAAGGCGATGACCGCGGTTCCCCAGGTCCTCTTGAACGTACGGGTGAAACACAAACCAGACCTGGATCAAATTCCCGACATTCAGCAGGCGATCAAGAGGGCGGAGATGACGCTCAACGGCAGCGGCCGCGTGTTGGTGCGTTATTCCGGCACCGAATCCTTACTTCGAATTATGGTCGAAGGCGAACGTGATGCCACGATCCGTGAAGTGGCGGATCACCTCGCCGAGATCGTTCGCGCCCGCATCGGGTAGCGCCGGGCTCCTGCCGCAGGCGCCGGATGTTGCCCTCCCTCACCATCACCTTCGTGTTCGGGCTCGTCCTCGGTTCCTACCTCGCCTATTTCCCGCTCGGCGTCGCCTTCCTGTTGACGGTTGTCTGCGGCATCCTCACATTGCTGGAGCTGCGCGCAGTCCTGTCGTCCCGGCAGGCTCTGAGCCTCCTGGCCTGCCTGCTCGCCGGATGTCTCTATTGGGTTTTGTTCGCCTGGTTCACTCCTCACGTACCGGTGCCGGAGACGACCGGCGCACTTCCCGCCAGGGTTGACGGAACGATTGTCGAGGCAGTCCGCCACGCACCGGAGCGATTGACCGCCATTGTGCAGGTCACGGCCATCGACGAGCCGGCACAGATGCTGCCGTTTCACCTGCGCCTCACCTGGAGGGATCCGGACCGCGATCTCCATCGCGGCATGCGGATCAGCACCGGTATGCATGTGCACCCTCCCTTGGGCACGCTGAATCCCAGAGGATTCGACTATGCGGCCTACCTGGATGCACAGGGTGTCGATGCCGTGGGATCAGTGTCCGGAGCCGGTGCCGTCCAGGTGCTGGAGCCTGAGCCGGGTCTGACTGTTCACGGCTTTGCGTCCATGATCGAGAACTGGCGCGCCCTGGTCAGATCGGCCGCCCAATCGCTCGCTCAGCCAAGCCGTGGTCTGTTTCTTAGCCTGACCATCGGCGAGCAGGGCTACCTCGCGCCGGAGGTCCGCGAGTGGTTCATGACGACCGGCACGGTGCATATTCTCTCCGTTTCCGGCTCACACCTCGGTCTCATCGCGCTGTTGTCGTTCGCACTGATCAGAAGGACATGCCTGCTTCTTCCTTCCCTGCTGCTGTTGAGCCTCTCGCGATGGCTGACGGCCAGTAGACTGGCAGCCCTTGCGACGCTCGGTCCGGTGGCGGCCTACACCTTGCTGGCCGGAGCGGAAACCGCGACGATCCGTTCGTCGATCATGATCGTCGTCGGCTTGTGGGCATTGTGGCTGGGGTCTCCGCACTATATGCTCCATGCCCTTGCGGCCGCCGCCGGTCTGACGCTGTTGGTCCATCCTCCGGCGCTGTACGACATTTCCTTTCAACTCTCGTACGTCTCGGTGCTGGTCCTGGCCTTGGCGATCCAGCCAGAGGCACAGAGGGACGGGTCGCCGGAGCCCCAGTCGTCCGCCGCCAAGCGGGCGCTCTATTGGCTGCGGGAGTCCGTTCGAGTCACTGCTTTGGTGACGTTGGCGACCTTGCCCCTGGTCGCGTTCTACTTCAATCAAGTGTCGTGGTTGGGCCTCTTCGCCAACCTTCTGGTGGTGCCGTTCGTCGGGTTTATCTTGCTTCCTCTGGATCTGGTATCTGCCGCCTGGGTCATTGCAACGCACAGCCACGCACTTCCTGGTTCCGGCTTGATCGACGTGCTGGGAGAGGCGCTGATTTCCGCGATTCATCTGCTGGCGGGCTTGCCCGGTGCAGAATGGTTCGTGGCGGCACCGAGCCTTCCCATGATGCTGCTCTTCTACTTGCTGGGGTGGGGATTGCTGGCCGGTCGGTCTGCCCATGCTGCTCCGTTGGTGAGGGGCGCCATGGTGATGGGCATCCTCTGCATCGTCACTTGGTGGTTGTGGTCTCCGCGTCCATTCAGTAGGGACGGGCAGGTGCGAGTGACCTTTCTCGATGTGGGACAGGGGGACAGCGCCGTCATCGAATTGCCCACAGGAGCGGTGGTGCTCATTGACGGGGGGGCGACCTATGAGCGTTTCGATATGGGGCGGGGTGTGGTGGCTCCCTTTCTCTGGAATCGGGGGATTCGAAGGGTCAACCATGTCATCGCCACCCATCCGCAACTGGACCATGCCGGAGGGTTGGCCTGGATCCTGGCCCATTTCTCTATCGAGAATTTCTGGACCAACGGCGTAACCCGTCGGGAAGAGTTTTGGCGCAAGATTGAAGCGGTCCTTGCCCAACAGCCCCTTCAGCCGAAGGTAGCGGCGGAAGGACAATTGATCGCAGCAGCGGGGGCTTGTCGTATGGCGGTGCTGAATCCCCCGTTACGCCACGAACCTTCGTCCGGGCGAAAAAGCGAGTCGCTCAACAATTTGTCGGTCGTCACCGAACTCACCTGCGGCGACCGACGCATGTTGTTTACGGGGGACATTGAACGGGAGGCCTTGGCCCGTCTGACCAGGTCGGGGATTCTCGGCCACATTACGCTGCTGAAGGTTCCGCACCATGGGGCGAAGAGTTCGTTGGAGCCGACATGGCTGAGTACGATCACACCGAACCTTGCAGTGCTGTCGGCCGGTCGACGCAACCCCTATGGCCATCCAGCTCCCGAAGTCCTGGCAGCCTATCGAGCAGCGGGGGTGGAGGTGCTGAGAACCGATCGAGACGGAGCCGTCTGGGTGGATCTCGACCTGCGGCAACAGAACCTCTCGGTCCATACAACCAGTGAATGGATCCTGCAGTCGGCCCTCTCCTCGTCGAACATACGGTCCGCCGAACTGGAGAACCTCACCCGCCTGTGGCGCCGCTGGAATTGGCGATAGCCAGGCCCCTCCGACAGTGTGACCGTTACGTGCCTGTACATAACTCGTCTCCGGCTGCCGCAAGTTGTCAATTTTGCCGTCATTTGCCGGAGAACCACAGCATAAGCCGTCAATATTACTCTGTATTCACAAAGTGCTAGCAAGGCATAGCACATGCAAGCATCACACACAATCGGGTCAATTTTGATTAACGACGAGTGGAATCATGCCTAAACTCATTCGCATCGTGATCCAGTTGCCGGAGGAATTGAAGATCCAGCTCGATAGCCTGAAGCAACAGGGCTATACGACCAGCGGCTTTATCCGCGCGGTCCTCGAGCGTGAACTTCAGAAACCGGAGTTCAGGCCGCTCCATGAGAACGGCAGCAGCCATCGCAATGGACAGGGTAAGGCAACGGTCAAGGGCCGGTTCTGACGGCCCGCCGTATCGCCAGGAGCAACTCGTGACGCGGTTATCCGATCTCGTACATGAGCAATCCAAGGGAAACCGGGCTCCGGACGCCACTCGTCTGGCTGGGGGCGGTGGGGTCCAGCGTTCCAGCACGGCCGGCGCAAAGCCGGTCGTCGCGAACGGCGATGCCGTGGAGGAATTTTATTCCGGAGCCGAACAGGAGCTGCAGCATCTGATAGAGGCCGTCCGTTCCCACGCCGCCTTGCCGATTGATCGATTGACGCAGCTTGCTGCGGACATCGGCAGCCGGATGCAACGGAATGATGACCTGTTGGTCCGCGTGCTGGCCGGTCGTCTGGGCCGTCCCCTCGTGCATAACCCGATCAACGTGGCGATTCTGGCGGCGAAGCTGGCCCTTGGTCTGGGATACGAACCGGAAGCGGTGCAACGGGTGACCCTTGCGGGGCTGCTCCACGACGTCGGCATGGGCTTGTTGCCGGAATCGCTGGTCGATAAGGCGGAACCGTTTAACAGCCAGGATCGCGACCTGCTGGAGCAACATCCGCAGAAGGGCTTCCAGCTGCTGACCGCGCTCGGCAGCCGGTACGAATGGTTGGCGACGGCGGTGAAGCAAGAACATGAACGCTGGGGCGGGCAGGGCTACCCCGGGCGGCTGCAGGGGGCACAGATCCGTGAGTATGCACAGATCATCGGATTGGGCGATACCTTGGATGCCATGATCAACCCGCGTCCCTATCGGCGCCAGGTGTTGCCGCACTTCGCGTTGCGTGAATGTATGGTGAAGATGAAGGGGACCTTCTCGCCGCCTCTCATCAAGACGCTGGTGGATCAGCTCTCGCTGTATCCGCTCGGCTCGTTTGTCAGGTTGAATACGGGCGAAGTCGGGGTCGTGAGTCTCCTGAATCGGCGGTATCCGTTACGCCCCCACCTCACCATCACCCAGTTGCCGGGATCGGACGCGCAAGAACCGGGCAAGCACGTGGACCTGAGCCAAACATCGAGCCTGCACATCGTCGAAGTGTTGAAACCGCCGGACGTCAGGTAGGGACGGGGATGCCGACATCATCACGACGCTACAGTGTGACTCTCCACTTGATGCTGGTCGCGGCGGCCGTCGCCGGCTTGGCGGGTTGTCGCAATCCTGCCCAATCGTCTTTGCTCCCCATGGCCATTTCCGAAGTCAGCGCTCCCTTGCCGCCGCTGCCCCGCGGCGATGTGTACCTGGATGAAACCGTCCCCACTGCCGATACCGTGATCGATGTCGGCGATACGCTCGACGTGGTCCTCCGTCGCGGCGCCGGCGAAGAAAAGTTCTCAAATGTGGTCCGCGAGTCCGGCAAGGTATCCCTGTCGTTCGTCGAGGTGCCGGTGTTCGGGCTCACGGCCGCGCAGGCGGAAGCAGCCATTCGAGAACAGTTCCTCCCCTATGTGCGGGAGCCGAGAGTCCAGGTCGGATTGAAAAAGAAAGCGCTGCGGGTCAAACGCATTTTCATCTTCGGGGATGTGAAGAAACCGGGGATGTATCCGATGGCCCGTCACATGACGGTCGTCCAGGCCGTTGCGGCGGCAGACAGCTACAACGAAACTGCGTTGCTGGAAGAAATCCGGGTGGTGCGCGGCAATCTGCAACATCCCGAAGTGTATACGGCCGACCTCTCCCGCCTCTATACCTACGGCGATTGGAGTCGGAATGTCGCCCTCGAAGAAAACGACATCGTCTTCGTGCCGCGCGAGCACCTGGGCGATGCGACCGAAGCCGCCAGGAAACTCACGCCGGTAGTCGGAGCCGCCTTGGCGCCCTTCTATCCGGCCATCATCATTCCGACATTCTTTCCCGGTGCCGTGGCCCGTTAGCTGCTCACCCAGAGAGGAACCGAGAAGGTCGATCGCGATGGCCCAATACGAACTCGATATCATCGACTACTGGCTGATCGTCAAGAAGCGCAAGTACTTGATCGGCCTGGCGGCGCTGTTGGTGACGCTGTTCACCTTCGGGTTCACGGAAGCCCTGAAGCCGGTTCCGATTTATGAATCGGCCGCGCGTGTGAAGTTCGACCGCAGCACCACCGTCGCGCAACAACTCATCGATTCGCTGTCGGTCTCACAGGGCAACGATTTGAGCACGCAAACCGAATTCATCCGCAGCTTTCCCGTCATGGAGCGGGTGGCGCAGGAGTTTCACCTCGTCGAAGCCGACGCCACGCCGGAAGTCAGGCGGTCGTCCGAATACTTGAATCAGGTGTATGTCCTGGGGCAGCAGGTGCGGACGGAACGGGAGGCCGATACGAGCATCATCCGCATCGTGGCGACCTCGACCGATCCTCCGCAGGCCGAAAAGATGGCGAACGCGGTGGCGCTGGCCTATCGCGAAGAAAACATTGCGGCGCGCAACCGCATGGTCACCGCCTCGCGACGATTCGTGGAAGAGCAGCTTGCCAGCCTGGAGCGGCAACTCACGGCGGCGGAAGAGGCCTTGCGCCGGTTCAAGGAGCAGGGCGGCCAGGTGTTCCTCGACGAAGAAGCCAAGCGGGCGTTGGAAATGTTCACCAAGCTCGAGGGCGATCTGGATACCGTCACGCGGCTCAAGCATGAAACCCTGCAACAGATCACGGTGCTGAAACGTCCGGATCCTGCGACGCCGATTCAGCGGATCTTCACCGAGGAACCGACCTCGCTGCTGGGAGCGCTCAACGGCAAGTTGCTGGAGCTGTACCAGGAACGCGCCACCTTGTTGATCAACTATACGCCGGAACATCCGACGATCCGGGAGCTGGACAGAAAAATCGGCAACGTGAAATCCGAGATCGAGCGGGAACTGAGGTCCAAAGCCGCCATGCTGGCGGGACGGGAAGAGGAAATTCAGGCGCAGATCGAGCGCTATCGCACTCGGTACCTGGCGTTCCCGAAATCCGCCATCACGCTTGCCCGCCTTGAACGGGAGGTGAAGGTCAATTCCGACCTCTATGCCACCTTGAAGGTGAAACATCAGGAACTGCAGATCAAGAGTGCCGAACAGATCGAGGAGGTCACCATCATCACGCCGGCCATCGCGCCGGGCGGCCCGATCAACGCCCCCAATACCGAGATGAATCTGGTCGTCGGCTCGATGATGGGGCTGTTTCTCGGCGTCGTCCTCGCCTTTGCGCGCGAATCCTTCGACACCTCCATCGGCACGATCGAGGGGGTCGAAGAATTCCTCAAGGTGCCGGTCCTGGGCGTCATCCCGCAGTTCGACGATGAGGAACTCAAGGAGGCGGCTGCCGCCGGCCTGCCGGCCCAGACTCCACCGGACATGGTCGAGAGTTTCTCGAAATTGATTTGTCTGGTCGATCCCAAGTCCGTCTGGTCCGAGAGCTTGCGCTCGTTGCGGACGAATCTGCAGTTCGCCGGCATGGATCGCAAATTGAAATCGCTGGTCTTCACCAGCGCCGGGTTGGGAGAAGGCAAAAGCACGGTGGTGCTCAACCTGGCCGTGACCCTGGCCCTCGAAGGCCAGCGCGTCCTGCTCGTGGACGCAGACCTGCGGCGGCCGACCGTCCATCAGCGGTTGGGGTTGGAGCGTGAGCCGGGGTTGGTGGATGTTCTGGTGGGAGGGATGTCCTGGCGAAACTCCGTCCGGTCGGTGACCGATCTCATGCTCGGTCAGATGGGCGTCGATCGCGTGCTGGACAGTCCGGGGTTGGACAACCTCTTCATCCTGACCAGCGGATCTTCCAGCGGCAACCCCGGTGAGTTCATGAATGTGAACCGCATCAAGACGTTGATCGCCGAGATGCAGGACGAGTACGACATGGTCCTCTTCGATACGCCGCCGATCCTGCCGGTCACCGACGCCGTGGCGATCAGCAGCCGTGCGGACGGGACCGTGCTCGTGTACCAGGTCGGCCGCATCGGTCGCAATGCCCTCAAGCGGGCCAAGTTCCTCTTGGACCATGCGCAGGCCAACACGCTCGGCGTCGTGTTGACGAATGTGCGCGCTGAAGTGACGCCTGAAGCGGGCATGTACCGGTACGAGTATCGCTAAAGTCTGCAGGCTGAAGGCCTTGCCGCACTGCCTTGCCGGGGACCGGCCGTGATCGGATCAGGAGAGACCCATCGTGCGGAGTCCGGATTTCAGAGCGACGTGGCCCCTGGCGATCCTCCTGTTGATCACCGCCCTTCCCTTCGCGTTGTTTCTGAGCGTGACCTCACCGTCGACCAGCCTGCGGGTCGTGGCAGGCGCGTTCCCGCTCTTAGTGGCCTTTCTCTCGCCCCAGACAGGCCTGTACCTGCTCGTCTTCTCGATGCTGTTGGGCCCTGAATTTCTCGTGGGCGGCGTCGGAAGCGGCACCACCCTGGGACGAGGTGTAACTCTGCGGTTCGATGATTTCCTGCTCATGCTGGTCGGCATCGGCTGGCTGGCCAGGGCCGCCACGTCCGAGCGCGAGAAGGTGTTCGTCAGGACACCGTTGAACCGGACCATCATGCTCTATGTGGCGGCCTGCATTTTCGCCACGCTCCTCGGCATCCTCTTCGGGCGCGTCAAACCGATGGGCGGGTTGTTTTTTCTCCTCAAGTACTATGAGTACTTCTTTCTCTACTTCATGACCGTCAACCTCATCAAGGACGAAACGCAGGTTCGCCATCTCGTCATCGCCAGCCTGGTGACCTGTTTCCTCGTGTCGCTCTATGCCATTTCCCAGATTCCCGGTGGAGAGCGGGTGTCCGCTCCCTTCGAAGGACAGGATGGGGAGCCCAACACGCTCGGGGGCTATCTCGTGTTCATGATGGCGATCATCGGAGGCTTGCTGGCCATGCCCGGTGCGGTGCCGGTGAAGTGGCCGTTCTTCGCCCTTCTGGTGGTGGCGGGGATTGCGCTCCAGGCCACCCTCTCACGCGCATCATTTTTAGCCGCCGGGGTCGTGGCGATCGGATTTCTGTTGATCCTACGCCGCCGCAGTCCGGTGCTGGTCTCCCTGTTTCTCATGGCGCTCCTGGCGATTCCGGTGCTGGCGCCTCGCGCGGTCGTGGACCGCGTCATGTATACCTTTACCCAGCCCAAGGAAGAGGGGCAGATCAAGGTCGGGAGGGTCAATGTCGACACCTCCACCTCCGAACGGTTGCGCTCCTGGCAACAGTCGATCGAAGTCTGGAAACGGTCTCCGCTGTGGGGCATGGGCGTGACCGGCGGTCCGTTCATGGACGCGATGTATCCGCGCGTCCTCACCGAAGTCGGCCTGCTCGGCCTCTGCGCCTTTTTCGCCTTGATCGGGGCTATTTTCCGCACGAGCACCGGAGCCTTCGGCGTCTTCCACGATCCCTACCTGACCGGACTGACCTTGGGTTTTCTCCTCGGTTTCATCGGCCTTCTGATCCACGCCGTCGGCTCGAACACCTTCATCATCGTCCGCATCATGGAACCCTTCTGGCTGTATGCGGGTATCATCGTCAAATGTCTCTTGCTGCAGTCGGATGCAGATCGAGACAAGGCTGCCGCCGCACAGCCGCAGAATGAGCCGATCTTTCCGCGCCTCCCCATCTCAGGAACATGGCCAGGCCTGTCGCCTCGCAGGGAGCGGGCGTAGCAGTCCTATCGAGGACGGGACGCAACATGACGACCGGACGACAGATGGTGTCTCTGACCCGCGTCACCGGCATCTTGTTGGCCGGACGGGTGGTCGGGTTTGGATTGTTGCTGATCAACTCCGTCGTCCTGGCCCGTTCGTTGGGTGTCGAGGCGCTGGGCACCTATGGGTATGCGACGGGCCTCGCGGCCCTGTTCGGGCTCGTCCCGAACCTCGGGATCACCACGCTCATCACCCGCGCCGTTGCACAGGACCCCGACCATAGCCGTGAATTCTTTCGGAGGGCCAGGCAGGCGCAGGCCGTCCTGGGCGCGGCGGTGTTTGTCGCCGTCGTGCTCCTGGCTGCCATCCTTCCTTACCGGTTGGTGCCGATCGAGCAAGTAGCCCTGGCGGCATTGCAGTTGAGCATCGGTTCCTTCAGTTGGCCCTACTTGGCGCTGCTGGGAGGACGGAGCCGTTATGACCGCTTGGCCCTGTCGGAATTCGTGACCGGAGTCGGCGGCACCGGCATCGTCCTGATGACCGCTGTCTGGTTCGGCACCGTGACCTCCTTTCTCTGTGCCAACGTCGTGACGGCGCTTGTCGCTAACGTGGTGGCGCGGATTGTGGCCAAGCCGTTCCTGCCGGTGTCCGACGGACCGGCCTGTTCATTCGGCACGTTGTTTCGGCAGGCGATTCCCTTCGGGACCGGCGCGATCGTGCAGAGCCTCTATCGCAGGGTGGACATGGTCCTGCTCGGCCAGCTGACATCCGCCGCGACGGTCGGGCTCTACAGTGCCGCCTACAAGCCGATCAATATGTTATTGAACTTCGGGTCCAGTGCGGCCGGCACGCTCTTTCCGTTTCTCGTCCAGGAATCGCGCAGCGGTCCTTCGGGCACTTTCGATCGAGTATTGCGGGTGTTCGTGGTGGTTGCGCCGGTGGTGGCGCTGCTCTTCAGCGGCCTTGCCCGTCCGCTGCTCGTCCTCTTGTACGGGCCGGAATTCACTGCCGCCGCAACCATGTTGTCGATCCTGGCCTGGTCCGCCGCCGCCAATTGGCTGTATGCGCCGGTGAGTATCGCGTTGCAGGCGCGCGGCATGGAGCGCTGGTGGATGGCCGGCTCGTCCGCCGCCTTCATCGTGAATGTATCGTTGAACTGGTGGCTCATCCCTCGATGGGGAGGCGAAGGGGCAGCGGTTGCGACCCTCGTTTGCGAAGGCTGGTTGCTCATCGCCGGCATGTGGGTCTTGCAGCGAACCTGGAACATGGCACCTGCCGTCCACACCAGCCTCGCCTGCTGCGCCGCCACCCTCTGCAGTGCCGGCCTGTTGTTCGGGCTGAGGCCGTGGGGAGACGTGGCGGCCACGGCGGGAGCGGTGACCCTCTATGCGGCGTTGACCTTCCTGTTTCGTGTCGCCACGACGGACGACATCGCCAAGTTGTTGGGGCGGTTCCGCGAGTCGATGTACGGTCACGCCCGCGCGTGACCGGCCGGGCGGTCAGGGGACGGGCAGAGGTGCGAATGGTGGTTGGAATCGACGCGGGGCCGCTGTTGGGGCAGGGGGGCATCAGCCGCTACCTCACCCCGCTGATCCGCCGATTGCTGACCACCGGCACCTCGACCGCCTTCGAACTCCTGCTACGTCGCAGTTGGAAGGATCAGACCACCGACTCGGATTTGGGCGATCTGGCTCCGTTGTCTCGGATCTCGACGCCCGATCGGCTGTTGTCGTTTTGGTGGGATCGATTCGACGCTCCGTTTCCCTTGCAACGAACGTTGTGGAACCGCCTCGACCTCTATTTCGATACCTGCCTCATGGGACCGATCCTGGGACAGGGCAAGGTCATCGCCTTGGTCTACGACCTGATCCCCCTTCGGCTTCCGGAACTGTTCACGGACCATCGAACGTTTCGAAATAGGATGGAGCGGGTGTGCCGGCGGGCGACGGCCCTGGTCGCCATTTCAGCGCAGACCAAACAGGATCTCGTCGACCTCCTGGGCATCGATCCGGCCAAGATCTCGGTCATCTATCCGGGAGCACTCGCGGCCGTCGCCATGCCTGACAAGATACGTATCGGTACGGTGCTGCACAAACATCGTATCGCCGGCCCCTACCTGCTGTATGTCGGCGCCCTCGGTCCCCACAAAAATGTGGCGACGTTGGTGCAAGCCTATGAACGGGCTCGCACCGCCGGCTCCCTCGCGGCCAAATTGGTGATCGTGGGTGGGCACACCTGGGGTCGGTCGACGTTGGACCGTGTGGCCCGCTCACCGGTCAAAGAGGAGATCATCCTCACGGGGTTCGTTCCCGACGAGGACCTGTTCTGCCTGTACGCCGGGGCAGACCTGTTCCTGTTTCCGTCGCTGTACGAAGGGTTCGGTCTTCCGGTCTTGGAAGCGATGGCCTACGGTCTTCCTGTGTTGACTTCCAATACCGGCGCCTTGCCGGAAGCCATCGGCGAGGCAGGGATCTCGGTCGATCCTCGCGATCCCGACGCCTGGGCCGGGAACATGGTTCGCCTCATGGGTGATGCCGATCTTCGTCGGACCATGGCGCGGCAGAGCCTCCGACAGGCCGAACGGTTTTCCTGGACGCGCAGTGCGGACAGATTGCAGGGCATGTTCGAGCAGGTGTATCAGGGAGGAGCACAGTGAACCCCGCGACCTTCTACGATCGGGAATATTTTGAAGGGCAGCGACGTCAAAGCCCGCCGCATTCTCGCCGGTTGATCTATCCCCTGGCAGAGAGAACTGCGAAGTATCTCTGCCGCCGCCGAATTCCCGACCTGGCGCTCGATCTTGGTTGCGCGAAGGGGTATCTGGTGGAAGCGTTGCAGGCCTGCGGCGTCCGCCTGGTGGTCGGAATGGATGTGAGCCACTATGCCCTGTCCCATTGTGAAGCGTCAGTAAAGGGCCGTGTGCTGATCGGGGATGCGACCTACACGATTCCGCTGCAATCGTCCAGCTGCGACCTGATTACGGCGCTGGACCTGTTCGAGCACCTGGCCGATCCGCTGCCGACGCTACGAGAGATCAGACGGCTGTTGACCGATCGTGGCTGTGCCTATCTCAAAATTTGCCATCCGCGCCATCCGAATGCCCACCGCGATCCCTCCCACGTCAACGTGCAGCCATTGTCCTATTGGACGGGGCTCTTTACGCAAGTGGATTTTGTGTGGAAGCGGATCTACGAAACCGAGGTCACCGGAGTCGTCACACGATTGGATCGTTGCAAGTCGCTCGTGCGGCTGGTCAGGGAGTGGGCCGTGATCGGCAATCCGGCCGACTACAAGTTTCTGCTATGGAAACAGTCGTGAGCGGGCAATCATGGGACAAGGAGCACTGGCACGGACTGTTTCGAACACTCCGGCAAGCCGGTGATCGAACGTGCCTGACTGAATGGCTTGGTGTGTCCTATGTTGCATCGGGCATGACAGGTGGAGGGTGCGGCCTATGACAGAGAATGAGATCGAACCGGCTGGGACCTATCGACCGCAATTTCGTTTTCGCCTGAGGGGTCTCGTCCGGCTGTTGGACCCCTTCCCCAAGGTCAAGGAGTGGATTGCGGCTCCGTTGCGGGCCCTGCTCAGGCAGTGCTTCGAGCCAGGCATGGTGACGACCGAGCGAGTGGTCGAATATCCGTTCGTCTTCCAACAGCTCCACGGCGTCACGGGACCGGTGCTGGATGTGGGTTGTTGCCAGAGTCGCCTGCCCATTGCGCTGGCATCGCGTGGCTTTCACGTCGTCGGGATGGACTTCAACCTCTATCCCTATGCGCATCCCGGCCTACGTGCCATCCGCGGGGACCTCATGAAGATGCCGTTCGGAACCGGTACGTTTTCCGTCGTGTTGGCCGTGTCGGTCATCGAACATATCGGCATCGGCCATTATGGTGAACCGGAGTCCGGCAACGGCGACCTGGTCGCGTTACGTGAAATCGCGCGGATCCTCAAACCCGGTGGGAAGGCCGTGATCACGGTTCCCTACGGCAGGACGCTCACGAACGATTGGATGAGGGTCTATGACGAGCCGCGTCTGCGGCAATTGATTGCACCGCTCCGGATCACAGGGGTGGAATATGCCATCAGCCGGACCGGTCTCTGGATGCCCGCTTCGGCCGCGGAGGCGGCGGAGGTGGACTGGAACGGGTCGCAGCGGTCCGTCGCGTTGCTCGTGGGAGAAAAGGCGGCGGCATGATGGCGAAGCGTCTGTTGTTCCTGGCCCCGGCGCCACCCTCCGATTGTCATGGCGGGGGTGCCTTGCGCATGTTGCATCTGCTGCGTTTTCTTGGCAGCCGTTACGAAGTGGACCTAATCGCACCGGCGCTCGACGGGGTGGAGGACGGCCGACGGTTGTTGAAGGATGTCTGCACCGAGCTGGTCTTCGTTCCGCCACAGGGTCCCGGCCTCCTCGATCGCATCGGCCACATCAGCCCCTATGTCAAGGACCGGGCGCTCGCCGATGTCGTGCGAGAGCGGCTGGGGAGCGGGAAGTATGGGGCGGTGCAATTGGAAAAGCCCGCGATGATTCCCTATGTGCCGCCTGACGCGGCTGTGCCGCTGGTGCTGGACATCTGGGCCTATGGTCTGGCCGGTCCGTTGCGCGCGCTCAGAAACGGGAGCGGCGGGGTCAGCCGCTCGAGGCAACTGGTGCGCCTGATCAAGTTCGGGCTCTTCGACCGGTTCTGTTGGCCTGCGATCCATTCGTTCCTGGTGGTCTCGGACGAGGACCGCGCCCGTTGCGAACGTGCCCGCCCCGGGCAACGGGTGCTGCTGGTCCCCAACGGCGTCGATTGCCGGACGATCCTCCCCAAGCCTGATCACGACGCTGCGTCGCCCGTGCTGTTGTTCACGGGTGATATGGGGTTCGAGCCCAATATCGACGCGGCGACCTTTCTCGCCTCCGACCTGTTTCCCGCCGTCCGTCGAGAATTTCCCCAGGCGGAATTACGGCTGGTCGGTCGGAACCCTGGCCGGCCTGTGCGCCGTCTGGAAGGCCCAGGCATCCAGGTGACCGGCGCGGTCCCGGACATGTTGCAGCATCTGCATGCCGCAACCATCTATGTCGCCCCGCATTTCACCGGTTCTGGGACACGAACGAAGCTGTTGGAAGCCATGGCGGCGGGATTGCCGATCATAACAACCTCGATCGGGATCGAAGGTATCAAGGTGCAGCCGGGGAGGGATCTCGTAGTCGCCGACCAGGCTGCCGACATGGTCGAATCGATTCACACATTGCTGGCGAGCCAGGCAGACCGTGAGCGGTTTGGGCGTGCCGCCCGTCACATGGCCGAAGTCTGGTACGACTGGAGCAGCTGTCTTTGGCCGCTGGAGCAGCTCTATCACGACCTGCTGGTCGAGAAGGCGGCGGCATGCTGACGGTCTCGGTCGTCATACCGGTGAAGAACGCAGCCAGCACGCTCTCCGCCTGCCTCCAGGCGTTGGATCGGCTGGTTCCCGCCCCGGCAGAAATCATTCTTGTGGACAACGGTTCGACCGATGGGTCGTCGGCCATCCTCAAGGCGTTCGCGCTCACTTGCAAGACCAGCAGAGTACGACTCGTCGACGAATCGACTCCCGGTGCCGCCGCCGCGAGGAATGCCGGTATCCGAGTCGCGAGCGGTGAGATCGTGGCCTTTACCGATGCCGACTGCGCGCCGCAGGCAAACTGGCTCTCGGTGTTGCTCGAACCGTTTGCCGATGTTCACACGGGGGCGGTTGCCGGCAGCATCATCGGGGTCTTCGACCGGTCGCTCTGTGAATTGTTCAGCTCGCTGTACACCTTGCAGTCGCCTCGCGAGGCCAACACCTTCACGTCATGGACTCCCTGGTCCGGCGGATTTCCCACGGCGAACCTGGCGGTGCGGCGAAGCCTCCTGGAGGCCCTCCAGGGATTCGATGAAGACGTGACGATTTACGGGGAAGACTACGACCTCTGCGCCAGGCTCTATCAACAGCAGGTGTCCATCGTCTATCGACCGGACGCCCGCGTGACCCATTACCACCGAACGACGGTCGGCGGCATCATGCGGCAGGCCTTCGGATTCGGGCGGGGCCAGGCCTATCTGGTGCGTCGCCATCGGCCGGCCGGACTCTGGCTCGAGTTGCCGCGTCTGATGGTCCGGTGGTCCAACGTCTCGCTGCATGGGTGGGTCGATGCCGCTTCTCCGGACAAGAAACTGTTCGGGCTGGTGCTGCTGGGACTGCTCTATCGGCCCCTGTGGTACCTGTTGCCCTGTTATCTGCTCTGGATGGGCTATGAAACCAGGACCCGCGCCCGCACCGCAGGCCCGGTCCTCCCGCCGACCGTTGCCCTGGGTATGGTATGGATGCTCTTGATGAAGGCGGGGGCCATGACGGCCGGCCGCTGGTGGGGCTCGTTCCGCTATGGCGCATTGTGTTTGTGAACGGCTGTAAGGACGAATGACGGATGAGGCGATGGGATCGACAGGGATGAACGAACGGCTGTCCGTCATCATCTGCAGCAAGGATCGCCGCAGGGACCTGGAGCGGGCGGTCGAGTCCGTGCGGCAGTCCGGACCAATGGCCGCCTCGGCAGAACTCGTGGTGGTCGAGGAGGGCGATCGTTCGGAGCCGCTGTCCGGCGTTCAGTATGTTCACCTCCCCAGACACCACCGCGGATTCGGCTATGCGCGGAATGTGGCGATCAAGGCAGCGACGGGAAGTCTGTTGCTGTTTCTCGACGACGATTGCGAGGCGGCGGCAGGATGGGCCGAGGCGCTGGTCGCGCCCTTTCAGCGATCGCCTGACATTCTCGGTGTCGCCGGCGCCGTCGCCGTGAAAAACTGCGGTCTCGTCGGTTATGCGGAACATATTCTCGGCTTTCCCGGCGGTGGGCTGCGCTATGTCCATGAGGCACAGGGGCGAATCGCTCCTACGACATATTTGTCTACCTGTAACTGCGCCTATCGTCGGATCGCCCTGGAGCAGATCGGTGGATTTCCGGAGGAGGCGAGGGCCGGCAGCGAAGATGCGTTGGTGGCGGAACGCCTGTCGCATCTGGGAACCTGTCTCTACAACCCGCATGCCATCGTCTACCACCGCACCCGTGATCGGCTCGGCGCCGTCCTGCGCTGGTTCATGCGGCGTGGATTCAGCGAGATGGCGTCTCTGTCGCATCGTCGCGACCGGCGGTCCTATCGTTGGTATCTGCTCCGCAGTTCCTGGACCATCCGGGTGGTCCTGTTGATGGTGCTGGTCATCGGCTTTCCGCCGCTGCTCATGCTGGCGCCCTTTGGAATGGTTCTCTATTATGCCGCCATGCTCCGGCGCTTCCGCTTTGCTCGTCTCTATCCCACCCATCGGAGCGCCTGGTGGCTGGTGCCGCTGGTGAAACTCACCATGGATACCGGTCACGAATTGGGTCGATGGAAATTCATCCTGGCAGGAGGCAGGACATGACCGTGTCACCGCTCCTGTTCCTCTCGAATCATGGCCCTATCGTAGGCGGAGGGGAGATCAGCCTGCTGGCCCTGATGACGGCCCTCGACCCAACGCGCTGGCGCCCGCTTCTGGTGGTTCCGGAAGAGGGTCGGGTGGCGGAAGAGGCTCGTGCTGCCGGCATTCCCACTTGGGTGATTCCGTTCCTCTCTCTCAAAAGCCCGCAGAGGGCCTTGCTCAGCACGGTGACTGATCTTCGTTCCCTCATGCTGGATCAGAATGTCAGGATCGTCCATGCCAACGGTTCACGCGCCATGGTCTATGGAGGTCTCGCCGGCCTCCTTGCGGGCAAGCCGGTGATTTGGCATGTGCGGATCGCGGACAAGGACGGTTGGCTGGATCGAGGACTGGCCCATATGGCCGCGCGTATCATCGTGAACTCAGAGGCGGTCCGGCGGCGATTTCCCTGGGTGCCGGATGCAAAGGTACGGCGCATTCATAACGGTATCGACCTCGCGCGGTTCGTTCCGCAGGAGCCCTCCGCCTCGCTGCGTGCCGCCCTGGGGCTGGCGGTTCAAGATCGTGTCATCGTCAGTGTCGGTCGATTCGTACCGTTCAAGGGGTACGACATCTTGATCGAAGCCGCAGCCTTGCTCCATCGGACGGAGCCGCAGCTTCACTGGTTGTTGGTCGGGGACGGGGAGCAACGTGAGGGGCTTGTCGAACGATGTGCCGCTCACGGCCTGTCCTCCCAGGTGCATTTTGTCGGCTGGAAAGATGATGTGCGGCCGTGGCTGGCGCTCGGTGATCTTTTCGTCCTTCCGTCGCTGGCCGAACATTTCGGTCGTGTCATCGTGGAAGCCATGGCGATGGGCAAGCCGGTGGTCGCCACCGATGCCGGGGGAGTGCCGGAAATCGTGGCGCATGGGGAAACCGGTCTGCTCGTTCCTCCCGGCGATGCAGAACGGCTGGCCGGGGCCGTCCTGTACCTGTTGCATCACCAGGCAGAGCTCGCCCGTTGCGGAGCGGCGGGCCGGCGGCGGGCCGAGCGACATTTCAGTCTGACCAGGCATGTCGATGCAGTCGGAGCAGTCTATGCGGAATTCATCGAGGCCTCTTGTGCGGCAGCCTGAAGCGGCCACGGATTCTCGGCAAGGGGAGAGCATGGCGGCATGATGCACCTGGGGATCGATGGACGGGAATTGGTCGCCGGTGTCCGCACCGGCATCGGCCGGTACTTGCAGGAGGTCCTGCTGGCCGCGACTGCACGGGGTTGGGTTTGCACCCTTTATGGAGATCAGTGCACCGATGTCGAAGGGCTTCCTCCCCATGTAAGGACCAGGGTGATGCCGCAGGGTTGGACGCAGTGGTGGGACCAGGTGAGTCTGCCCCGGCAATTGGTCCGGGATCGCGTCTCGGTCTTCCTATCGCCCTACTACAAGGGACCGGTGATCGCCGGCTGCCCGGTCGTCCTGACCATCCATGACCTGTTCTTCATCGGCTATCCCGGCAGGCCGCGCCCGTTCTACGATGTGATGATGACCGGGCTCGGCAAGTTGTATGCGAGCCGCGCTGCGAGGATCATTGCGGATTCCGACTCTTCGAAACGGGCCGTCGTCGAGCGACTCGCGGTCGCGCCGTCGAAAGTCACCGTGATTCCCGTGGCGGTCGGGCGGGAATTTATTCCGCAGCCGCTCACGCCGCGTATCCGCGAAACCTATCGACTGCGCGATCCCTATGTGCTTTACGTCGGGAATTTCAAGCCGCACAAGAATCTTCCGCGCCTCCTGCAGGGCTATGCGGCCCTGCCTGCTGCCTTGCGGGCCCGTTATCAAATGGTGCTTGCCGGAGGAGACGGCGAAAACCGACCGGCCGTCGAACGGACCGCGCGACAACTGAACATCACCGATCGGATCGTTCTGCCTGGTTTGATCGATGATCGTGACCTGCCCGCCCTCTACAGCGGCTGTTCGTTGTTCGTGTTGCCGTCCCTCTGCGAAGGGTTCGGCCTTCCGGCACTGGAAGCCATGGCCTGCGGGGCACCGGTGGCTGTTGCCGACCGGACGGCGATTCCGGAGGTGGTCGGCGGAGCAGGGCTGCTCTTCGATCCGGAAGAGAGTGCCTCCATCACGGCGGCGCTGAGCCATGCCCTGTCCAGCGAAGGGGTTCGGAATCGTCTCCGTCGAGAAGGGCAGGAGCGGGCACAGGCATTCGGTCCGGCGAGAACCAGTGAATTGGTCCTCGCGCTGCTGGAGGAGGTCTGTGCGTTGAGGGTTGCGGCATGAACGTGAGGTGGACCGTTATTTTGGAAACGCGATTCCGCTCGAACCTCCGGCGGTTCTTTTTTACAATTGTGACAACATGGATTTCGACTGCGTAGTGACACGTATGGGCATGACCGACATGGCCGAGCATGATCGAGAGCGAGCTGGCGCTTCGTCTTGCCTCGCGCAGACTTGTGTCTGTGCCGAGGGAGGACCAGTATGGGTCGAAGGGGATGGTCCCCATGGCGTACTCAGATGCGGCAGTTGCGACCTCCTCATGCGACAGGATCCGCACCGGGACGATCCCATAGGATGGTACGAACAGGACTATTGGCAGGCATTTTCTGATGAGCAGCAGGGGCCGGCCAGGGACAACCTCTGGACCCACATCGTGAATCGCATTGAGCGACAGACGTCCGGACGGGGGCTGCTGGTCGATGTCGGGTGCGGCGGCGGGGCGCTGTTGAGCCGCTGTCGAGATCGTGGGTGGAACGGCATCGGTTTCGACCTGTCGGCAGCGGCGGTTCGATCGGCCTGCGCCAGGGGCCTCGATGTTCGACGGCAAGGCTGGCCTCCCTGTCCCTTGCCCGATGCGACCGTTCAAGCAGTCACCTGCGTCAATGTGCTGGACCACCTGTCGCAACCCTGTGATGCCCTGCGGGAGATGTGGCGGGTCTTGTGTCCCGGCGGGTTGCTCTATCTGAGGGTGTCGAACGCGCCGCTTCATTTCAGCCTCTCGAACATCATGCGCCGGTTGCAGTTGCCGGATTTGACCGTCATGCATCGATATGGGTTCGGGAAGCGGTCGCTCCATGGTCACCTGCATCGGCTGGGATTTCGCGAGATCACGGTCCGTACGTCGCCTCCTACGCAAGCCGATGCCTATCGACAGGGCGACGGGTTCGGCAGGGGCCTGCGCCGCGTCTGCAAACAGACGGACCGGTTCCTGTATCGGATCGCGAAGAGTTTCGGCCTTGACCGCCTCGCCTGGGGGCTGTCGCTCGAAGCGACCGCAGTGAAGCCCGGCGGAGGGGGTGAGAGGGTGCGCCAGTGAGGAGGAGATGGAAGAGGCGGCTCCGATTCGGTGAGGTCGTCGTGGTCTTGTCCCTCGTGACCGCCTTTCTCGCGCTCGCGTTGGCCCTGTTCCTCCGTTCCTATTATGACCAGAAGCCTCGGGGGTATCAGCCCTTGGACATGGTGCGGGGCAAACAGTTGGAACAGAAACAGGGGCAGGGGTCGCCGACTTACCCGGATAAGTGACGGTCATCGATGTGTGGAATTTGCGGCCATAGCGGATCGGCGGACCCTGCGGTGCTCGACGGGATGTTGCGGCGACTCGTTCACCGTGGTCCGGATGAAGAGGGTCGGTATCGGGACGCGGAGGTTGCGCTCGGGATCCGGCGACTCCGCGTGATCGATCCGGAGGGCGGCAGGCAACCGGTGCAGAACGAGAGCGGAACCGTCGTGGCCGTGATGAACGGGGAGATCTATAACTATCGCGAGTTGCGGGTGGACCTGATGCGGAAGGGCCATCGTTTCACCTCGCAGTGCGACAGTGAAGTGTTGGTGCATCTCTACGAAGAAGAGGGTGAAAAGGGGATCCACAAGCTGCGCGGCATGTTCGCCTATGCGCTCTGGGATCGAACGTGCAGCCGCCTGCTGCTGGTTCGCGACCGAATGGGGATCAAGCCTCTGTATTATGCCTCCATGCCGATGCCGGGCGGCCACCATGCCGTCGCCTTCGCCTCCGAATTGCCTTCGCTGCGGTCGGCGTTGGCCGACAGTCGGATTCGCCAGCGGGCACTTGCCGACTACCTCACCTATCTGTACATCCCAGGACCGGCCACCATCTACGAAGGGCTGTTCGAGGTGAAGCCGGGCGAGTTGGTACGGATCGAACGGGGAAGGGTACAGGTGGAGTGTTATTGGAGACCGGAACCGGCGCCGGCGCCGGAACGGCGGGTAGACAAGGGGCAAGCCGTCGAGCAGCTGCGCAAACTGCTCCAGGAAACGGTCCGCGCCCATTTGGTGAGCGATGTTCCGTTGGGCCTGTTTCTGTCCGGAGGCCTGGATTCAGGCACCCTGTTGGCGTTCATGCGGCAGGTTGCCGGGGGGCGCATCAAGACCTTTTCGATCGGCTACGACGATCCCGCCGACGCCTCCTATAATGAATTGGATCGGGCTCGAAGGTTGGCCGGCCATTTCGATACCGACCATGTGGAAGAGCGTATCAAGCCGGACGTGACCTCGCTGCTCCCGGCCGTGGTGCGCGGCATGGCGGAGCCCTTCGCGGATTCCTGCGCGATTCCGACCTATCTCGTCTCCGAACTGGCCAGGCGCAGCGTGACAGTCGCCCTCTCCGGCATCGGGGGCGACGAGCTCTTCGGTGGGTATCCCCGGTACCTGGGCCTCCGGGCCGCCGGTCTGTACGGTCGGTTGCCCCCGTCCCTGCGTGGTTGGATCGGTGAATTCCTCGGACCGGCCATTCCGGAAGGGACCGGCGGCCGCGATCCCTTCGGCCGCATCCGGCGGTTTCTGCTCGACGGCGGACTTCCCATGGCGGACCAGTATGTGCGCTGGATGACGTTTCTCCCGCGCGAATGGGGGCTGGCGGCCTTCAATGCTGAGTGGCTTGCCGCAACCGACATCGGTGAGGGTGATGACTCGCGTCAGACGGCGTTCGACCGCTGGCCGTCGCAAGATCCGACCGACCGGGCCGCCGGCCTGGACCTCCAGACCTATTTGCCCGACGATTTGCTTCGCATGGCCGATCGCATGAGCATGCAACATTCCCTTGAGGTGCGTGTTCCCTATTGCGACCACCTGCTGCTGGAATTCGCCCAGACCCTGCCTCCGGCCCTGCGGTTTTCACGATGGCGGCTCAAGGGGTTTCTGCGGGATGCCGTGCGGTCGCTGTTGCCGGCCGAGGTGGTCGATGGCCCCAAATACGGGTTCCGCATTCCGCTCGCCCGTTGGCTGCGGGAGGACTTGAAACCGATGGTGCAGGACCTCTTGACGGAGTCCCGGATGAGAGAGCGCGGCGATGTGAATCCCGCCTATGTCCGCTGGGTGCTGGCTGAACACCAGAGCGGCAGGCGCAACTTTGCCGACCAGATCTACGCCCTGTTGGTGCTGGAATTGTGGCAGCGGGAACTGGCAGCCCTGCCGGTGCCGGTAGCAACGAACGGAGAGGTTCTGTGAAGATCGTCATGTTTGCGGAAGTCTCCGCGGAGCGCGTGATCGGCGGCGCTGAACGCGTCTTGCGGCATCAGGCTCTGGGGTTGCACGCGCGAGGCCATGACGTCACGCTTATCACCAGGGCGCGCCGCGAGGACGATCCCGAACGGGCCGATATCGACGCTGTCGCAGAACATCGGTATCAGGTCGATCGCCGGCATGAACCGTCCTTCGTCGCCTCGACGCTTCGACGATCGGTGGCAGCCTTCGACCGGGCCACCGAGGCGGCGCCGATCGACGTGGCGATCGTTCATCAAGCGTTGGCCGGGCTCGGCGCCATGCTGCAACGTCCTCGACAGGTCCAAGCATGGACCTACATGTGCCTGTCCCTGGCCCACGAGGAGTTCATGACAAGGGTGGCACCGGGCGATGGCACAGGTTCTCAATTACGATGGAAGGCGAATGTGTTGTTGCGGCAGGGGATCGAACGGTTCGTCATACGTCGTTGCCGGAGCGTGGTCGTCTTAAGCGAGTTCATGCGCCGGCGCATCATGGAGGTCCACGGGATTCCCGCCCAACGGATCAGCCTGATTCCCGGTGCCGTCGATCCGCAACAATTCATGCCCCCTCTGTCCAGGGCGGACGTGCGACGGGCCCTCGAACTCGCAGGGGAACAGACTGTGCTCTTCACCGTCCGCAATCTGGTGCCCCGCATGGGGCTTGAACATTTGATCGATGCGGTCGCCCGCCTCAGGGAGCGCCATCCGGCTCTGTTGGTCTTGATCGGCGGCGAAGGACCCCTTCGGGGTGCGCTGGAGGCACGCATTGCTCGATACGGTCTTGAGCGACAGGTGCGTTTGTTGGGATTCGTCTCCGAAGCGCGCTTGCAACAGTACTATCAGGCGGCCGATCTCGTCGTGATGCCGACGTTGCAGCTGGAGGGATTCGGTCTCGTCACGGTGGAGGCTATGGCCTGCGGGACAGCGGTCCTTTCGACGCCTGTGGCGGCGCTCCCGGAAGTCGTCGGGCGCCTCGACCCGTTGCTCGTAGCGGAAGGCACAGACGGAGCGGCCCTGGCGAAGGCGATCGATCGCATACTCACCCGCTTTCGTTCCGAGCCGGCCGAGCGAGGCCGCCTCTCGATCAAGGGGAGGAAGCTGGTGGAGCAGGTCTACAATTGGAAGCGCCATTGCGAAGAGCTGGACCTGGCGTTATCGCACCTCGTTCGCACGGACATGCAGAGGGCTGCGTAGAGGCGAGAGAGATGGATAGAGAACCCCACCGCATCATTCACGTCATCACAAGGTTGGACCATGGAGGCTCGGCAGAGAACACCATGGTGACGGCGCTCCGCCACGACAAGACCCGATTCACTCCGATGGTCGTGGCAGGATGGCCAGGCCGATGGGATGCGCAAGGGGGCCAAGCAGCCACCGATGCCAATTGCCGCAGGCTCGATCGATGCGGAATCCGACGGCAGTTGATTCCGACACTCGTACGTCCGATCAGGCCGTGGGCGGATCTGCAGGCCCTCTGGTCGTTGATCGTCCTGTTTCGTCGTGAAAAGCCGGCGTTGGTCCATACCCACACGTCGAAGGCCGGCCTGCTCGGGCGGCTCGCAGCCAGGATCGCCGGGGTGCCGGCGGTGATCCACACTCCGCACGGCCACATTTTTTACGGCCACTTCAGCCCGCTGCTTAGCCGGCTCTTCCTCTTCATCGAACGGTTCCTCAGCCGGTTCACCCAGCGCCTGGTGGCGTTGACGGAATCCGAACGCGAGGACCATCTTCAGCGTGCTGTGGGGCGGGCCGAGACCTTTGCGGTGATTCCCAGCGGCATCGATCTCGATCGGTTCAGGCGGCAGGACCGGGGTGCCCGACAGAAGCCGGCTCTTTTCGATTGCCCGCCCGACGCGTTCGTGGTGGGCTCGGTCGGGTGGCTCACGGACATCAAGGGCCATCGATATCTGGTCGAGGCCGTCGCCCGGTTGATACAGGAATTTCCACAGCTGCAATTGGTCATTGTCGGCAGCGGTGGTCTCGGGCCGAGCCTTGAACGACTGGCCGCAGAGCTGGGGATACCACGAGTCCTGCACCTGGTCGGTCATCGCGCCGATGTCGAGGTCTGTTTGAGCGCCATGGACCTGTTCGTCCTGCCGTCGTTGAACGAAGGGATGGGACGGGCGCTGGTCGAAGCGATGGCGGCAAGCTTGCCGGTCATTGCCACGAAGGTCGGCGGGGTCCCGGCCCTGATCGACCACGATCGTACCGGCCTGCTGGTTCCTCCTGCCGATAGTGCGGCGCTTGCCGATGCCCTTCGTCTGTTGCTGCGTCGTCCCGAGGAAGCCGAACGACTCGGTCGAGCGGCGCAGGCGGCGATCACGGAACGATTTTCTGCCGATTCGATGGTGCAGGCGCTCGAGCGGCTCTATCAGGAGACCTTGGTGGAGGTGGGCGCATGGTAATCAGTCGGCAACGAAAACGGCAAGGCCCCGTTTGCCTTCGGATCGCCTTGGTTTGTTTTCTGGCGGGCCTCGTCGTTGCCGGAGCCCTGTGGGGGCAGGAGCTGTCGCCTTCTGCCGCCTATCATCCGATTGTCGCGGCAGTACATGTCCATAGTACCGCCAGTACCGGTACCTTGACCCTCGAAGCCCTGGCCGAGCGTGCCGAACGGCTCGGTATCGATGCGATCCTGCTGACCGAGAACCTCGTCCTGCGGTATGAGTATGGGCTCAGACCATTCGAACAGTCGGTGAAGGTGCAACAGTCCTTTCCCTCGCTCGCTACGTACGGCATCGGACGGTATTTGCAGGAGGTGGCGGAGGTACAGGCCAAACATCCCACGGTGTTGTTGATTCCCGGTGTCGAAGTGGCGCCCCACTACTATTGGACCGGCTCGTTGCTCGGCCGCAACCTCACCATGCACGACGCCCAACGCAACCTGCTCATCTTCGGTTTGATGAATGAGGAGGCCTATCGCACCTTGCCGGCCCTGGGCAACGAAGAGAGTTATGGCACGGACCGGCGGTGGCTTGCTGGACTGCTTCCGGTCCTGCTGTTCGGGTCGGCCATCTGGATGGGCTACCCTCGACCACGCGCTGTTGATCTTGCAGACCAAGCGACAGGAAGAAGGAGCTGCTTCGCTATCGTCTTGGCCCTATTCATGATGGTGGTCGCCGGCGTGTTGCTGTACAACGCCTGGCCGCTGAGGGTCCCCCCATTCAGCCAGTACGACGAACACCTTGGGTTCCGGCCCTATCAGGCGTTGATCGACAGGGTCGCGGCGCAAGGGGCGGTGGCCCTATGGTCGTTGCCGGAAGCCAAGGATTTCCGGACCGCCTCGTTCGGTCCCCTGGGAACCGTGACGATCAAGACCGATCCCCATCCGGACGCGCTGATGCTCACAGAGGGCTATGCTGGTTTCGGCGGGCTTTATCAGGAAGCGCGGTCGGCCCAGGTCCCCGGTGGTCTCTGGGATCAACTCATCGATCTGTACCAAACCAGGCAACGGCCGCAACGTCCTGCCATGGTCGGCGAGATCGCCTTCCACAGCCCGGACCACGCCAAGAAAGAGCTGGATCAGGTGTTGACCGTCTTGTGGGTGAAACAGCACACGCCGGAAGGGATTCTGGATGCGCTCACGCAGGGGCGCGCCTATGCCGTCGAGCGTTATGCGAAGGGGTTTCGACTGAAGCTGGATGAATTTCAGATCAGCACCGATTCGTCGCCCTTCCAGGCGACGGTCGGAGCCGTGGTCCACCGCATCGGCGGTGAACCGGTACGACTCCTGGTCCGCCTTTCGGCCACGGATCGGGCTGCCCATGCCGTCACCTTGCGGGTCATCCGGTCGGGACAGGTCCTTGCGACAAGGAAAGGCCAGACCCCGCTGGAGTTCCAGATGGCGGACGAGACAGTCACGCCGGACCAGCCGACGGCCTATCGCCTCGAAGTGACGGGCGGCGGGGTGGGGGAGTTATTGAGTAATCCGATCTATGTCGAACCGTTCCGGGGGCGGGGCTGAGATGCGGGTGACGATTCATCAACCACAGTTTCTTCCCTGGTTGGGCTACCTCGACAAGATCGACCAGGCGGATCTCTTCGTGGCGTTGGACAATGTGCAGTTCAAGAAAAACGAATGGCAGAATCGAAACCGGATCCGCACGGCCCAGGGGTGGCAATGGCTCACGGTGCCGGTCCTCCACCGTTTCGGTCAGCGGGTGAACGACGTCGGCATCAATGCGACGGTGAATTGGAAAGCGCGGCACCTGCGAGCATTGGACCTGCATTATGCGCGCGCTCCCTATCGGGAACCCTACCTCGGTGAACTGCGGGCCCTGTATGAACGCTCCTGGACGAACCTGAGCGCGCTCAACCTGGCCGTCCTTCGCTGGCTGATGCAATCGTTCCACATCACGACCCCGATTCATCTCGCGTCGGACTACGACCTGCGGGAGGACGCCACCGATCGCCTGATCGACATCTGTCGCACCGTCGGGGCCGATCGATACCTCTGTGGTCCGGGAGCGGACGCCTACATGAACCGGCCGCGGTTTCTGGCCTCCGGACTCCGGCTGGAAATGCAGTATTTTCATCATCCCTTCTACGTACAATGTTACGATCCATTCATGCCCGCCCTGTCGGCCGTCGACCTTCTTTTCTGCCATGGACCGGAAGCAGGGATGCTCTTGCGGCAGGCACGACAGGCCCAAGGAGCGCGGGCGGCGATCGAAGCTTGAGGGAGGATGGAATGGGACAGCGATCGGTCAACCCCATGCGGATCCTGGCGCTCGGCGCTCACCCGGACGATATCGAGGCTGGGTGCGGCGGCACGCTCGTCAAGTATGCCCAGAACGGACATCGGATCTTCCTGATGATCATGACCGACGGCAGCCAGGGCGCGTCTTCGAAGATACGCAAACGTGAACAGGCTCAGGCCGCCAAACTGCTCTGTGCAGAAAAGATCTATTGGGGCGGTTATCCCGACACGGAGGTGCCGCTCGACCGCGAGGTGATCCACAAGGTGGAACAGGTCGTCGATGCGGTCAAACCCCATTTCATCTTCGTCAACTACCACGACGACACCCACCAGGATCACCGCCATCTCGCCGTCAGCACCGTGACGGCCACGCGCTACACCAAGAACGTGTTGTTCTATGAAGGTCCCACCACACAGAATTTCGCGCCGACCGTTTTCGTGGACATCGATCAGGTGCTTGAAGAAAAGATCGCCGCGATTCAGGCCCATGCCTCGCAGGTCAAGAAGACCAATATCGAGGGGTTGAGCATCGTCGATGTGATCCGATCCGCGGCGCATTTCCGCGGCATTCAAGGACGTGTCAAAAACGCCGAGGGCTTTATTCCCCTGCGCCTCTTCATTAATATCGACCCGTGATGCGATGGCGATGATCCCGCATTCCAGACCCTCTTTGGGACCAGAAGAAATCCGTGCCGTCACCGAGGTGCTGCGGTCCGGTCAGGTGGCGGAAGGCCCGGCGGTCGCGCAGTTCGAACGGGGCATGGCGGCCTATCTCGGCCTGCGGGGCGGCGTCGCCGTCGGTTCCGGCACGGTCGCGTTGGAAGTCGCGTTGCGTGCGCTCGGGGTCGCGCACGGCGACAATGTCGTTCTCCCCAGTTACGTCTGCTCGGCTCCCTGGCTGGCGGTGCAACGCGTCGGCGCGCAAGCCAGAATCGTGGACATCGATCCGGTGACCTACAACCTGGATCCGCAGAAAGTCCGCAAGGCTCGTACGTCGCGGACACGCGCGGTGATCGTCCCGCACCTGTTCGGGTTGCCGGCGGACCTCACGGCGTTGCAATCCCTGGGCATTCCCCTGATCGAAGATTGCGCACAGACCTTGGGCGCCACGGAGCAGGGGCGCGCGGTCGGCACGGTCGGCCTGCTGACCGTCTGTTCGTTCTACGCCACCAAGCTGCTCTGCACCGGAGAGGGGGGGATGGTGTTGTCCAACGATGAGGTGTTGCTCGAACGGGCGCGTGCGCTTCGTGAGTATGACCAGGCGCCGTCGCTCAATGCCGCGGCCTTCAACTGCAAGATGACGGATCTGCAGGCGGCACTGGGAACGGCGCAGCTGAACCAGCTGGGGAACTTCCTTGAGCGGCGGGCCGCGCTGGCCGCAGTCTATCGAGAGACGTTGCCGACGGACATCTTTACCCTGCCAGCCGTCCCCTCCGGCCGCACCCATTGTTATTACCGTTTCGTGGTGCGGCTCCCGAAAGGGCTGCAGTCGCCGGATGAACTGACAACTTACCTCTCGCGGGTCGCCCATCGGGGAGTGCAATGCCGCAAACCGGTGTTCCGTCCCCTGCATCGGTATCTCGAGTTGCCGGATTTTCCGGCCAGCGATGAGGCCGACGGCACGGCCATTTCCTTGCCGATTCACCCCTCCATGACGGAAGACGAGGTCAGGCTGGTCGCACAGATTCTACGGGAAGAACTCAGGTGAAACCGATGGAGACCGACCTCACCGCGCCGTACTATCCGACGAACCGGCGAACGTTGGCGCCCATGGCAATTGCCGCCATGCTGGGGACCCTCGCCCTCACGATGCCCTGGATTCGAGAGCTGTTCATCGTACAGGGGTTGCGGTGGCTCTATGTGCTGCTGTTCGCTTTTTTGGGAGCAGGCGCCCTCACTCCGATACTGGTGCATGTGGGACGCCGATGGGGACTCATGGATCTGCCTTCTGAACGGCGGGTGCATGGGCAGCCGACGCCTCGCTTGGGCGGCATCGCGGTCTATTTCGGCTTCATCGCCTCCGTGTTGCTGAACTCCATTGTGCCGGACGGCATGCTCGGCATCCTCCTCGCCGGGACCCTGCTCCTGATCGTCGGGGTCTTTGACGACGTGCGGGAACTCTCTGCGGCCGTCAAACTCCTGGCCCAGGTGGTTGCGGCATGCATCGTGATCGTCACCGGCAAGGTCCTCACGCTGTTTCCCGCCGGGCTGCTGGGCGACATGGCCAATGTGGCGCTCACGTTGTTCTGGATCATCGGCATCACCAACGCCTTCAACTTCTTCGACGGCATGGACGGCCTGGCGACCGGGCTTGCGATGCTCATGGCCGGATTCATGGGGCTGGTGGCGTTTGAAACCGATCAACCTGGTCTGGGTTGGCTCTCCATCGCCGTCATCGGCGCCTGCATGGGATTTTTCCCCTACAACTTTCGCGGCACGCACCCGGCGTTGATTTTTCTCGGCGACGGCGGCTCGACCTTCCTCGGCTTCACCTTGGCCTGCCTGGCGGTCAAGGGCAATTGGGCGGACAACAATCCGATCGTCTCCTTCAGCAACCCGTTGTTGATCTTCGGCGTGCTGATCTACGACATGGTCCACATTACCGTGGAGCGTATTGCGACGGGCAAGGTGAAGACGCTGCACGAGTGGTTGGCCTATGTCGGCAAGGATCATTTGCACCATCGCCTGGAGCGGGCTCTCGGCAGCCGCCAAGCCAGCATTGCCATGATCTTCACCCTCACCATCTGTCTCGGCCTGTCCGCGCTGGCCTTGCGCCATGCCGGCACCGGCGAGGCGATCCTGCTCTTGACCCAAGCCTGCCTGATCGTCATGATGGTCACGATTCTCGAGCTGTCCACGAGACGGCGATAGGGTCCCTTCTCATATTTAACGGAGTCTGTGCCCATGGTGCCCACCGTCGAGTGGAAAGACGGGGCTGTGCGTCTGCTGGATCAGAGCCGATTGCCGACGCAAGTCGAGTTCCTGGACTGCCGCGACTATCGTGCCGTGGCACTGGCCATCCGCGAGTTGAAGGTCCGTGGCGCCCCGGCGATCGGGGTGACGGCAGCCATGGGAGTGGCGTTGGGGGCTCGTTCGCTGAAGCAGACAAGGTACGAGGAGTTCGAACGGGCGGTCGGAGAGATCTGTGCCCATTTGGCTGCGTCCCGGCCCACCGCCGTGAATCTCTTCTGGGCCATCGCCCGGATGAAACAGAAGGTGGCGGCGCTCCGTGACCAATCAACAGCGGTGATTCAAGAAGAGTTGATCGAAGAATCTCAAGCGATCCTTGATGAAGACATCGCGCTCTGCAAAGCCATGGGACAACATGGCGCCCCGTTGATTCAGCACGGCCAGACCATCCTGACCCATTGCAATGCCGGGGCGCTGGCAACGGCGGGATACGGGACGGCGCTCGGTGTCATTCGGGCGGCCTGGGAACAAGGCAAACAGATCCGGGTCATCGCCGACGAAACCAGGCCGGTCCTCCAGGGCGCACGCCTCACGGCTTGGGAACTGATGCAGGACAAGATCCCCGTCACGTTGATTACGGACAACATGGCCGGCGCGTTGATGCGGCAGGGTAAGGTTCATGTCTGTGTCGTCGGCGCGGACCGCATCGCCGCCAACGGCGACGTGGCGAATAAGATCGGCACCTACTCCGTGGCGGTGCTGGCGCGGGCGCACAAGATTCCATTCTACGTGGCGGCCCCGTACTCGACCATCGACCTCGACAGCAAGACCGGCGCCGACATTCCCATCGAAGAACGCAATCCCCTCGAAGTCACATCGATTCACGGCAGCCATCCCGTCGCACCGGCAGGGGTGGACGTGTTCAATCCCGCCTTTGACGTGACCCCCGCCGAGCTGATTACCGGCATCATCACGGAACGGGGAGTGTTCAAGCCGGGAAGGCTCGCGGGCGTCTTCCGGTCCTAGCGGAAGACCTGTATCCTTTTCTCTTCTTCATCATCGGCCCTTTATCTTGCCAGCACTTCCGACGCTTCTTTATAATGCCGCAAGAGTTTTTTTCGAAGGCCATCGTTCCGATATTTTCTAGCTGAAGGAGCCCGACGACCCATGAGTGAACGTACCCTTGCGATCATCAAGCCGGACGCGGTGAAGAAGCACGCCGTCGGCGACATCATCAATCGATACGAGAAGGCGGGGCTGAAGCCGGTGGCCATGCGGCTGATGCAGTTGTCGAAAGCGACGGCCCAGGGCTTTTACGCCGTGCACAAGGCCAGACCCTTCTTCGACAGCCTCTGCACCTTCATGTCGTCGGGGCCCTGCGTGGTGCTGGTGTTGCAGGGGGACAATGCGATCAAGGTCAACCGCGAACTCATGGGCGCGACCGATCCGGCCAAGGCGGAGAACGGCACCATCCGTGCGGCCCACGGCGCGAATATCGAATTCAACGCGGTCCATGGATCGGATGGACCGGACACGGCCAAATTCGAGATCGGGTATTTCTTTTCCGAAATGGAGCTGGTCGGGTAGGGGCGCGTTGAGCGCGGACATTCCTCACGCAATCGATGTTCGACGGTCTCAACTCGGCCGTCGAGCCGCTCTCTGTCGGCTGGTCCTGACGGTGATGGCGCTGATCTGTGCCGGTTGCGCGGAGACGCCCCCGGCTCCCGTCGCACAGCCGGTCGATAACCCGGCGATCGAGGCCGAGGGAAGGCTGTGGTACCAGGCCTCCACCGCCTTCTCCGACGGTCGGTATTCCGCCGCCATCCATCTCTACGAACGGTACCTCACGACCTATCCCAAATCCCGCCGCGCTGTGGAAGCCCATTGGGAGTTGGGGCAGTCCTACGAACAGATGGGCGAGGTGACGGCGGCGGTGAAAGAATACCGCACGTTGGCCGGTCCGGAGGGCGTGCCCGCGTCCACCGGGAGTTCCTATGCCGATCGCGCCTCACATCGCATTGAGACCTTGCGCAATCAGACGGCCTTGTCGACCGGCGCCAAGTCAGGCCATACGGCCCTGTATGTCCCCTTCAAGAGTCTGCCGCCGATGTCTCAAGTCGAATCCTGGGTGCGACAGTTGAATGCGCAGGGGATCAGCGCCATCCTGTTGGATGCCACTCCCGACTCGTCCTTCACCAGGCTCGCTGTCCCGGTCGGTTCCGCCCCAGCCGGTCAGTCATCAGACGAGAAAGGGGGCGCCTTGTTTGCCACGTCACGCGGGCCGGTCCTAGTCGACTGGTACAGTGTGATCGTGCCGCAAGCCCACGAGCTGGGCCTGTCCGTCTATGCGGTCATCGACCTGTTTCATTCGCCCCTCTCAGACCGCCGTCCGGATTCCTTGATGCGCATCTACGATCCGACCAGACGCAAGATCCACCCCTGGAGGCAGTTCGACCTGCTGTCTTCCTCCGTCCAGCAGCCGATGGCTCAGTTTCTGCTGGACCTTGCAAAGAGTGGAGTGGATGGGGTGGTCTTTCGCGCCAGGGCCGAGAATAGTTTTGCGTATGAAGTGAGCGACGGCGTGCTGCGCCGATTCGAAACCCATTTCCATCAACCGGCCTCCGATGTGGCGCAGGCCCTTCGCGATCACATGGCACTACGCCCGAATGAGGCGGCGCCGGCCTCCGACAAAACCCTCTGGCGCTGGGTGGGGTGGAAGGCGCGCCAGGAACTCGAAGTGTTGGCACGGTTCAGGGCCTATCTTCAGAAGGCCTTCCCGCGTCTGCGCCTGATGATCGAGATCCATCCGGAGGCCCTATCCAACCCGGCTTCCGCCCTGGTGAATTATGGAGAAGATGCGGCGGAAGCGCGTCGGCGTGGATTCGACCTATTGTTGGGAGGGCCATCCCGCGAGGCGTCGGATGTCCGGTCCTTCGCCGGCTCTTACAAGGGGTGGAGCCGCGATGTCGTGCAGGAGGCGAAGGGCGAACCGCAAACGTTGCCGCAAGGGTGGGTGTTGCTCCGCACGCCGGCCGAGCATGGGGGCGGGATGTTCACGGGGCTCGCACAGCAGGCAGATGAGCTGCGTACGCCCGACATTCGCCACCTCGTCTTTGTGCCGGTGTCGAACGAGCCGGTTCCTTGACAAAGCGTCCCGCAGCTTTTACGATCCGGCGGCATCATCGGGCAGGACAACGTTTCCCATAAAGGTGCGCGCAGGGTCATTCCGCACTGAACGTTTCAGTAACCGCCGAGAGGAGTGTCATGATACCGTCCAATCTTCGTTACCACCAGGAACATGAATGGGCCCGCGTCGAAGGCAAGCAGGCGACGATCGGGATCAGCCATTTCGCCCAAGATGCGTTGGGCGACATTGTCTTCATCGACCTCCCGAAAGTCGGCACGACGGTCACGGCCGGCCAGCAGATCGGCGAAGTGGAATCGACCAAAACCACCTCCACCATTTACACACCAGTCAGCGGGACGATCACGAAGATCAACGCAGACCTCAAGGACCATCCCGAGGCCGTCAATTCCGATCCCTACGGCAAGGGATGGATGGCCGTGGTCGATCTCACGGCCCCGACTGAAGTGGATCAGCTCATGTCCGCCGCCCAGTACGAAGAGTTTTTGAGCAAGCAGAAACATTGAACCATTGCATCATCGGATCATTGGGGTTTCGATCAATGACTCATTCGGCAATGGTTTACTGAATCAATTCTCATGCCGAAACACCTCGCGATTCTCGGTGCCGGTCCCGGCGGTTACGTAGCGGCGATTCGTGCGGCCCAGCTGGGGGCGCGCGTGACCGTGATCGAGAACCAGGCGCTCGGCGGCGTCTGTCTGAACTGCGGCTGCATTCCGAGCAAGGCCCTGTTGTCGGTCGTGGAACTCGGCGATAAGGCCAAGAAGGCCAAGGAGGTCGGTCTCCTTCTCAACGGCCCCATCACCTACGATCCCGCCGCCATGGTCGCCCGAAAAAACAAAGTGGTGTCCACGTTGGTCAGGGGGATCGCCACGCTCTTCAAGACCTGGAACATCGAACATGTGGAGGGAACCGGTGCGTTGCTGGATGCCGGCACGATCCGCGTCGCCAAGCAGGACGGCAGCGACGTTCAGGTCACGGCCGACGGGGTGATGATCGCCACCGGCTCCTCTTGGCCGAACCTGCCGCTCTTTCCCATCGACGGAACCAGGATCATCACGAGCAAGCAGGCCCTGGACCTCGCGGACATTCCGGCGAGCCTTTTGATCGTCGGCGGAGGGGTGGAAGGCTGTGAGTTCGCCTCTCTCTATAGCGGGCTCGGGACACAGGTGACCCTGGTCGAACTCCTGCCGCGCCTGTTGCCGCTGGAGGATGAAGAGATCAGCCAGATGACGGAACGTGAGTTGAAGAAGCGGGGTGTGGATGTTCGAACCGCTGTCACGGTCGACAGCATCGTCAAACAGCCGGACAGGGTGACGGCCCATATACGCGACGGCCTGTCGCTCAATGTGGAGCAGGTGTTGGTCTCGGTCGGGCGAGGGTTCAACTCGCGCGGGATCGGGCTGGAGAAAGTCGGGGTGCAGGTGGGGGTGCGCGGAGAAATCGTCGTGAACGACCGGATGGAAACGAACGTGCCGGGCGTCTACGCGATCGGCGATGTGGTCGGCAAGGCGATGCTGGCGCATGTCGCGTCGGCGCAGGGAAAGGTGGCGGCAGAAAATTTCTTGGGCCGCCCTCGCTCGATCAACTATGAGGTCATCCCGACGGGCATCTTTACGTTACCTGAAATCGGACGGGTGGGACTCACCGAACAAGAAGCCCGGGACCGCTGTCTCACGGCCGGGAAAGATCCACAACAGGCGCTCCGGATCGGACGGTTCCGCTATGGCGGGTTGGGGAAAGCGCAGGCGACGGGAGACATCCAAGGGTTGGTGAAGGTCATCGCGGAGGCGGACACCGATCGGATTCTCGGCGTCCACATCCTCGGCGCCCATGCGACGGATTTGATTCATGAAGCGGCCTTGGCGATGCAAGTGGGTGCCACCACCTCCCGAGTCGCGGACATGATTCACGCGCATCCGACATTCGCGGAAGGCCTCATGGAAGCCATGGAGGATGTCCATGGTCTGGCCATTCACTTGGCGCGCAAGCGAGAGACCTGATGGCGCCGGTGAAGCCCTGAACCGGTGCAACAGCGATTCCGTCACATGCATCATCGTCACACCGGCCATCTGGTTCAATGTTGATATGGTGCAATCGCTCCTCATCAAGCTCGCGATGCTGGCCGTGACGCTGGGCGCATTGCTGTGGATCGCCTCTGTGACACCGGGGAGGCAGGTGGTGCAGCGATCGGTTCAGCCGGTCGCCGTGCCGGTTCCGACCGTGCCACAGCAGCTCACGAGCAGTTCGCAGACAGCGAGCCTTCCGGTTGATACGGTGAATCCTCTGCCGGATAGATCGGATCGTGACGCCCCACGGAAGGCAGAGGAATCTGAATCGCCGGCCGCAGGCGATGGGCTGCCTGATGAATCACGTGCGGCGAATCAGAACCTGCCGCGCCGGGTCGATCTCAACCAGGCAAGCCTTTCGGATCTGGAGGCCTTGCCCGGCATCGGTCCCAAGTTGGCGCAGCGGGTGATCGAGTACCGCAACCTGCGCGGCCCCTTCACCAAAGTTGAAGATCTGCGTGAGGTCAAGGGGATCGGCCGCAAGAAGTTCGACCGCCTGCGTCCCCATGTCCTGGTGACCAATACCAGATCGCTTTCTCCACACAAAGGAACGCTGTGACATCTCTTACGCAACAACTCAACTTCATCCTTCGAGGAGTGGTCGAGGTGATTCAGCAGAGCGAGCTGGAATCGAAGCTGGCCCGTTCGATTAAGGAGCAGCGTCCGTTGCGAGTAAAGGCGGGGTTCGATCCCACGGCGCCGGATCTCCATCTCGGCCATACGGTTCTGATCCACAAGCTCAAGCATTTTCAGGACCTCGGGCATCAGGTGATCTTTCTCATCGGCGACTTCACCGGTATGATCGGCGATCCCACCGGCCAGTCGGAGACCCGTGTCGCGCTCTCGAAAGAAAAGGTGCTGGAAAATGCCATGACCTACGAGCGCCAGATTTTCAAGATATTGGATCCCAAGAAGACACAGGTGGAATTCAACAGCCGCTGGATGAGCGCGATGACGGCTGACGGCTTGATCGAGCTGAGCGCACACTACAACGTGGCCCGCATGCTGGAACGCGAAGACTTTCACAAGCGTTATACGGAGCAGAAGCCGATCAGCATCCACGAGTTCATGTATCCCTTGATCCAGGGGTACGACTCCGTGGCGCTCAAGGCCGACGTGGAACTGGGCGGCACGGACCAGAAGTTCAATCTCCTGATGGGACGCGACCTGCAGCGGGACTATGGGCAGGAGGCGCAGGTGGTCATCACCATGCCGCTTTTGGAAGGCACCGACGGGGTGCGTAAGATGAGCAAGAGTGTCGGCAACTACATCGCACTGGAGGATAAGCCGGCCGACATGTTCGGGAAACTCATGTCGATCAGCGACACGCTGATGTATCGGTACTATGAATTGCTGACCACCGAGGATTTGGCCCTGGTCAAAGCCGGTCACCCTATGGAAGCGAAACAGTCGTTGGCGCAGTTGATCGTTTCTCGCTACCACGGGGTAGAGGCGGGGCGCGAGGCCAGGGGTCTGTTCCAGCAGAAATTTCAAGCGCGCGAGTTTCCGGAGCAACCGGATGCGCAGGTGCGGCTCACATCGTCGGATGTGAAAGATGCCGCCGCTCCGTCGATCGGCCTGGTCGATTTGGTTGCGAAGACCGGGTTGGTGCCGAGCAAGAGTGAAGCCAGGCGGTTGATCGTCCAGGGTGGGGTGGAAGTCGACGAACAGAAACTCACCGATGCGAACGCCGCTGTCGCCTTGATTGCCGGGAAGCCGCTCCGCCTGCGGATCGGCCGCCGCAAGTTTGCGGTGGCGGAGTATAAGGCCTAGCCGAGTCAAGGCGGTTACCTTGACTTAGGCCGGGCGTCGGCGTAGGATTCGGCTCCTCTACATCGAGGGGCGGGCGTAGCTCAGTGGTAGAGTCCTTGCTTCCCAAGCAAGTTGTCGTGGGTTCAAATCCCATCGCCCGCTCCATACCTCGCTTGCGCGACCGCGAGCTCTTTTTCGTTTTATCGTATCTGAGCGAGCGGATACTCACCTCCAGCGCCCCTTTCCTCACTCCGTGCTCGACCCCGCGCCTCAAAGGTGCGCGGGGATATTCACTGCTTCCAGTAAATCTCAATCACGTCCTGTGACCCGCCGGCTATTTGCAGTGGTGAGGTCCTTTCCCATCGATCTTGCGGTGGGGATACGTTGAGCCAGGATTCCCCTCGCAATCTCGTGCCAACCTGCTGATTTGAACCAGCGAGAGAGGGACATGACCTGTTTTGTACAGGCACCTCATGAATCAGGGATACGCTTCTTACGCTCGCGCCGTCAGTTCCACGATTCCGTATTGGTGTGCGCGGATGAGCAGTTTTTGGCGATTGGAGACGCCGAGTTTATCGAAAATGCTGGTGAGATGGTGGCGGACCGTGATGCTCGAAATGCACAGGTGATCGGCGATGTCCTTGTTCGAGAGCCCTTGGCTGATCAATCTGATGACTTCGCGCTCTCGGTCGGTCAAGCCGTCCGGCCACTTCAATGGATCGGGGTTTCCGGCGATCGAGGCCGGAGGCTCAGGCGCGTTGGCTATGGTCATGGGCATCGCTACTTTTCCGATCGGCGGCATGGTGACGTCGGCATGGCGCGCGAGGTAGTCGATCGTCGCGATCAAGACGGCTGAGGGTTGCACCTTCAGAACGATGCCGTCCACGCCGCGGCCGAACGCTTGCTGGATGGAGTCCGCATCATCGAATCCGCTCAATAAAATAATTTTGATGAGCGGGACGGCAGCCTTGATTTTTCGAACCAGTCCGGTGACGTCGCGCTCAATCTCCATATCGACGATCATGATGTGTGGCTGTTCGTTCGTCAGCATGTCATCGATGGTCATGCCGGCGGAGGGATGGCCATCGATGAGCCGAATCCATGTTTCAGTCTCCACGATTTTTTGCAGGCCGAGGCGCAGGAGGTAATTGCTGCTCAGGACTGCGACCGTCGTCGTTTTTTCTTGCTTGATTCCGCTCATCATGTGCCTCCTGACCGAGCATCAGCCGTGAGCCGAGCGAACACAATCGATCTACGTAATAGTAGAAATACTACGTAATATATATTAAGTTAAATAGATGATTGATCGATCATGCACGGGGCCGCATGATCGCACACAAGACAGGTTTCAGGCAAATGAATTGTGTGCAGTGGACCCATGAAAATCGTTGCCGGTTGCCGATTTACAAAGATTGGTCGCTTCAACAGCAAGGCAGACCTAGGTGCACAAGAATGTGCAGACGGCCTAATCTACGAGGTGCCTTCACTAGTGTCCTTATCAGGCCCGTTCCTGTGAAACGACCACACTGCTGCGGAATTACGACAGAATTAATACGCGTATTCTTTTCCTCGTTCTCAAGGGCCACGTATCGGTAGTCCAACCGGCACAAAAGTATCAGCGTTGTTCACTACATAGCTCTGAAAAAAAAGGCACTCTTATCCGATGTGAACCCACAGACAAGCCTGTAAAACCGAGCCTCGTTCCTGGGACTCAGAGGGCGAAGCTATGTCGAACGTACCTTGTTCAGCCGCTCAAATCGTTGTTCCAGAAGGCCTCCATGCCAACGTTCGCTGGTATGCGCTCAGCACACGTTCCCGACATGAAAAGTTAGTACGGGATCGCCTGACTGGCATCGGCGTGGAACCCTTTCTTCCGCTGGCGAGAAAATTGAGCCAATGGTCGGACCGAAAGGTCTGGACGGAGGTCCCCCTCTTTTCCGGCTACTGTTTCGCTAGGTTTTCCCTCACGAACAGCTTGCCCGTTCTTCAGACGCCCGGAATTATCCGCATCGTAGGATCCGTCGTGCCGGAACCGATTCCTGAGGAAGAATTCGCCGCGATCAGGAAATTGACTGAAAGCGAGCGTTCCTTCGAGCGTCACGACTATCTGGCTGAAGGGGCTTTGGTGGAGGTGGTACGGGGTCCTCTCACCGGCGTTCGGGGACAGTTGATCCGGAAGGCCAACCACGATTGTCTTGTCATCCGCGTGCACCTGATTCAGCAGGCCGCCACCGTTCACATCGATATGGATGAAGTGATTCCCCTGCAGTGAACCCTCCATTCGTCTGTTCTGTTTACTCTCCTTGGACAGCGGGCGAAGCTGGTACAGTAGACGACTATGGCGAAGTCACGGCTGACCCCTGAGCAAATCCGCCTGCTTCTTCTGGAAATAGTTGCCGGGCGAACAGTGAAGGACGTTTCAATCCGATATGGGGTCTCGACCACAACTTTGTACCGGTGGAGAGCGAAGTTTGCCGAGAAAGGACAGCCGGTCAAGGATCGTCTTTGTTCACTGGAGGTCGAAAATCGCCGACTCAAGAGCCAAGTCGCCGAGCTGTCGCTCGACTATCAGACTCTCAGAGCCGCACTGGTTGCCGACGCCAAAAGCGAATGTTGATGGCGATGCGGATTCTTGAGGCTCTGCGAAAGGGAAATACTGCGATGCGAAAGCTTTCACGGGTATCTTGTTCTATAACCTGGATCTCCCGCCTATGAAGACTCCGGGTCTTCGGGGTGTGTATTTCCGCAGTAAATGAATGTGGAATGGTGTCGTTCAGTCGTGCACGATTTATTGCAGGTTTTCTGGTCGTTCTGATTACAATCGCTGCTCCACGCCTAGGCTGGAGTCAACAAACCATCCCCGTGACGGGGAACCCTCTCACGGGCGGCCAGGGATTCTTATGGTTCTCGCAATTCGCCAATCCTAGTCTTCTAGGATCCTTGTATGGAACTCCGACGTTTCCGTGGACCGGTATCTATCCCATGTTTCCGGGAAGTCTATCGCCCATTGTCCCGGAAGGAGGCCTTCAAACAGGACCACTGCGCCTTCATCCGTTCATGGGCGTAGCCGAAATGTATACGGACAATGTCTTTCGAACCAATGACAAGCGGAGTGATTTCTTTACGACGCTCGCTCCCGGCATACAGGCACAACTGCCGTTTGCCAAACGACAGCTGTTCATCGTGGATTATCGAACGAACATTCAATTCTATCATCGAACGCCTTCCAACAACGTTCAAGATCAAACCGCATCCGGCAGGTTCCAGTTCAATTTGGCCAGCGGGATTACGCTCGATTTGCAGGGGGAGCACAAACTCGGCCATGATCCGAGGGGGAGTGCGCTCGACCTCCAGGCGGTTGAACCGAATAAATGGACGACTAATGGTTTCACAGGGCGAACCGCCTATGAAGGAGGTCAGGTTGGAGCGACTCTCACGATGCAGACGTTGCGGTGGACTTACTTGAACAATAACCAAGGCATCATTCGTGACCGGCTCAGCAATTATGCCGGGCTGACGCTTTCCGGGAAGGCATTACCCAACACTTCCGCTCTGCTGGACGTTAGTGTGCGGCAGGAAATCTACGATGAGAACAAAAATTTGGATAATGCCATCTATACCATCAGCACCGGGGCACGGTGGGACATCAGTGGGGGCACCACCGGTGAATTTCTCGTCGGATACCAGTTTTTAAAATTCACAAGGGCGCAAATCAATCAGTCAGGTCCCGTGCTTAGTGTGTTTCGACGAGATCAGGATTCTGCGGAGAATCTGTTTTTCATGGGACGACTCTTATGGAATCCTGTTCCCAGATTAACCATAACGCTCCAACCTTACCGCACTATACAACAGACGGTGGTCTCCGGAACGTCTTTCTTCACCGCCACGGGAGTCAACCTTTCAGCCGTCCGTTCCTTGTCGGAACGCTTGGATTTCACCGCCAATTTCGGCTACGAAAACGATCGCTTTTCTACCCCTGCCGGCGCTACGTCGGTGACTCCGGCAAGAACGGATCACTTGAAGAACGTTGCTGTGGGATTAAATTACCGCGCCGTCAAGTGGGTCGGAACGAGCTTGCAATACATATTTGAGGATAGAGATTCGAATCTCTATGATTTCAACTACCACGCCAACACCATCATGTTGTCTGTCCAGGCATTTTTCTAAGTCTGCGAACCTTGAAACGATGTGATGTGCAGAGCTGAGAGGAGCACCGCGTTCGCAAGAACGGCTGTTTAATGATCCGGGCCAAGGCAATTTATGGATCGACATACGCTGATGAATCAGACTGCAGACGCCATCACGTTTCAATCACCTTCTGCAGAAAGCGCTGACCATACACTGGCTCAATACGTCAACATCGGTTGGCGGCGTCGTTGGTTGATCATCTCCCTAGCGGCGGGGTTTGCCATAGCGGCTCTCGTGTGGTCTTATTTGCAGAAGCCGATCTTCCAGGCGCGGGCGACGATTGTGATCGAGCAGGAGGCCCCTGGGGTGCTCGAGAAGGATAGATATTATCCTCAGGATATCAGCCCGGAATACTTTCAGACTCATTTTGAATTGATGAAGAGTTACTATGTTCTTCAACGGACGGCGCGTATGCTGAATCTTGCTGAGCAACCGGAATACAAGACTGAGCAGACAGCGGGAAGCGCGGGCCTATGGGTCTTTGTGCCCGAAAACATGAAAAAACTGTGGCAGTCGGGTACAACAGCCGGAGACCTTTCGCTGGACGCAAAGGAAGATCTGCTGATCACCCGGTTCAGCCAACAGATCGACATCATGCCGGTTCGTGGAGCTAGATTGGCTCACATCACGGTGAACTCGGAAAATCCCAAGTTCGCCGCGCACGCCGCCAACACTCTTGCATCGGTCTACATAGAGAGGACTCAAGAGGCAGGTACCATATCAAAAGAGAAGGCTGCGCAGTGGTTCACCGAACACCTCGATGAGTTGCGTAAGAAGGTCGAAGCTTCTCAGCAAGCCCTCTATCTGTTCCGCTCTCAGCATGGCTTGCTGGAAGGGCAGAATCGCCAGACCGTCGCCGCCCAGAAAATCACGGAGTTGAATTCGGAACTGGTGAAGGCGGAGATGAAGAAAACCGAGGCCCAGACTCGATATGAACAGATTAAGGCAGCCCTTCGCAGTCAATCCTCGAACGAGTCGATTACCTGGTCGAACCCGGACTCTTCGACCGAGGTGCTGAACTCCCCCCTGGTTCAGTCCTTGCGTACCCAAGAGATCAAAGTGTCCGGACAAGTCGCCGAGTTGTCGGAAAAATACGGTCTTCTCCATCCCAAGCTCGCACGTGCAAAGTCTGAGTTGCATGATCTCCGTGAGCAGCTTCAGAAGGAAGTGCAACGGATCTACGACTCCATGAAACACGAATATGATGTGGCGGTCGGCCGCGAGCGAGCCATTAAGGAAGCGGTTGCTCGTAACAAGAGAGAAAAGATCCATGTGGAACAGTACGGTATTGAGCAGGGTATCCTGGAGCGTGAGGCTGAAAGCAGCCAACATTTGTACGATATTTTTCTAAAAGTAGCCAAAGAGGCGGATCTCTCTTCTGGAATGAGACCCAGCAATGTGTACCTTGCCGACCCGGCGGTTCCCAGCGCATTTCCAGTGAAACCGAAGAAGAAACTAAACACCATATTGGGATTTTTGGTCGGGTTTATGACGGGGGTGGGCGCAGCGTTGGTCCTAGAAGCTCGCGATCGCAGCCTGAAGAATCCGGACGATGTAGAGCGGTATCTACCCAATATTTCGTTGTTCGGTGTGGTGCCGCGCTTACAAAAAAGCGACACCCCCGACGGGCAGTTCCAGCTCTTGACCACCTCAGCGGGCCCAGCCGCTGAGAGTTTTCGATCAATCCGAACCCGCTTGCTTCTGTCTACATCCCCAGAGTTGCCTTCCAGCGTGCTCATTACGAGCCCTGGAGAAAACGAAGGTAAGACGACATTAGCTGTGAATCTGGCAACGGCCATGGCGCAATTGGAAGATCGTCGGGTGTTGCTCATCGATGCCGATCTTCGAAAGCCGAACCCACACCCCATCTTTAACCTAGAAAATAGTCATGGGCTTAGGAAGGGACTTGTCCATTTCTTGTTGGGCGACGCCGATCACGAAGAGATTGTTCATCAAACGAATGTGGCCGGCTTGTCCGTAATTCCCAGAGGACATTGCCCGTCAAATCCCTCTGAATTGCTGCATTCAAGGCCTATGAACAGACTTATAAAATGGTACCGAGAGCAAGGTTATCACGTGATTCTCGATGCGCCGCCGGTTTTGCCCGTGACCGACCCGGTCGTGTTGGCACCACAGGTCGATGGTGTTCTCCTGGTCGTCAGCGCCGGTGAGACGACGCGTGAGGCATGTCGTCTCGCGATTCAGCGCCTCACGACTTCCGGCGGCAAATTTCTGGGACTGGTGCTCCAGAAGGCGCGTGGCGCCGACCTTCCGTATTATTCGACGTATTATAGGAACGGATTGCATTCTAAAAGCCTGCAAGAACGGGGGGCATGGATTGTGCCGAACAAGTAATCGCCTCTGCCGCCGTTCGGATCTGCCGACACGCCCGACCCGACGATGACGTTCGGCCGAGTTGAGCAATTTAAATGAGCCGGCCGAACGAGGCTCAATACACGTTTTCCTGTCCGAATCTCATCGATACCTGATTGGGTGTAGATCATGCCCATGATTGAGAATGCGTACAACGACAGACTGTTTTCAGGTCACTGGTCCTTCATTCACCGGAGCAGATTCTATTGGTTACAAAAGCAGGTACGTGAGCTGCGCTTGCGGCGGATGAAAGTTCTTGAGTTAGGCTGTCACGATGGGAAAACGCTCGAGTTTCTGAACGACGAGCCCGAACAGTACCTCGGCCTTGATGCGAATTGGGAAGGCGGCCTCGACCTCGGGCGCCTCAAGTGGAAAGATAAACGGAACGTCGCATTTCAACACTGTCTCAAGCCGAGCGATATTGCGGTTCCTGAACATCCATATGACGTCGGTATCTGCATGGAAACGCTGGAACATGTCCCGCCCGATCTTGTGGAGCCCTATCTGAAGCGATTAAGCGAAGTAATTAAGGGATATCTGTTCATCACTGTCCCTATTGAGCGCGGTGTGGTGTTTTTGATCAAGCATGGATTAAAGAAGGTATTGCGAATGCAGGACATGCCCTTTGACACGATTGAGGCGGCAGAGTTTCTGAATTCCGTCATCGGACGACTTGATAAGGTAAAGCGACATGAACACAAAGGGTTCGACGACCGATCACTGGTCCTGCAGGTGAACGGATACTTCGATATCGTCAAGGTGACCGGCATTTGCCCTGGTTTCCCTTTACGCAGTCTGAACCTGACCATAGGAATTGTAGCGAAGACAAAAAGTACGTGATGAGGTCGCTGGTTCCGATCATTCAACTTAGATTGAAGTGGTGGCACACATGGCGGGATAGTTCGGTCAACACACGCATCTTTGCCGCCATGCTGACGGTGGGCGGATTGACCCTTGTGGTGAAGGTGGCTGCCGCCGTAAAAGAGCTGGTCGTGGCGTACCACTTTGGCACGAGTGATGCGTTTGACGCCTTTCTCATGGCATTCCTTCTCCCTCAATTCGTCGTCGAACTCATAGGGGGGTCGCTTAACGCGGCTCTCATCCCAACCTATGTGCAGGTACGGGAACAGGAAGGGCGCGAAGCTGCTCAACGTCTTTTCTCCAGCGTCATGACCTCAACTATTGTTTTGGTGATGGCGGCATCGGTCCTGGTGACCCTTTTGGCCGCCTATGTCCTTCCTCTCTTGGCGTCTGGATTTAGTCCCGACAAGCTGGCACTGACGCGTCGGCTGTACTTGTTGCTGCTCCCCATGTTGCTTTTTTATGGATTGGCGACAGTCTGGAACGCGGTCTTGAACGCGGGTGAGCGGGTTGCCTTGGGCGCCGTCATACCCATGGTGACCTCCATTCTCACGGTACTCCTTCTCCTTGCGGTCGGTGCGCGATATGGGATTGTCGTGCTTGCAATTGCGACCGTGGTGGGCATGGCGATGGAAGCCTTGTTATTGGGATGGGGGCTTATACGGCACGGGGTTTCGATTATTCCTCGCTGGCACGGTGCCAGTCCGGCCGTCAGACAAGTGTTTCGTCAATATGCACCGGCGGTGGCGGCGTCGTTCTTGATGGGGAGCACGGCGCTGATTGCTCAATCCATGGCGGCTATGCTGGCACCCGGGAGTGTGTCTGCCTTAGCCTACGGGAGCAAGGCAACCTTTCTGCTTTGTGGTATCGGTGCAGTCGTCGTCAGCACATCGGTATTGCCTCATTTCTCCCGGATGGTGGCGATCGGTGATGTTGCCGGAGTGCGTCATACGCTGAAAACCTATGCGCGGCTCATCCTCGCAGTGACAATCCCCTTGACTGTCCTCCTTATTTATTTCTCCGAGCCGCTCATTAAACTGGTACTGCAACGGGGCGCATTCACGGAGGGGGATACCCACCTCGTGGCTCAGGTGCAAGCCGTCTATCTATTGCAAGTCCCGTTGTTCGTATTGAGCATCTTACTCGTCAGATTGGTCTCTGCATTAAAGGCCAATCATCTGTTGTTGTGGGGAACCGTTATCAATGTGATCATGATCTTTATCTTCAGTCACCTGTTCATGCGGTGGTTTCAAGTCGTGGGGATCGCATTGTCAATCAGCTTGATGTATCTGATCTCGACCGCGTATTTGATCTATGCCGCCCTCCGCTTAACTAAGGATCAGGCAGACACAGTGTATGACATGGGAGCGAGGGAGAAGGCAGGCCTGGGCGGCATCGTTCAGGCCGCGCCTGTGCTCAAGCAGCATTCTGCACCTGAGTAGGTTGAGAACTTGTCTATGAATCCCGCTCATCAGACGTCGGAACATCCACGTTCACGTGGAAACGCGAAACCGATGCGCATTACATTGGTTATTGCGTCCCTGCAGGCAGGTGGGGCCGAGCGAGTACTCTCCATACTCGCCAGTCACTGGGCGGGGCAGGGTCGACAAGTGACGCTGATCACGTTGGCCTCCGTCGATGAGGACTTCTACCCACTCCATCCCGAGGTGGTGCGAAGAGGGTTGGACTTCATGGGAATTTCTTCCCATATTGTGGCTGCCATAAAGAACAATTTCATGCGGCTGAAACGATTACGTAAAGAAATCAGCGCATCCCAGCCGGATATTGTGATGAGTTTCGTCGATAAAACGAACGCATTAACATTGGCGGCAAGCGTAGGATTAAACGTACCCGTGATTGCATCCGAGCATATCGATCCTCGTCAGCATGCGATCGGTGCCATATGGGCGGGGCTGCGGGCCTTACTGTACCCACGGGCCGCCGCTGTCGTGGTCCTCACCGAAGGCGTGCGTAGCTGGGCTGAACGGATTGTAGGACCCCAGGCAGTCCATGTAATTCCGAATCCTGTGCCAACCTCACCTGCCGCATACCCCTGCTGGGTTGACCTCCTACGCTCTGGACCTACGATCGCGGCAATGGGACGCTTATCCCCTCAGAAGGGATTTGATCTTCTGCTCAGAGCCTTTAAGCTCTGTGCGAAACATTACCCAGAGTGGTCGCTGATCATTCTTGGCGAAGGTGAGGAGCGGGGTCGTCTGGAAAAACTAATCTGCGAGCTAGGGATTCAGAGTCGGGTCGCATTACCGGGGTGTGTATCAGATCCGGCCAAGGTCCTCAGAGAGGTGGATCTTTTTGTCTTGGCTTCTCGGTATGAGGGATTTCCCATGGCACTGGTGGAGGCGATGGCGTGCAAGCTTGCGGTGATCAGTACTGATTGCCCCAGTGGACCCAGAGAAATCATCCGAGATGGCGTGGATGGCCTGTTGGTCCCTCCCAACGATATCGATGCCTTGGCTGCGGCGATGCAACACTTGATGGACCATCGGGAGGAACGTCACCGCCTCGGAGAGCGTGCGGGAGAGATCGTCGAACGATTCAGCATCGAGAAAATCATACCCCTATGGGATGAATTGTTCGTCCGAGTGACCTGCGGCAGAACGCACGGACGAATCAGCCCGGCGATGAATCGAACGTCGGCGGCGTAAGCTCGGAAAGAACTGACACTGAAGGCGTGCTGATGAACTTCAAGATCTACGGCAGTATGCATGGATGTAATGAGTTCCGGTGTGAAACGACGTTCTGACCGAACCCTGAAAGTGCTCTTCCTTATTCGGAGTCTGAATTACGGTGGGGCAGAGCGGCAACTGGTTCTCCTTGCGCGTGGCCTCTCCCAACGTGGACATGATGTTGCGGTCGCCCTCTTTTATTCAGGCGGTCCATTAGAAAAAGATTTACGTGAAGCCGGTGTCCGAATTCGACCGCTGTACAAGGGAGGACGCTGGGACACCATTGGGTTTCTGTTCCGGTTGACGCAGGTCGTCCGGGAGGAATGGCCAGGTGTACTACATAGCTATCTGTGGGGGGCAAACCTGATGACCGCCTTCCTCAAGCCCCTGTTCCCCACGATCAAAATTGTCTGGGGGGTTCGGAACTCGGTGATGGATTTCAGTCGGTATGACTGGCTTTCGAAACTGACCTTCAAGGTGACTTGTTGGTTGTCACGATTCCCGGATGCCATCATTCTGAATTCATATGCCGGACGTGACTACCACCTCTCACTCGGATATCCGGCTGAGAAGAGTGTGGTCATTCCCAATGGAATCGACACAGAACGGTTCCGTCCTGATCCTGCCGTACGCAATCGGATACGACAGGAGTGGCGCGTCAACGAGGAGGACAAGCTCATCGGCCTTGTGGGGCGACTTGATCCCATGAAAGATCACGCTGTTTTCTTGGAGGCGGCTTCTCTATTGGTGAAAGAGCGGGAGCATCTGCGCTTCGTCTGCGTTGGGGACGGGCCTGATGACTATCGAACCAGACTCCGAACTGTCGCGAAGGATCTGCAATTAGAAGATCGACTCCTGTGGGTCGGAAACCGTAAAGACATGCCGGCCGTCTACAATGCACTGGATATCGGCATCAGCAGCAGCGCGTATGGTGAGGGGATTTCCAATGTCATTGGCGAAGCGATGGCCTGCGGAGTGCCGTACGTGGTCACGGATGTCGGAGATTCGGCATGGGTCGTGGGTGATACGGGCAAGGTCGTCCCTCCTCAAGACTCGGTCGCATTGAAAAATGCGATTGTCAGCTTGCTTGACCATACACCGCAGTCTCCGAGCCAGATTCGCTTACGCATTACGGAGCGGTTGTCCGTCGCCGCGCTGATTCAGAACACGGAGCGTATCCTCGGACAAGTCGCATGCATGTCGGGAACGTCGACACACCTCCAACTGTTCGGTGCGCCCAGAGACCTGTAGCAATCCCGGCCAACCCTTGCACGGCACGACAGGGTTGCGTAGGTACTTCACGAGGACTCCCCACAAAGTCCGGATCGCCCGGGTTGTTCATTCACTCCCGAAAGTCGTCGCACCATAAAGCTCCGAGACCCACGGGCCGATCGTCCTAGAGATACTCGGCACATCGTCGGCACGATGTGGAACGATTCCGGATTCGACAGTGCGATGCGCGTTCTCATAGGCGATGGTTGCGCTTGTTCTGTCGATCAGGTGTCGAGGTACCTGCGCAGCGTACGATGGCGAGGAATGGTCGTGGTCAACTGGATGACAACATGCATGGAGGGCAACATGCAGATGAACAGTGGATCGGGTCGTAGCATGACGATTGAGGAAAGGAACAGCACGATGAATGCGCACTCGATCGAAGCGGGTTCTCTCCGGTTTGCATTCGGCAAAAACTGGAATCGATTTCTTGAGTCTGTCACCGACGGACGGATAGTGGAAGCCGAACGTTCGCTGCGGGAGATGTTATCCATCACGACACTTGAAGGGAAAACGTTTTTGGATATCGGATCGGGAAGCGGGCTCTTCAGTCTGGCGGCCAGGAAATTGGGGGCCCGTGTTCATTCGTTTGATTATGATCCGCACTCGGTCGCCTGTACGGCCGAGTTGAAACGACGCTATTTCACCAATGATGGTAACTGGACGATCGAACAGGGATCGGTGTTGGATGAGGAGTACGTAAGGGCGTTGGGCCAATTCGACATCGTCTATTCCTGGGGTGTCCTCCATCATACGGGGGCGATGTGGCAGGCTCTGGCTAACGCGAGCGCGCCGGTGTCACCCGGCGGGCGTCTCTTCATCGCGATCTACAACGATCAGGGCTGGCGAAGTGTCTATTGGAAAAAGATCAAGAGGTTGTATAACCGCCTACCGCCGATGGGAAGGTATCCCTTGGTGTGTTTGCGTTTCGGCGCCGTCTGGGGAGCCATCACGCTTCGAGATTCGTTCAGCGGAGATCCATTCCACAGCTGGAAGAACTACGCCCAAAAAAGCCGTGGCATGTCTCCTTGGCGCGATGAGGTTGATTGGGTCGGTGGATATCCATTTGAGGTTGCGAAACCCGAGGAGATTTTCCATTTCTACCGGGAAAGAGGTTTTACGCTGGCGAATCTCAGGACGTGCGGAGGTAAGTTGGGCAACAACGAGTTCGTGTTCCAGAAAATGGCATTCGATCCTGCGTGACGAGCGTTGACCCGCCGAGTTGTGTCGTGGCACCGCAATCCACCTGGTCCATTCGTTTCGCCGGACTTCGTGTTGTGTGTCTATGTAAGACCGCACGATGCGGCAAGCATCAGGAGGGAATCCCATGAGAGTCCGTCACCATGTGAGCATCGTTCTTGCCGTCTCTCTCCTGTCCGTGACCGTTCCACCGACCTTGTGGGCGGCTCAATCGTACACGCTGCAGGAGATCGTTGTGTCCCAAGCCGTAAAGGCCGTAGGACCCAACCTATCCGGTCAAGTGGTGGTACGATCCGGCTTGGTCTCTCCTTCTTCCCTACGAGCAAAGGCCGGCGAGAGCCTTGATGCCATCGGCCGGCTTCCCAGTGGTGATCACACTTCGGGCCATGCAATCAATGATTTCGGTGATGTAGTCGGATCCGCCAATACAAAGACCGCTGTGCGTGCCGTGCTTTGGATGAAAAGCGGTGGATTGCGTGAAATTGGGACCTTGCCCGGTGATAGTGCAAGCGAGGCGTTCGGTATCAACGGCGCCGGTACGGTGGTCGGGTATTCAAGTGGTCCACGAGGCATGCGCGCATTTGCGTGGTCGGCGAAGGGTGGAATGCAGAACCTGGGCACATTGCCGGGCGGAGATTCCAGCAAAGCGCTGGGGATCAATGACAGCGGGCTAGTCGTGGGCAGTTCCACAGGGCAAACAGGGAGGCACGCCGTTCTATGGAATCTTGGCCAGATTCAGGATCTTGGGACGTTGCCCGGTGATACGGCGAGCGAAGCGTTTGCGGTCAACAATCGTGGAGATGTGGTCGGCTTTTCGAGAGGACCGGCGGGCATGCGCGCATTCTTGTGGTCCAAGAGCGGAATGCAAAGCCTTGCCATGCTCCCCGGTGGAAGCTTCAGCAGAGCCAACGGGATCAGTGACACCGGTGAAGTCGTCGGGAGTTCTGGAAGCGCCCAGGGAACAAGGGCGGTTCTTTGGGATGCGAAAGGCACGCCCCAAGATCTGAATGGGGCAGTATCCGTTCCCGCAGGGGTAGAGCTATACGCCGCTGTCGGTATCAATGCCAAAGGGCAGATACTTGTCCTTGGAAGGCAAGGGCATCATGAAGGCCCTATCAGTCGAGTATTCCTGCTTACACCAGGTGGCTCCTAACCTGACTCCTCTGAGTTGAATTGGGACTGCGTACGTTAGAATCCCTTCGGCAGATTGACACAAGCAAGCTCTGCAACTGAGTTCAGAAAGGAGAACAGGTTATGAACCGGCGCTCAGTGCTAGCCTCCTTCTTGGTGTTGACCTTCAGCTTGTGCATTGGCCCTGCGTCGGCACAAAACGACGCTGCGACGATGGGACAGTGGCAGTTAGGTCCGCTCTTTGATGTCGCACCCATTAACATGTTGGTGCTCTCAAACGGGAAGGTCATGTTCTATCCGGGAGCTCAAATCAGCGGTGACGATGCCCGCGTGTGGGACCCAGCGACCGGAACGGTCACAAGTCTGGCAAAGGCGGGGTTCGACATTTTTTGTAGTGGAATGGCTTTCTTGTGGGACGGGGAAATTTTGATCGCAGGGGGAAACGTCGATGCCAGCACTTTTACTGGTTTGCCGAACGCCAGCATCTACAACCCTACGACGAATTCCTGGTGGCGCGTGCCGGACATGAATGCTGCACGCTGGTATCCCACATTGACCACTCTGGCCGGGTTCCAGGGCCAATATGGGGATGTCCTGGTGCTGTCTGGCTGGATCGATAATGTTCAACTGGAGAATCCATTGCCGCAGGTCTACCAGGTCGGGCCGGGGACTTGGCGCAGTCTCACCAACGCGGTCCTGAGGATCTTCAGTTATCCGTGGGCCTTCGTAACACCGTTCGGAAATGTGATCGTGGCCGGACCCGAACAAACCACGCGCTACCTGGACACGGCGGGAGCCGGTGCTTGGACCACTGTCGCCATGCAGAACTTCGCCGGCACCCGTGACTATGGATCGGCAGTCATGTGGGACGAGTGGCGTATCATGGTGGTGGGGGGGAGCCAGCCCCCTACAAATACAGCTGAAGTCCTAAATCTGGCTGATCCAAATCCGACCTGGCAATATACAGGTTCCATGGCTTTCCCTCGAAGAATGCACAATGCAACAATCCTCCCGGACCGCACGGTGCTCGTGACAGGAGGGACGAGCGGTCCGGGATTCAATGATACGACAAGTCCAGTCTATCCCGCTGAACTATGGGATCCCTGGTCTGGAACCTGGAGCACGAAGGCCAGTCAAACGATAGGACGGTTTTACCATTCTGGGGCGGTCCTCCTGCCGGATGCGCGAGTTCTGGTCGCTGGAGGAGACTTTACCTTTCAATCGGAGATCTATTCACCGCCGTACCTATTCAGGGGCCCCCAGCCGACGATCACCTCCGCTCCTTCGCAGGTCACCTACGGCCAGACCTTTTTCGTAGGAACGCCGGATCCGACCAATGTGAAACTTGCAACTTGGATACGGTTGCCTGCGGCAACTCACGCATTCAACGAGAGCCAGCGGATGAACAATTTGAATTATACCCCGACAACCGGTGGTCTGAATGTGACGGCCCCCTCGAGTGAATTGAGGGCTCCGCCCGGCTATTACATGTTGTTCATTCTGAACGAGAACTGGGTGCCATCGATCGCGAAGATTATCCGGATCGGCTACTCCTGAATGGACGTGTTGCGCAGATACTGACGGTGCCTTCCTGTTTTTCAATCGACGGACTTGTCGATCGACAGACTTCGAAGGCCGTCAACCCTTCCTCAGCGGCTCATCCCTCGCCTGCCGAGCAGTCGGTCTGCATTCCGGCAGGCGTGGGACATGGGTTCCAACAGCGTTTCAATGAAATCAAACTATTATCAGAATACGCTGGTTGTGATCGCTATCGGTACATTTTACACCAATCTGCCTCTCTACCTGTTCATCAATCGAGGTCTGAATATGTTCGAAGCACCCAAACATTGGGTGCTGGGTTTTATTCTATTGGCTGTGCCTCTTCTCCTCAGGCAGAGAACGGTACGGGAAACGCTCACGTCGCCTGCGACCCTCTGGTGCTTTGGATACGCTTGGTTGACGGTATTATGGTTTTTCCAGTCTTCACAGTCGGAGATGACATGGCAGGAAGTACGATTGCGTTTTCTTGCGATCATCGATCTGCTGATGTTCCTGATCCTATTCGACAATCCGGCAGCAATCAGAATCGCACGACAAACCCTTGTGGCGGGAGTGCTCGTCGGTGTGGTGCTCCAAGTATATGATCTCTTCGTCCCCATGTCCTTTAGCAGGGTTCTCGGCCGATCGGCCGGGATGTATATGGATCCAAATCTCACCGGAGAAGCATTGGTCGTAGGAATGATTCTCAGCGTCACGGTGTTGAAGCCACGGTATCGTGCACTGTTCACCTTAATGACGGGCCTAGGGGTGTTCCTCACGCTGTCCCGTGGGGGCATCGTGACGTGGGTGATCGCGGTGGGAAGCCTTCTCTTCGGCGGAAGACTTCATCTGAAACATTTGGTTCCATCCGGATTGATCGGAACGCTACTCATTACGGTGATGCTGCTTCCACGCCTGGATAATTTTCTTGCGACATTGGAACGGACCGGTGTGATCAATAAGAATATGGAAGAACGACTGGCTTGGCTCACAGATCCATCCGGCGTATCTGATCGGTCGAGTTGGGAGCGAAAATATGTGGCGAAACAAGCCTGGGATAAAATCGCGGAGCATCCGTTCTTCGGGAACGGAACCGGATCGGCTCTTGAGACGGATATCCAACCACACAATCAATACTTAACGTTCATGTTGGACCACGGTCTCATCGGGGTGATGGTGCTTCCCCTGCTCGTATTGGCCGTGATTTGGGGAGCGCGTGGAGAGACGCTGCACCTGGGAATGGTTTTCGGCGTCGCCGTGATGATACTGAGCCTCTTCACGCATACGATACTCTATAGGGAGCACAGCCTCATCTTGTTTGCCTTGATGGCCGCCATGACGGCGGAAAGTCGCGAGAATGCGAGCACAAGGACCGTAACATTCGATCACCGGCGCGCTGCGACGGTTCAGGGATTGAGCAGAGCCTAAGCGATGCGTGAATTTTTTGTGACGGACAGAATCGGCCTATCGATGAAGCGGTGGAGAAACAATGTATTGTTGATGATCGCCGGCACTCTGTTGGGACTCATATTTTGCGAAATCGGATTGCGCGGGGTCGGCATTTCCTATCCCATCGTGTATCAGATCGACGACGAAGTAGGAGCATCGTTACGTCCCGGAGCAGAAGGGCTTTGGAAAAGTGAAGGTGAAGCATATATTCGGGTCAACAGTGCCGGCCTGCGCGACCGAGAACATGACCGCCTGAAATCGGCGCAATCACTACGCATCGCCGTGTTAGGTGACTCGTTTGCTGAAGCGGTACAGGTACCGGTGGAAAATACCTTCTGGTGGATTCTGGAACAAGAGATGAAGGGATGTCCCGCTGTTGCCGGTCGCGAGCCGGAAGTCATCAATTTCGGAGTGTCCGGATACGGCACGGCACAGGAACTGATCACGCTTCGTCATCGGGTATGGTCATATTCTCCGGATATAGTTCTTCTCGCCTTTGTGACCGGCAACGATGTCCGGAACAACTCACGAGTGCTCGAGCAAGATGACAGAAGACCGTTTTTTTTTCTTGAAGGGCGGCAACTTATCCCGGACTTCAGGTTCCGAGATTCGCTGGGTTTTCGTTTGCGACAAACGACTGTGGTCCGATGGGCCTACCAGGTCCTCAATTCTTTACGAATCTGGCAAGTGGTGAGTGAGATCAGGCGGATCATCAAAGCACATAGTGCCCAGGAGCATGCCCGATCCATCGGAGCGGAAACCTTGCGTGCGTCAGATGCCACTGTCGGAAGTCCGGACGCGACACTTTGGAATGGGTATGCGGAGGCCGGCCTGGATGCGGCAGTCTACATTGACCCACGTGATCGGGCCTGGAAGGAAGCCTGGCAAGTCACCGAGTCGCTCCTTATCGTGATGCGCAACGAGGTTAGGGAAAAAGGCGCACAGTTTATGGTGGTCACCTTGAGCAATGCTCCCCAAGTCCACCCTGATCCGGCAGTTCGACGCACCTTCGAACGTTACCTTGGAGTCCCACATCTTTTCTATCCTGATTTTCGCATTCGAGACCTGGGGCAACGTGAGGGGTTCACGGTGCTCAACCTCGCTCCGCCTTTTTCGAAGTATGCCGAGCGGAACCAAGTTTTCCTTCATGGCTTCGAAAATTCAGGGGTCGGGAGGGGGCATTGGAATAAAGAGGGGCATCGGCTGGCTGGACAATTGGTTGCTCACAACCTGTGTGTGGAGTTGAGCCGAACATCATCTCCAGGGTTGCAAGCAGCCAAGAGCTAGCTGTTCCTCATCTTGACGCCAATCGTTGGTCGGTTGAGCAAGGAATGAAGGAGGGGAGCCACCCTCCGTGGAACCGCCCGTCAGCGAGGTCGGAGGAGAGGGACTTCCTTAAAGAAGCCCCTCTGACATGAAGCACCATCTCATTATAGTCCGGCCATTGGTCTTCGTTAGTTGGGGGGGGCCGGTGGAATTCGGACGACATAGACATCATGTCTTCCGTTCGGATTCCCCCAGTTGCTGTTGAAAGCAATGAACTGGCCATCCCGACTGATGTTCGCCTTTGCCGCGAAGTTACCGACGACTTTCAATCGATGGTGAGCGATCCGACGCACACGGTTGGTTCCATCCGTCGCCACCTGGAAAATTTCATTGTCGCCGAACCGCTGTACAGGACCTTGATCGGGTCGAGACTGGCTGATCACCGCCCAACGCTCGTTATCGGCGAGCATCGAATAGTGCTCTGAATTTGTGATCCCTAAATATCCAGGAAGAATCGACGTCCATTGTCCTGGGTTGGTGACAGTACGATAACGCCATTCCTTCCGATCATCGCCGGCTGTAAAGATCGTTCCGCGACCCATGTCGTCGTGCCAGAATCCACCATTTGCGACGGTTGGGCCGACACTGATAGGTGCAGTGAGGCTTTGAGTATCGAAAAACTGGGCAGCGGGGTCGGCAGTGGCGGCGAAGAAGTACCGACCAGACTTGTCCACATCAGCCTCAATGATGGTGGGGTCAGGGGATTGCTTGAGGATCGTATTTGTGCTCTTGCGGTAGACGAGATAGCCCGCATTCACCGTACCGCCTTGCTGAGAACTCAAGATGAAACTAAACAGGTCATCGTCTTGAGACTTGGACATCTGATCGAGCCAGCGGGCAGCACCTAATACTGCTGAGAAATCCCGGACGAGCGTATAGGTCGCTGTAGAGATTCGATAGCTCCACAGTCGATTAGCTCGGTTGTGGATATAGATAAGGTCCGGATCTGATCCGCTCCACGCCGCATCCCAAGTATCGGAAAGACCGCCGACTGGAGGCGGTTGTGTCAGGAACGTCGCGCCGGTTCGCGTGAAGGTGACCGGGTCGAAACTCACAATCAGCGGCTGGTTGCCCACCAAGACCCAGGCTTTTGTCGTATTGGAGTTAAAGGTCGAGAAGTAGGAATAGCCGACCTCGCAGCTCGCTCCATCGTTGGCATCGGTCAGCCTCATAATGGTCGTGCCGAATGTCGGATCGACAATCTTGCTCCCCGCTGGGCCTATGGCAGGCAGCGCGGGTTCTGAATACAGTCCTAGGTCGGTCTTCAACGGGGTTACCGATACGGCTGCTGGGGGAGGTGAAGGAGGGGGAGGTGGGGGGGCAGTAGGCGGAGGTGGGGCAGATGGTGATGTCGTTGGGGTAGTCGTCGGCGTTGTGGAAACGCCTGATGGAGTGGATGAAGTGACCGATTGGAAATAGATTCGGTAGGTGTATCTTCGGCCGTTGGTGAGGGGGCTCGAGTTGTCCGATGTCGAGAAATAGAGGTAACTTGGGGAGCCGGTTGCGCCGCCCCAGTGACTGAAGCGACCTTGTCCCACATTGCGGATGTCGTTGTGCAGTGCATGCGCAGGATTCAGTTCAATGCCGTTTTCAAAAATTCGCAGTTTGGAAGTGGCCGATTGAGTAGTGTCCGGGGGCGTGCCAAAGTCCTGAGCCACGATGTAGTTATTGCCGACCTCGTGATAGGCTTTGGCTATATTGACGGGAGATTCAATGTACGAACCAGAAGTGGCGGATGAGGATTGCGTGTAGATTCGGTAGGTATATCGCCTGCCGTTGGTGAGGGGATTCGAGTTGTCCGATGTCGAGAAATAGAGGTAGCTTGGGGAGCCGGTTGCGCCGCCCCAGTGACTGAAGCGACCTTGTCCCACATTGCGGATGTCGTTGTGCAGGGCATGCGCAGGATTCAGTTCAATGCCGTTTTCAAAAATTCGCAGTTTGGAAGTGGCCGATTGAGTGGTGTCCGGGGGCGTGCCAAAGTCCTGAGCCACGATGTAGTTATTGCCGACCTCATGATACGCCTTGGCGATGTTGATCGGAAATTCTGTGTAGGTGGAAATTTGCTGTGCCCACACAATTGATCCGACCTGCAGGGGGGCCTCACAGAAAGCAAGCGTCGCGACTGCAACTAACAAAAGGACAACCCGCTTGACGCTCGATTGTTCAGATATTGTTCTCATAGGGTCATTCATCCTTCAAACGGTCCTAACGATTCAGACCGAGGTTCATAATCTGCCCGCTAAAGTTAGACAGCAAATGGGATGCCAAGAGACCGAAGTGCCGTACAAGCAGGCGCAAGTTTACGCATTGTCACAACAATCTGCGACGACTTCTTTGACTTTGCGGCAACGCGATTCAACAGGTTGGATGACCACGATACCAAACAACATGGACAACTTTGCTCGAACGTAACAACGTTCGATTTTCCCTCTTCGCAGTGCCTGTTGTGTGCAAAAATGCACGCGAACAATTCCTCTATATAACAATTCCAGCCAAGATAGCCAGCAGAGACTTCTAAAACCCAAGAGCCTCGACGTTGTAATTTTGACTGAGTGGAAAATGAATGCGCCGATTTCCATTCTTTTTCTGAGCACGGGGCTTCGCGTCGGCGGCGCCGAGATGATGCTGTACAGGCTTCTCTCAGGTATCGATCGTGCGCGGTTTCGAGTCCGGGTTATTTCCCTCATTGACCTCGGTCCCCTCAGCGACAAGATCCGCGCCATCGGGGTGCCTGTGTACTCGCTCCGAATGCGGCCGGGAATTCCCAATCCGATCGGAATGCTGAGACTCATTAGATGGCTGCGGCAAGACCCGCCGAACGTCATGCAAACGTGGATGTACCATGCCGACTTCCTTGGCGGCCTCGCGGCCAAGTTGGTCGGCGGCATCCCAGTCGCCTGGGGACTTCGCCAAAGCAATCTCAGCCCTCATGGGAGCCGACGCCACACAATTCAGACAATGAAGATGTGCGCTTACCTGTCCCGATGGCTCCCCACACGAATCGTCTGTTGCTCTGAAGCATCCCGCCAAGTGCATGCCGCATTGGGCTATGCGGCGGAGAAGATGGTTGTGATCCCTAATGGCCTGGATCTCCACGCCTTTAAACCAGACCCCGCAGCAGGCGAATTCGTGAGGGCTGAACTGAAGATTCCGGCAGACGCGCCAATTATCGGGTTGGTCGGACGCTTTGATCCACAAAAAGACCATCAGAATTTTATGAAGGCCGCAGCACTGCTTCACCGCAAGAACAAAGGGGTGCATTTTTTGCTTTGCGGTGACGGGGTGACCTGGGAAAACGAAGAGCTGAGAAGGTTGACCGAAGAGGGAGAGATCAGGAAGCACTGTAGACTCCTTGGTAGACGTGACGATATTGCTCGCCTCACCGCCGCGCTTGATATCGCTTGTTCGTCATCCTCTTTCGGCGAAGGCTTTCCCAATGTCATAGCAGAGGCGATGAGTTGCGGTGTCCCCTGTGTGGCCACAGACGTGGGGGATTCGGCACGTATTGTGGGCGAAACAGGTCGTGTTGTGCCGCCGGATAATTCGGACGCCTTGTTCTCGGCCTTGCTTCACCTCGTTGACCTCGGCCGAGAAGGCCGCAGTCGAATAGGAGGGACTGCCCGCCAACGAATCAAAGAACATTTTGATTTGCCGGATATCGTCGAACGGTACCAAACCCTCTACCAGGAACTCGCGGAGTTAGCTCCGCGCCGATAATCGTCCGCACGCCCAATGCACGTCAACTATCTCTATCTTCTCAGCAAGTTGTCCAGGGGCCTTTCCCAGCAGCCTCCGGTCGTCCTGGACTATGGTTGCGGCGGGGGCGAGATCATTCAGGCAGGCCGACAGGCAGGAGTTGAGATCTATGGCGTCGACGTCTTCTATGAAGGAGCGGAGAGTCGGCCTGTAATCCAGAAAAAAGGATGGCTTGGTACCGTCGTCCGAGAAATTAGGAACGGCATCATTCCGTTTGATGATCAGGTTTTTGACCTGGTGATCAGCAATCAAGTCCTTGAGCATGTTGAGGATCTCGACAGTGTGTTGCAGGAAGTGCATCGCGTCTTAAAGCCCGATGGGATCTTTCTGGCCCTATTCCCGACAAAGGATATCATTCCGGAAAAACATTGCGGCATTCCATGTCTTCACTGGTTTCCGAAACAGTCACGACTGAGATTTTATTATGCTGTCTGGCTGAGAAAGATGGGTTTGGGGAATTTCAAAGGAAACAAGTCCGCCTCACAATGGGTGACAGATTTTCTCGCATGGCTGGATAATTTTACATGGTATCGAGACCGAGAGACCATCTTTGCGAGCTTTGAAAAATACTTTCGGGTTCAGTCGATAGAGCATGATTATGTAACTTTTAGATTGAACCGCCATGGATCGACCATGGTATCTCGCATCTTTAATTATCCGTTTATCCGGCCTTTCGGATGCGAACTGTTTCGTCGGCTTGGTGGTTTGGTCCTCTTGGGCGCCAAGAGAGAGGATCCGTACTCTGTTCGCTTAGAGGCGCCTAAGATTCAGTAAAACGCCAGCGCCTAAGGAAACAAACGCTACCGTTTAGTGGTTTCCAAGCCCCATCAGCTCAACATTGAATCTTTTCTGGAGCGAGCGCCGATATGTGTGGAATTGGCGGATTCCTCGATACGTCTCATCGGTTCGGAAGCGTCGAATTACAGGCCATCGTCCAGAAGATGATGAACACGCTTCAACACCGAGGACCGGATGATTGCGGTGCCTGGGTGGATGTTCAAGCGGGCATGGCATTAGGGCATCGACGCTTGGCCATTGTTGATCTCTCGCCCGAAGGTCATCAACCGATGCGTTCGGTTTGCGGACGGTATGTCATCAGCTTTAACGGGGAGGTGTATAACTTTAAAGCGTTGCGCTCTGAGTTGGAAGAATTGGGGTATACATTCAGGGGCCATTCAGATACAGAGGTGATGTTGGCCTGTATCTCTCAATGGGGCCTCTTCTCGGCGGTGAAGCGCTATAACGGTATGTTTGCCTTCGCCCTGTGGGATCGTCGGGAAAGGCAACTGCATTTAGTGCGTGACCGACTCGGAGAGAAGCCTTTGTATTATGGATGGATGGGAAAGACCTTTGTGTTCGGTTCCGAATTAAAGGCATTACTGGCACATCCGCACTCCGAACCGGAGTTGGACCGTAACGCGCTTGCTCTGTGTATGCGGCACAGCTACGTTCCCGCACCCTATTCGATCTACAAAGATATTGCGAAGGTGTTGCCGGGTACTATCGTGACAATTTCAGAAACCGGAGCCGACCGTACGCCTGAGGTGACCCGTTACTGGTCTGTTCGTTCTGCCGCCGAACGGGGAACGGCCGAACCATTTGCAGGTTCCTCGACGGAGGCTCTCGCCAGGCTGGATGACTTGTTCAGGGATGCTGTCAAGTTACGGATGGAGGCAGATGTTCCGCTCGGTGCGTTTCTTTCCGGTGGTGTAGATTCTTCTGCGGTCGTTTCGCTCATGCAGGCACAGAGCGGGAAACCGGTGCGAACATTTACGGTGGGCTTCCATGAAGCGGCCTACAATGAAGCCAATGATGCGCAGTTGGTGGCACGGCATTTGGGTACCGCGCACACAGAGCTGTATGTGACTCCCCAGGAAACCATGGCGGTCATTCCCCGGTTACCGGCCTTGTATGACGAGCCATTTTCCGATCCGTCTCAAATTCCCACATTCTTAATTTCTGAGCTGGCCCGCCGAGATGTGACGGTGACTCTGTCGGGAGACGGAGGGGATGAACTGTTCGCCGGGTATAATCGCTATTTCTGGGGCCTTAGTGCGTGGCAAAAGATCGGATGGTTACCCATGGCACTAAGAGCGTTTGCCGCGGGGGGATTGAAGATGGTTTCACCGCAGTTATGGGAGACAGTGTTTCGAACCATGGAGCCGGTGTTGCCGAAGAACCTTCGGCAGCGGAATCCCGGTAATAAGCTCCACAAACTCGCAGAACTCCTGTTGGCAACGGCCCCCGAAGCTATGTATTCGGTCTTGGTTTCGCACTGGAAATCCCCTGCTTCCTTGGTGATCGGAGCCTCGGAGCCATCGACGGTTTTGACGGATCCCTCGCAGTGGGCCAGACTGCCGGACTTCGCTCAGCGCATGATGTACTTAGACATGATCATGTATTTGCCCGACGACATTCTGGTGAAAATGGATCGCGCGAGCATGGGGGTCAGCCTGGAAGCTCGCGTGCCTTTTCTGGATCACCGCGTCGTGGAGTTTGCGTGGCAGTTACCTCTGTCGATGAAGATTCGGAACGGGCAAGGGAAATGGCTCTTGCGACAACTTCTCTACAAGTATGTCCCGGCGGCACTCATTGATCGTCCCAAGATGGGTTTCGGCGTGCCGATCGACAGTTGGTTGCGCGGGACCCTACGCGAATGGGCCGACGCATTGTTGGACGACAAACGGTTGCGTGATCAAGGATTCTTTTTCCCCGCCACGATCCGCGATATCTGGTCTGCACACCTTTCCGGACAAGGGAATTGGCAGTACCAGCTGTGGAATGTGCTTATGTTCCAGGCTTGGCTCGACCATCAGCAGCATAGGACATGAGAAAGTTGCATAGACCTTCGCAAGAGAGAAAAGGGTTATGTTGATTCGGCCTTTCATTGGCGGGCTGGCGACCTATCTTCCCATTCTGTCCCGAGCTTCCATGAGACGGACGGGAGGGACGGATTCGGCCGCGTATTGCTACTCGGTGTGGCTTCGACATCTCGTCATGGCCGCAAGGAACGGACTTTCGACGATGCCCGAGACCGTGGCAGAACTTGGACCGGGGGATTCACTGGGAATCGGTCTTGCGGCCCTCCTGTCCGGGGCGCGGAATTACTATGCGCTTGATGCCGTGAAGTATGCCGACATCAAAAGAAATCTCCTGGTTTTTGACGAGCTGGTGGAGTTGTTTCGGAAACGTGTCCCCATCCCGGACGAGTCGCAATTTCCAGCGCTCAAACCATATTTAGAGTCTTACGAATTCCCCGGGCATATTTTAACCAAAGAACGACTTCGGTCTGCATTACAACAAACGCGATTAGACGCCATCAAAGCAGCGTTGGCAGCCCTTGGCCGCGATCGTGTGTATCACCAGCAGATCGCGTATTTTGCACCATGGGACGATCCTGCCCTTTTGCAACAGAACTCGGTTGACATGATTTATTCTCAAGCGGTGTTGGAACACGTAGACGATCTGGAACGGACGTATCGCATGCTTTCCCGCTGGTTGAAATCCGATGGCTTCATGTCACACCAGGTTGATTTTAAATCCCATGGAAGCGCGGTTGAATGGAATGGACATTGGACATATTCTGACTTCGCATGGACCGTCATCAGAGGAAAAAGACCCTATCTGCTGAACAGACAACCACACTCCGTGCATCTCAACCTATTGACAAAAAACGGTTTGCAGATCGTCTGCGACCAGAGGCATACGACAACCTCAGGGGTCACTAGACAACAGCTTGCTCGTAGATTTCAGCATCTATCCGACGAAGATTTGAAGACAAGTTCCGCATTTGTACAGGCGGTCAAAACAGTCTGTCCTGGATCGACGAGCTAGTACGACAGTTCGTGGATGCGGGGCCGGTAGATGAAAGCGGTACTTTGCTTGCTGCGCGCTGCAACACCGCACCCATCTTCAACCGGATTTTCTCTGGGTTAGCGGCATACCTTCTCCCGTAGACGACAGGTTCTCACAACATTTCCACATTGATTCTGCTGTCACGCCGATCATCCTGATCTCCGACCCTCATTGAACAGGTTCCTATTCGATACAGGACTTACCCCTCTTCATGCTTGTGCATCAGCAGGGGAGGTGCATCTTCGGGGAAAGGACCATCATGATCCCTGCGCTCCAGGCCCCACTGAGAGAGAATCTTCAGGACAAGCCCGGCACTTTCTTGAGGAAGATATCCGAGACGTCAAGGCCACGTCTCCTCTTATTAATTACCGACGATTGGTATTTCCGCTCACATCGGTTTGATCTCGCGAAGGAAGCGCGAGACGCAGGGATGGAGGTTCTCGTCTCAACTCTTGCAGACGATGATGGAAAGTGGATCAACCAAGCAGGATTCAAGTACTTGCCCATTCCCTTCGTAAAGGGAAGCCGGAACCCCTTGCGAGAGTTATCCGCAGTGGTCAAGCTCACACAGCTCTACCGGCGAGAGCGACCTGATATCGTCCATCATGTCGCGATGAAGCCGGTTCTCTACGGCTCTTGGGCTGCACGTTTGGCAGGAATTCGGGCCGTGGTCAATGCTTTCGGTGGTCTTGGCTGCGTTTTCACGTCAGGCGGCATGCAATGTCGGGTTCTTCGTATTGGTTTGCGGATCGGGCTTCGTACCGCACTCGCGCTTCCGCATTCTCGCGTCGTGTTGCAAACCGGTCATGATCGCGAACGATTGATTCGTGAGAAGATCATCGGGCGAGATCAAACAATGGTCATCCGTGGGGTAGGGGTGGATACCGCCGCGTTTACGCCTCAACCCGAGACAGACGGAGCACCGCTCATTCTGCTTGCCTGTCGAATGCTTTGGGATAAGGGGGTTGGAGAGTTTGTCCGAGCTGCCACGCTGCTCAAAGAACAAGGGAGTACCGCCAGATTCGTCCTTGTCGGCAGAACTGACCCGGCCAATCCTCATGCTATCTCCGAAGGACAACTGTTGTCCTGGCAGCAGAAGGACCTAGTCGAATGGTGGGGACACCGCGATGACATGCCGCAAGTTCTGGCAGCTGCCTGGATCGTCGTCCTCCCCACATTTTATGGGGAAGGAGTGCCGAAAATATTGCTCGAAGCCTGCGCGTGCGCAAGGCCGATCATTACCACCGCTCTCCCAGGATGCACAGAAGTGGTGCGGAACGGAGAGAACGGATTGCTGATTCCGGAGAAAGATCCGGAAGCGTTAGCCAAGGCGATCTCCGTGTTATCGGAGAGCTCTACTCTGAGGGCGCGCATGGGAGCACGCGGGCGCGAGATAGTCGTCAGCGAATTTTCTGCGCAACGGATGGCGAGGCAGACCCTCGCGGTCTATGAAGAGTTGCTGAAGAAGTCTGAAGACGCTTGCTGAGAAGCTGGCGGCCCCATTTTCTATCGGTTCTACTGCCATGCTTACCTGCCTCTTTCTCATTCTTGTTGCAAGTTCGGCTTCCCTGTTGCTGACGCCGATCGTTCGTGACGTGGCCATACGGATCGGTGCTGTCGACAAGCCTGGGGGACGAAAGATTCATGTCGTCCCGGTTCCGCAGCTCGGCGGCATCAGTGTCATTCTGTCCGTTCTGCTGGCAGTCTTCGCTGCCCAGGTGTTGGAATGGATGAGCGGAGGCAGCAATTTAAACATCCGGGAATCCACCGCGGTGCTGGCGGGGGCAGGCATTCTTTTTCTTGTCGGTTTTTATGACGATCTCAGTGCTGTTCCGGCATGGGTAAAGTTCCTCTTCCAATCCGCTGCCGCCGCGATCACCATTTGGCTTGGTGTTCGAATCGAATCGATTTCGATCTTTGGTCTCGGCACGGTCGATGCGGGAGTTCTCACGATCCCCCTTACATTTTTGTGGATCGTGGGCCTTACCAATGCGTTTAACCTCATCGACGGACTGGATGGATTAGCCAGCGGATTAGGTATCATTGCGGCGGCGACGAGTGCGACGATTTTTTTCATGGGAGGCGGAGCGTCATCGGATGGGTTGCTCTTACTGATTCTTGTCGGGGCACTCATCGGGTTTCTCCGATATAACTTCCATCCAGCTTCCATCTTCTTGGGCGATACCGGAAGCCAGTTCATCGGGTACATACTGGCCGTGACGGCGGTGACCGGCTCTCAAAAGAGCGCCACGGCCCTGCCGGTGATCATCCCGCTCCTCGTGTTCGGCTTGCCCATCCTTGACACGATCCTCTCCATGGTCCGCCGCGCCGTTCGCAGTGTTGGGGCGAGCCCACAACCCTGCATCGCTTTCAGGAAGTGGATGAACACAGCGAAGCACATGTTCGAGGGAGACCGAGACCATGTCCATCACCGGCTGCTGGCATTGGGGTTTACCCAGCGATCCGCCGTGCTGACGCTGTACGCGCTCGCCGCCGGGTTGTCGTGTCTCGCGATTCTTGCAGTCGTCGCCCAATACCGCAACGCCGGAGTCATTCTCTCGACGGTCATCGTCGCAACCTACATCGGCATCCGTAAACTGGGGTACGAAGAAGTCGCCTTCATAAAAACCGGGACCGTGCTGCGCTGGTGTGAGCGGGCGGTGTCCACACGGTTGCGGTTCATTGTCCTCTTGGATGGCCTTCTGATCACGACTGCATATTGGGCGGCGTTTCTGTTGAAGTACTCCGAGCTCAGGGAACTTGAAATCGTGACATGGTACGTGACCGCATTTCCATGCATTCTCATCATTCAGATCGGCGTCTTCTTCGGGTTCGGCCTCTACCGTGATGTGAACCGCATTGTAGGCATCGACGATCTGCTGCCTGTCAGTATGGCGGTCGGTCTTGCCGTTCTCCTGTCGTATATGGTGTCGGTCATTTATGATCCTCCTTCAGGAATATCCGCCTTGTTCGGCATAGATGGCCTGCTCTTGTACATCCTGCTGGTGAACAGGTGTTGCGCCTATAAGATCCTCGTCAACCTTCGACGCCGGACTTCCGTGGCACAAGGAGATCATGTCCTGATCTATGGAGCTGGACGACGCGGCGAATGCATTCTGCGTGAACTGACGGAAAATCAAGGGCTCGGGTTGTGTCCCGTAGGCTTTCTTGATGACGATCCGCAGCTCATCAATCATAAGATCGGATCCGTGCGTATTCTCGGATCGAGCCGAAATTTGTCCGCCATTTTTGGCTGTCTCAACATCTCCGTCGTCATCGTATCCTCCCGTAAGATTCCCGCGGGACGTTTGGGATTGGTGATGAAACTCTGCTCGCGACATCAGATTCCTGTTTTGCGGTGGCAATTTCAATTGGACCATCTCTCCGGGGAAAGTCATTCGAACCTCTCTGATGCGTCTCATTGGAGAGACATCGCCCCGGTGTCGCATAGAGAAGTCACGACCGCATCAGGTTATGCCACCACGGTCTAGGAGCCTTTTCGTTGCGCCAAATTGCATGCAGGGAGAAGGCTCAGTTCTCCGCTCCGATCGATTGAAAGTATGGCGCTTATCGTCGCTCATACAAGCCTGAACGATTCGGGGATCCGTTCAGCGATCGGCCTGAGCGCGCATCCGGCTTTGGGAACGGAACGATATGAAACGCATGGCAGACCTCGTGATGTCCATCTGCGGCCTGCTGGTGCTTGCCCCCGTATTCCTCATGGTGGCAGCCATGATCAAACATGACTCGGCTGGCCCGGTGTTCTTCCGTCAAGAACGGATCGGCAAAGGGTTCCGGCCCTTTAGGATCTATAAGTTTCGAACCATGGTTCAGGATGCCGCTCGAAGAGGAGGGCTCCTTACGGCTACGGGTGACCCGCGAGTGACGACGGTCGGGACGTTTCTTCGACGAACGAAACTCGACGAACTTCCGCAACTGATCAATGTCCTCAAAGGCGACATGAGTGTGGTCGGACCACGGCCTGAAGTCAGACAATATGTGGAAATGTTTCGGAGTGAGTACGAAACGATTTTGACCATTCGTCCGGGGCTGACAGACCTCGCCTCGCTGAAATATCGCGACGAATCGGTGTTACTGGCGGGGTCGGACGATCCTGAAGAGAGATACGTGCGTGACATTCTTCCGGACAAGTTGGCACTGGCAAGACAATATATGCGGCGCTCGTCGCTGGGCTTTGACCTGTTGTTGATCCTCAGGACGCTATGGCGCCTGTTTCCGGGAGGCGCCGCTGAGGCGACGGACCTTCCGAAAGGCTCTCCGTCCGCTGAGGCGGCGACCACTCATCGGTTCCGACACCACCTGTGAATCTCGAGCAGCCTGGTGCAGCGCGAGATACGCGATGTGATCGGTGGCACTGTGCGGAACGTCATTCGAACTTGCGCCCGGTCGCCGCCATGTGGACTGCCTCACAGGTTTCTTTCCCGGAGAATGTTGCGATGGGATCTCTGTCCGATTCGTCCATCGTGGGGGATAGTCGCCGATCGGTCAGTGTCGATGTCTCCTGTCCCTGACTCAAGGAGGGTGCTTCGTGGGTAGAAGGCCGCGTCTCCTGTATATCGTCGATGATGATTCCTATTTCTGCTCACATCGGCTCGATCTTGCTCGGACAGCGCGGGATTCAGGATTTGAAGTCTCGGTCGGCACGCTGGTTCAGCGGCATGCCAAGCAGATTGAAAAGGAAGAATTCACACTCCTGCCGATTCGATTACGGCGAGGGATACAGTCACCTCTCTACGAATTGGGCTCTCTCGTGGAGCTCATCCGGCTGTATCGTCGTGTGCGACCCGACATCATTCATCACGTTGCACTCAAGCAGATCATGTTCGGGGCGACTGCGGCGCGGTTGGCCCGAGTGCCGGCGATCGTGAATGCCGTTACCGGCCTAGGCTATATGAACAATGGCGACTCCTCTCGTCGTAGGTTGCTCCGCGTAGGCGTCAAGCCCGTTTTACGCTGGGCGATGGGACATCCTCGTTCCGTCGTCATTTTTCAGAATACGGAAGACTGTAAAGACTTCGTGGAGGCCGGCCTTGTGAGGATGTCCCAGGCGCTCATTATTCGCGGAGCTGGTGTCAATACTTCCGATTTCAGTCCATCTCCACAGCCCGATGGGGAGCCCGTCGTGGTCCTTGCCTCTCGAATGTTACGGGATAAGGGAGTCGGTGAATTTCTCGAGGCCGCCAGACTATTGAAGCAGGAAGGCGTCCGAGCGCGGCTAGCCTTAGTGGGGGCAGTCGATAGGGAAAATCCGTCTACCTATACCGAAATCGAGCTTAGACGTTGGCAGGCCGAAGGGATTGTCGAATGGTGGGGACACCAAGATGACATGGCCAAAATCTTCGCGGGCTCCCATATCGCAGTGCTGCCTTCCTATGGAGAGGGACTGCCGAAAGTACTTTTGGAGGCCGCGGCCTGCGCGAGACCGCTTGTTGCGACCCGCGTAAGGGGGTGCAGAGAGATCGTAAGAGATGGGGAGAACGGATTGCTTGTGCCGCCGCGAGATCCCCAGGCACTGGCGCAAGCCCTTAGAACGCTCATTTACGATAGGGCCTTGCGGGACAGGATGGGATTGCGAGGCCGCGAAATCGTCGTGAAGGAGTTTGACGCGCGTCATGTCGCAGAGGAAACGATTTCGGCGTATCAGTGGCTGTTAGGAGATGGCCGGAACACTGCATCCATTTCTGATTACCATGATGCCGTGTATGGTACCGGCACCTATGGGCGATCTGACCCCGCCCCCTTTATTCATGACCATCGATGAGCGTCTTCCGAACAGGTGATGCGTTAATGAGCGGGCTGCACCGAGCAAGATTGTGGCGGGTGTCACGCCGACGTTGAGGGTCGATTCCGAATCGTACTTATCGGATGAGGCTTTATCCGAGAGGAGTACGCGTCAAATTACTTTTCTATCCAGGGCCGGAAGGAAGCCGGGGTTGCTGCTCGGCATAGACGGAGCGATGAATACGTCCTATATCCAGAGGTTGAGGCAGGGGAGTCTCATTGATCTGCGGACGTTGAAGTCCAGAACTCCCTGGTGGGTCAAGATGGCGGGGAGAATAGCGCCTTCACGTCTGCCTTGCGGATACAACTTTTGGCACAGGTTAGGCGTATTTGAACATGGTCGTATGGAAGATCCATCGTATGCTTTTCAAGTGTTCACCCGTCACTTCAACAAAGTTCGAGCGACGAAACGTCCCGAAGAAATCGTTGCATTGGAACTCGGGCCAGGCGATTCCCTTTTTTCAGCCGTGATTGCTTCTGCGGTCGGAGTTTCCGCCTCCTATCTGATCGACGTCGGAGACTTTGCCGTGAAGGATCTCAAGAAGTATGCAGAAATGGCATCATTTGTTCGTCGTCAAGGCCTGCCCGCTCCACCTGTGGAGCGGGTGACTTCCATCGGCGATTTGTTGCCGCTCTGTCGTGCAACCTACGGATCAAGCGGGTTGTCGTCCCTCCGCGCCATTCCCTCGCGATCCGTAGACTTCATCTGGTCCCAGGCAGTGCTTCAGAGCGTACGACGAGCGGAACTGCTGGATACCATGCGCGAACTCCGTCGAGTCTTGAAGGACGACGGCCTGTGCTCTCATGTCGTGGATCTTTCCGACCTGTTCGTCAAGGAGCTTCATCATTTACGATTCCGCGATTCGATATGGGAATCCGATGCTGTTGCGCGGTGCGGGTTTTATGCCAACCGGCTACGGTATTCCGACATGCTGACCGTGTTCCGACGCGCCGGATTCAAGGTGACGGTTGTCGCGGTCAAGCGGTGGGACGAAGTCCCGATACCACGACGGAAGCTCGTTCTACCGTTTCGGACGATGCCGGAAGAAGAATTGCGGGTCTTTGGATTTGAGGTCACATTGCTTCCTGCGTGAGGTCCGAACCGAACGAGTGCGGCAGGGCGATTGGCATTTCTCTTTAAACAGTCTCATCGTGACTACGAAACAAGTCATCCGAAAGCAGCGGATCAAGAATATGGTCTACACGCTGTTGGGCGGCACATCACTGCTTTCCGGTATGACGTCGGCTGCGCAGGTGCTTGGATCCGCGCCGGCACTTCGCATTCTCATTTACTACAAGATTAATGAGATCCCCGGTAATACCCTGTCGGTGACGCCTCATCTGTTTGCGCGTCAGTTACGGTTTCTCACGGAACACTATACGGTCATCTCGCCGGAAGATTTGATAGGGGTGGTGGCACATGGGGGGCGGCTTCCCGGCAAGGCGGTGCTCATCACGTTCGATGACGGATATCGAGATGTCTATGAGAACGCCTATCCCGTTCTTCAAAGCATGGGATTAAAGGCCATCTTGTTCCCCGCCACAGACTATATCGGAACCACCACATCATTCCCACACGACGAGCGCCTTCCCATGCCGAACCCTGCACTCGATTGGGACCACATCCGGGCCATGCAGGACGTGTTTACGATCGGTTCTCACACCAGGAGCCACCGTGTGCTGACGACACTTCCTCTTGAGATGGCAAGGAACGAGATAGTTTCCTCCAGGGCGCTTATTGAAGATCGGCTCGGTTCGGCTGTCCGGTTCTTCAGTTATCCCAAGGGCGCTTCAGGAGATTTCAGCCAGCGTTTGGAGGATATGGTCGAAGAGGCCGGCTACCTCGCTTCATTCGTCACGCTTACCGGATCCAACACCGTGGCCCGTCTGCGCAGCGGCAAATGGCTCCGTCGTCACATGGTGGAGCCTTTCGGACGGTTCACCTTCGCGCGCCTGCTTGATGGGTCTTGCGATGCCATCGGTCTGAAAGATACTCGCTGGGGAGTCACCGCCAAGCGAACATTCAACCGCATGCTCGGAACCGTCACCCGCTGAGGTCGGGCCTCAACAGGTACGAGCCCCGGCGCGCTCCAATTTATCTCGCACTGGTCAGTCTGTCGGCACGACGGTCGCTGGTCACACACCTCATCTCTCTTGAAAGTGAAGGATATGCTGCTGAAAAACTCGTTCGCAGTCTCACGATCAAACTTTCTTCCATTCGCGCTGCCTTCCATAGGAGAAGAGGAAATCGCGGAGGTCGTCGACTCGCTTCGTTCCGGTTGGATCACGACAGGTCCCAAGGTCAAACTATTTGAGGACGCATTCGCGCAGTATGTCGGAACGCCCTATGCCATCGCCGTGAGCTCCTGCACGGCCGCCCTCCATATTGCACTCACGGCTTTAGGGGTCGGGCCGGGCGACGAAGTCATCGTTCCGACACTGACGTTTTGCGCTTCCGCCAATGTCGTCGTGCACCTGGGCGCGCGGCCTGTATTGATCGATGTCGGGGAGGATTTCAACGTCACGCCTGAGGCGGTCGAACGAGCGATTACGCCCCGCACGAAGGCCGTCATGCTGGTGCACTATAGCGGACAGGCTTGCGAATTGAAGGCGCTTTATGAAGTCGCTCGTCGGCACAACCTTGCCGTGATCGAAGATGCTGCACATGCCACCGGCGCGGAATACCGAGGCATGAAGATAGGCGACGCTCGGCACTCCACAGTCTACGGTTCGGAACGACATGTCGTATGCTTCAGTTTTTATGCGATCAAGAACCTGACCACCGGTGAAGGGGGTCTGATTGCAACGGCGGATGGTACGCTGGCCGAGCGCATGCGTTTGTTGACGCTGCACGGAATGAATCGAGACGCATGGAAACGATACATGGGCTCCGAGAGCTGGTTTTACGAAGTCTTGGAGCCGGGGTACAAATGTAACATGACCGACATTCAGGCCAGCTTGGGAATTCACCAGCTCAAGAAGCTCGACGGGTTCATCGAAACACGTGCACGGTATGCGCGGCTCTATACGGAGGTCTTTCGTGATATTCCGGAAGTCGAGACGCCGCTGGTGCATCCGACACGCACGCATGCCTGGCATCTGTATGTGATCCGATTGGCGCTCGAACGAATGACGATCGACCGTGCGCAATTCATTGAGGCGCTTCGAATTCGAAACATCGGGACGAGCGTGCACTTCATCCCCGTTCATCTGCATCCCTATTATCAGAAACAATACAGGTATCGTCATGGCGATCTGAAACAGGCCGAATATCTCTATGACAGGATCGTGTCACTGCCGCTCTATCCCGGCATGACCGAGGACGATGTCCATGATGTCATTGACTCGGTTCAAGCCGTAACGTCTGCGTACAGAAGGTGACGATCATGAGAGCAGCCGGAAGGACATGTCTGTCGCCGAAGACGTGGGCGCGGATTGCGGCCGACGCCATGATGGTGAACGGAGCCTGGGCTTCGGCCTTGGTGGTACGGTTTATTTTTGAAATCGGGATACAGGGAAATGGACCGCCACAGAACGTTCTGATGGAATATGTTGATGAATATGTGGCTAGCGTTTGGCTCCTTACGCTCATTTCGGTCGTAGTGTTTTACGGCAGCGGATTTTACACACGCGGAAGATATTATGAGGGGCACTATAAAGCACTCGTCGTCGCCCAAGGGGTCAGTTTGAGCTATCTCATCTTTGGATTTGTCTCTTTCTTCTTACGCGTCGGAGTCTCGCTCCCTCGCAGCGTTTTGTTCATCGGCTGGTTTCTGACATGCGCGGAACTCATTGTCGCACGGCTGTGGACTATGATTTGGAGAGCGATTGATGATCGCGAACCAGCCGCGCATGGGCCGAATATCACGCGGCAGGGAACGAGGAGAGTCCTCGTCATCGGCGGGGCGGGATTTATCGGATCAGCGCTGCTGCCGAAATTGCTGCAGCGGGGGTATGAGGTGCGGTTGTTCGATTTGCTCCTTTTTGGAAAGGAGCCTATAGCCAACCTCGCAGGCTATTCAAACCTTGAAATCATTCAGGGTGATTTTCGGCACATGGACAAGGTTGTCCGCGCCATGAAAGGAGTGGATGATGTCATCCATCTAGGGGCCATTGTCGGCGACCAAGCCTGTTCTCTGGATGAGGAATTGACCATCGAAGTGAATTTGATCGCGACCCGAATGGTGGCCGAGGTGGCGAAGGGCAGCGGGATCAAACGCTTCTACTTTGCAAGTACGTGTTCCGTGTTCGGCTCCAACGAGGAAACGCTGGACGAACGGTCCGTCGTGAATCCGCTTTCTCTCTACGCACGAAGCAAGTTGGCGTCGGAGAGGGTATTGATGCCATTGGCCAGCGACGTTTTCTCTCCCGTCATTCTTCGTTTCGGCACGGTCTATGGACTTTCAGGACGCACGAGATTTGATTTAGTGGTGAATTTGTTGACTGCCAAAGCCCTCGCGGATGGAAAACTCTATGTCTTCGGTGCGGACCAATGGAGACCGTTCGTGCATGTCGATGATGCCGCCTTGGCGTTAACGAACGCAGTTGAGGCGCCGATAGAACTCATTCACAATCAAGTCTTCAATGTGGGGTCCAACGCACAAAATTATCAGCTGAGAGACGTCGCGCAGATTATTCGATCATTGGTTCCTGGCACGGTTGTGACGGAGCAGGAGGCCGGCGCAGATTTTCGCAATTATCGAGTCGATTTTACAAAAATCGCGCGGGTGTTGGAGTTCGTCCCTCAGTGGACGCTGGAACAGGGGGTGACCCAAGTTATCGCTGCTTTGAAACGAGGTGAAGTACCTGACTATCGGCATCCCATGTACAGCAACGTGACGTTTCTCAGCGAAGAACATAACTCCAATCTCATGCGACGAGAAATGGGATGGGCGGTAGATCTGATGAATATTAAGACCGTCCCATTGGACACAGGTTCCACGGTCAGCGCAGCGAGTTGATGCGGCGGTATATCGAAAGGCCTTCCTCGCGCGTTGCTCTTGGCAAGCCGTTGCAGACCTCATTCCGATCGTGCATATCTACACCACTGAACAAGCGTTGCCGATCTTCTCCGCGTTCAAGTTGAACCTACCGTGTCGAGATATGCGCCTTGTATCCCACCGGCGCACTCGAAGGAGAATCCACGTGAAACCGCAACGTTTCGATGGGTGCCATCTGGAAGTTGGTCATCGACGTCGGTGGTTAGTGCTGGTCCTGGTCTTGACATCGGCCCTGCTCAGCGAAGTTGGTTTAGCTCAACCTCAGTCCCAGTCGTTGAGCCAGAGTTATCGTTTAGGCGCCAATGATGTCGTCAAAATTCAAGTCTTCGGCGAAGAAGACCTGAAGGCAGAAAGTAAGATCGATGGAGACGGCAACATTAACTTTCCTCTCCTCGGGAGTTTGCATGTCGCAGGGAAGACCATCCAAGAGTTACAAGACTATCTGACCTCTCGTCTGGAAGCCGGCTATGTGCGGGCTCCTAAAGTGACGACCTATGTCGTGAAGTTCCGCAACATTTATATGAATGGGGAGGTGAAGGCACCCGGCGGTTATGCCTATGAAGAAGGGTTGAGTGTTCGGAAGGCGCTGAGTCTCGCAGGAGGCTTGAGCGAGAAGGCAGAGCGAAGCACGGTTCGTGTCCTGCGGAACATAGACGGGAAACAGATCGTCCTTACGGCCGGTCTCGATAATTTGCTGCTGCCGGATGACATCGTCGTGGTGGCGGAGGCCAGGCGATTCTATGTGAGCGGAGAAGTGAAGACGCCGGGGCGGTATCTCTATGAACCGGGGATGACCATCCATAAGGCGCTGAGCCTCGCGGGAGGCCGGACGGAGAAGGCCGAAAACGGCTCAATCAAAGTGACGCGGGTGACGAAGGGGGTGGCGGAGACGCTGACGGCGAAACCGGAGATGACGGTGTTGCCGGATGACATCATTGTGGTCGAGATAGAGAATTACAAATTCTATACGAGCGGGGAAGTGAAGACGCCAGGTGGCTATCCCTATAAAGACGGGCTCACGGTGCATAAGGCGATTGCCATGGCCGGCGGGTTAACGGAGAAGGCGGAGCGGGGGACGTTCCAGGTGCTCCGACAGGTCAATGGGCATGAGGAGACGTTGCCGGTCGAGTTGGACAGCCTGCTGCTGCCGGATGACATCGTCGTGGTGGCGGAGGCCAGGCGATTCTATGTGAGCGGAGAAGTGAAGACGCCGGGGCGGTATCTCTATGAACCGGGGATGACCATCCATAAGGCGCTGAGCCTCGCGGGAGGCCGGACGGAGAAGGCCGAAAACGGCTCAATCAAAGTGACGCGGGTGACGAAGGGGGTGGCGGAGACGCTGACGGCGAAACCGGAGATGACGGTGTTGCCGGATGACATCATTGTGGTCGAGATAGAGAATTACAAATTCTATACGAGCGGGGAAGTGAAGACGCCAGGTGGCTATCCCTATAAAGACGGGCTCACGGTGCATAAGGCGATTGCCATGGCCGGCGGGTTAACGGAGAAGGCGGAGCGGGGGACGTTCCAGGTGCTCCGACAGGTCAATGGGCATGAGGAGACGTTGCCGGTCGAGTTGGACAGCCTGCTGCTGCCGGATGACATCGTCGTGGTGGCGGAGGCCAGGCGATTCTACGTGAGCGGAGAAGTGAAGACGCCGGGGCGGTATCTCTATGAACCGGGGATGACCATCCATAAGGCGCTGAGCCTCGCGGGAGGCCGGACGGAGAAGGCCGAAAACGGCTCAATCAAAGTGACGCGGGTGACGAAGGGGGTGGCGGAGACGCTGACGGCGAAACCGGAGATGACGGTGTTGCCGGATGACATCATTGTGGTCGAGATAGAGAATTACAAATTCTATACGAGCGGGGAAGTGAAGACGCCAGGTGGCTATCCCTATAAAGACGGGCTCACGGTGCATAAGGCGATTGCCATGGCCGGCGGGTTAACGGAGAAGGCGGAGCGGGGGACGTTCCAGGTGCTCCGACAGGTCAATGGGCATGAGGAGACGTTGCCGGTCGAGTTGGACAGCCTGCTGCTGCCGGATGACATCGTCGTGGTGGCGGAGGCCAGGCGATTCTATGTGAGCGGAGAAGTGAAGACGCCGGGGCGGTATCTTTTCGAAAAGGGCATGACGGTACACAAGGCGCTCAGTATGGCCGGCGGATGGACGGAAAAGGCAGAGAAGGGAACCATCATGGTGACTCGTGTGTCCGACGACGGCGTCAAGACGATGGAGATCTCGTTGGACGCTCCGATGCTGCCGGACGATTTTATCGTGATACCGCAGTTGAAGAAGGTCTATGTGAACGGAGAGGTGAAGCGAGCGGGAGATTTTCCTTATGACAGAGGCTTAACGGTGCATCAAGTGATCACGATGGCCGGCGGTTTTACAGACAAGGCGGCGGAGAGTAACACAAAGGTATTGCGCAAAATCAATGGACAAGAGCAGTCGATTCACGTGAGTCTGGATACCATGATTCTCCCTGAAGATATCGTCGTGGTTCCGCGCAGTTTTTTCTAAGATCGGATGAAAAAAGTCGACTGGAGCCGCCTCGTGAATAATAGCGTGCGAATTCACAGGAGTAACGTCTTAACGTGAACATCATGGCGGGTCGAGTTCAGGATAGGTACTGGTGGATGTTAGGTCTAGGACTGATTCTCTGTTTTGAGACCGCAATCTGTTTGGCCACGTCACCGCCTTCGCACCAGAGTTATCGGCTCGGGGTCAATGATCTCGTGCACATTCAAGTCTATGGCGAAGAGGATTTGAATATCGAAAGTAAGATCGACGGGGATGGAAGTATTCATTTCCCTCTGTTGGGACCGCTCCATGTCGCTGGAAAAACTATTCAAGAGTTACAGGATGATCTGACGGCCCGATTGGCGCGTGGTTATGTTCGGATGCCTAAAGTGACGGCATATATCGTCAGACACCGCAATTTCTATGTGAGTGGCGAAGTCAAAAGCCCTGGAGGTTACCCGTATGAAGAAGGTCTTACGGTTCACAAAGCATTGAGCGTCGCAGGTGGACGGACGGAAAAGGCACAGAAAGGACTCCTCAGGCTCACACGAGTGACCGGCGGTACGGTCGAGACCGCGGCGGTGACTCCCGAGACGGCAGTGCTGCCCGATGACATCATTGTAGTGGAAGCCGAGAACTACAAATTCTACGCGAGCGGGGAAGTGAAGACCCCGGGGGGGTATCCTTACAAAGATGGGCTGACGGTCCACAAGGCGCTGGCGATGGCCGGCGGCCTGACGGAGAAGGCGGAGCGGGGAGCCTTCCAGGTGCTTCGGCAGATTGACGGTCGTGAGGAGACGCTGCCAGTCGAACTGGATGGTCTGTTGCTGCCGGATGACATCATCGTGGTGACGGAAGGCCGGCGTATCTATGTGAGCGGGGAAGTGAAGACCCCTGGCCGATACCTCTATGAAAAAGGAATGGCGGTGCACAAGGCGGTCAGCCTGGCTGGCGGACGGACCGAGAAGGCAGAACGGGGGCCACTCAAGCTGACTCGAATCGCCGGTGGGGTAGCCGAGACACTGGCGGTGACCCCCGAGACGACGGTACTGCCGGATGACATCATTGTAGTGGAAGCCGAGAACTACAAATTCTACGCGAGCGGGGAAGTGAAGACCCCGGGGGGGTATCCCCACAAAGACGGTCTCACGGTCCACAAGGCGCTGGCGATGGCCGGCGGCCTGACGGAGAAGGCGGAACGGGGAGCCTTCCAAGTGCTCCGACAGGTTAATGGTCATGAGGAGACGGTAGCTGTGGGCTTAGAGAGTCTGGTGTTGCCGGATGACATCATCGTGGTGGCAGAGGGTCAGCGCGTGTATGTGAGCGGGGAAGTGAAGACCCCCGGACGGTACCTCTATGAAAAAGGAATGACGGTACATAAGGCATTGAGTCTAGCCGGAGGCTGGACAGAAAAAGCGGACCGGGGATCAATCAAGGTAACCAGGATGACAGACGGCGTGGCCCAACCGATCGACATTGCACTGGATGCACCGGTGCTGCCGGATGACTTTCTCGTGGTGCCGCAGGTGAGGAAAGTCTATGTGAACGGGGAGGTGAAGCGAGCGGGCGATTATCCCTATGAGCGGGACCTGACGGTTCACAAGGTCATTACCATGGCTGGTGGTTTCACCGATAAGGCAGCGGAAAGCAGCACGAAGGTGCTACGAAAGGTGAACGGACAGGAGCAGTCGATTCAGGTTACGTTGGAAACAATCGTCTTGCCCGAGGACATCCTCGTGGTCCCGCGGAGCTTTTTTTGAGACGGCGGATGTGCTGTGTGTCCGTGAGTTGCGCTCGCCGATATCATCCCAGGAAGCGCCGAAGCGTTCTAAAACGACGACTGCTCGGTGTGGTGTCGGGTTCAGACCCTTCCCTCGTTCAATGTACCTCGGCAGTTGGGCGATGAAGGATGCGCTCGCGATCTTTCCGCCAAGGCGTATCGATGATAGGCCGATGAAGACCGTTCCGATTTGACCTCCACATGAACGACTCCGATATGGTTCATCACGACCAACCGCTTAGAGCGGCAAAAAGGAGGCGGCCGATGAAGAGTGAACATTGGGCGGTGAAGACACGTGATATGGAGATCTGGGGCAATATCAAGAGATTGGTCATCGATCCGGTGACGAGACGAATCGTCTCCGCCGACGTGCTGTTGAGTAACAGCGGCCGCCTGTTACGGGTGCCGTGGGAAAATTTCAGAATCGTCCACCAGGACATCATTCTTCGCGTGCCGGAAAACCAAGTCCATGTAGCCATTCCGAAGTCTCAGAGCCAGCGTTCTCCAGGTCGTAACGATCTCGGTTCGAGTGTACTCGGCATCTCGTGAGTCGCCGCTCTCGCAACATTCAAGAAATGACCGGTCACTTGCTTCCTCATCTCGATTTTTCCAGATGAAACACCCGTTTCTGATGGCAATGTCATGTTTCAACGGTTGTTCGTAGCCGTCCTGATCATGAGCGGTGCACTCCTGGCTGCGCATCTTATCAAGACGATCATGTCTCAGCCAGAAGAGGTGGATAGGGTCGGCGAGGTCCTCCCCGCAGCCGTAAGCTCCGATAGCGCCGGCGTCGATTACCAACGGCTTGCAGAGGAGATCATGGCCAGCGGGATTTTTGATTCTCGGCAGGCGTTGTCGCAGGGAGCTGCCGGGGGAGTGCCGGAAACTCTCTCGACGGCTGAGCCTGCAAACGTACAGTCCGCCGAACCACCAATTGAAGCTGCGGCAAAGGTGAGGTTAATCGGCACAGCGTCTGGACCCCAACCATTGCGCCGTGCTGTGATCGAGGATGTCGGCACGAAAAAACAGACACTCTATCGCCTTCACGACTCGATACCCAACGTGGGGGAGATTGACGAGATTCGAGAGGAGGGCATTCTCATTCGGCGAGGGCATCAACAGGAATTCCTCGAACTCCAAAACGTCAAACGCGCTTACTCATTTGGAGTCCAGCGTGACGCTGCCAGCTACGAAGCGCCCGGATCCGTCATCAATTGACCTCTTGGTTCGGAGACGAGTCTTGTATTATCTGGATCGTGATCTTTGGCGCTTGCCTCAATAAAGGCAGAGGAGATTGGTGCGTAAGAGGATCATCGTGAAGACTTGTGGATTGACCGCCGGATGCTGGGTGTTTGCCCCGCTGCTGCTGTTTATCCAACTCTTGGGAATGAGTTCGACCTGGGCGCAGGCACCCATTCAGCGGACAGGCTCGGTGACACTTGACTTCAATGAAGTCGATCTGCAGGTGTTTATTCGATTCATCAGCGAATTGAGCGGAAAAAACTTTGTCTTGGACGAGAAGGTAACCGGCAAGATCACGGTGTTTTCATCGACCAAGGTCACTCCGGAGCAAGCGTACAATATTTTTCTATCGGCGTTGGAAGTCCGGCGGCTTGCGGCCATTCCTAAAGGCAATCTCATTCAAATCGTCCAAGTTGCCGATTCCCCGCCGGAACGAAACGTCTATGTCTATAAACTCAAACATGCGTTGGCGAATGATACGGCAGCAGTGTTGACCAATGTCGTCGCACGGTCTTCCGTAGCCGCGCCACCGGTCGGCGGGCGGCTACCGCTACGCCAGGCGAATGAATTTGAAGCGTCGGTCCAGGTCTTTGCGGACAAACCTACAAACTCGCTGATCGTGAGTGCGACCAAGTCGGATTATGGCCGACTTGTGTCGGTCATTCAGTCGCTCGATACCCGGCGTAATCAGGTCTTCGTCGAAGCGGTCATCTTGGAGGTCAGTCTCAATCGTTTACGATCGATCGGTATTGATCCGGTTCAGGCGTTGGCCTTGATTCAAAAGGGGTCTGTGTTCGCATTGGGAGGGGTAAATCGAGCGCCTGAAGACATCGCCTCGATTGCGCAGTTGCTGACTGGGACCGGAACGACCGGTACGTCGGGAGCCGGAACGGTCAATGTGCTCAACACTGCTACGGTGCGACTGTTTCTGCAATTGCTCATGGCCACGTCTGACGCTAACGTTTTGTCGACTCCTCAACTTCTGGCAGCGGACAATCAGAAAGCTAAGATTATTGTCGGAGAGAATCGGCCATTTCCCACAGGACAGGCACAGGGCATCACCGGTGGAACGTTGGTCACAATCGAACGAAAGGATGTCGGAGTTACGCTGGAGATTACGCCGCAGGTTCTGGAAGATAAGCGGACCAGGATGGAGGTGAAGCAGGAAATTACCGCGATCTCAGATGCCGTGCCGCAGACCATCGGGTCAGGCAATGCCCAGATTCCTGTCGGCCCGACCACCACGAAACGGGCCATGGAAACTATCACCATTGTTCCGGATCAACAGACGGTCGTGCTTGGAGGGCTGGTACGGGATAATCTTACGCTGGTTGAGAGAAAAGTTCCTCTCCTCGGCGATATTCCGTTGCTGGGCTGGCTCTTCAAGAGCCAGGCCCAACAGGTTGATAAACTCAATCTGCTCGTCTTTCTGACGCCGCATGTGATCGAGGATGAGGCTCAGATGGTCGAGTTGAACGTGAAGAAACACCTCGAACTGGAGCCGGTCATGCAAGAGAATGCGATCGAAGAAACGCCCTACGTTCAAAGCACAACCGACCGTCTGCTACAGCGGCCTTTGATCAAGGATTCAGCACAGGTCGCAGTGCCAAAAGATCGTTGACCTGATGTTGTATTTCGCCGATTGGGATGTCACAGACTGGAAGTCCAATAGCTACAGACTGGGGTCATATCAGTGAGCTATGGATGTCCAATGTTGGGTGAGATCTTATGCGAAAAGTTCGGCTTACCCTCGGGTAAGCTTAATGACGTATTGGAGATACAGACGACCAAAGGAGGGTTACTGGGCGAACTTCTGCTCAAACGACGGCTGATCCGTGAGGAGGATCTGCTCCAGGCGCTGTCCATTCAATTTGAGCTTCCCTGGGTGCCTCAGCTCGACAACGCCATGATCGACGCAAGCTTGGTGGCGAAGATTCCCATAGGATTTGCCAGGCGGTACTGCATGTTGCCGCTCTACCAGGAACAGGGATATGTCGTTATGGCCGTCATCAATCCTCTGGAGTTGGACGCGCTCGACGACTTCCGGTTGCTGCTGGGTTGCCAGGTTCGCCCGGTCATAACTACTCCGGCCTCGCTGATAGCCTGTCTGAATCAGGCCTATGACCGAGCAGCGAGCGGAACAACCGAAGAGGTCATGAAAGACCTCTCCTCCGACGAAGACCTCGATCGTCTGGCGAACGATTTGAATGAGCCGCAAGACTTATTGGATGCGGCGGACGAAGCCCCGGTGATTCGCTTGGTCAACAGTCTCCTGTTCCAAGCTGCCAAGAACCGCGCAAGCGATATTCACTTCGAGTCGTACCAGAAAGGCTTGATGGTGAGAAATCGGATTGACGGTGTGCTCTATCCGGTTCTGTCTCCCCCGAAGCGACTCCAAGCCAGCATCATCGCTCGCATCAAGATTATGGCGGGCCTGAACATCGCCGAAAAACGCCTTCCGCAGGACGGCAGGTTCAGAATCCGCACGGCCGGCAAGGATGTCGATCTCCGCGTCTCCGTGATTCCGACCTCACATGGAGAACGGGTGGTCCTGCGGCTGCTCGAAAAAGAGAACCGCCTGCTGAGCCTTTCGGAAATCGGCATTTCGGATCGGAAGTTGGCGCTCATCAGGCAGCTCATCCAATTCAATCACGGTATCCTCCTCGTCACCGGGCCGACGGGCAGCGGAAAAACGACAACCCTCTATGCCGCGCTGAGCCATATCAACGAGCCAGACAAGAACATCATCACGATCGAAGATCCGGTGGAGTATCAGCTTCAAGGGATTAACCAGATGCAAATCAATCCGAAGATCGCTCTCACGTTCGCCGCTGGTTTGAGATCGATTCTCCGGCAGGATCCGGACGTGATTATGGTCGGTGAGATCCGTGACGCCGAAACCGCTGAAATCGCGATCCATGCGTCCCTGACCGGGCATCTCGTCTTTTCAACCCTTCATACCAATGACGCGGCCGGGGCGATTACCCGCCTGATCGACATGGGCATTGAGCCGTTTCTCGTTGCTTCATCGGTCGTTGCCATCGTCGCGCAGCGACTCGTGCGTCTGGTGTGCACCCACTGTCGAAAACCTTATCGGCCGACACGTGAGGAGTTGATGAAATTGGGCGTCGATCATGGGGATGACGTGGGTCCATTCTATCGGAGGAGCGGATGCCGCGAGTGTAATCACACCGGTTATCGAGGCAGGACCGGGATTTATGAATTTCTCCTTGTCGACGACGAAATCCGCCGGCTTATCGTCTCGAAGGCCGATTCGAATGTGATTCATCAGGCGGCGATGAAAAAAGGCATGAAAACACTCAAGCAAGAAGGCGCGAGCAAGGTGCTCCAAGGCCTGACCGCGACGGAGGAAGTCATGCGGATCATGCAGCACGAAATCGATCTGTAAACCGCCATGCCGATTTACGCGTATAAAGGTTTGAGTGTGGAAGGGCGCGGGCTGACCGGTATCATCGATGCTGATAACCCGAGAAGCGCGCGGCAAAGGCTCCGAAATAACGGCATCTATCCGACTGCCGTGCTTGAACAGCAAGGAGCCGACTTATGGGCCGTTTCTTCGACCGCGCGACCGGGGAGCCAGGGGCTGCTCCGCAAGCGGGAAGTGGCGCTCCTTACGCGCCATCTTGCGACCTTGTTGGCGGCCGGCCTGCCTCTGGTGGAGGCGCTGACTGTTCTGATCGAACAAAGCGACGAACGAGCCGCCAAGCAGGTCTTGGCCCACATACGTGAACACATACGAGAAGGGAGGGCATTCAGCAAGGCCTTGGAATCCTTTCCAAGGGATTTCACCCCAGTCTACGTGAATATGGTGCGAACAGGAGAAACCGCTGGAACCTTGGAACCGGTACTCGGCCGTTTGGCCAGCTATTTGGATCAGCAAGTCGATCTAAAAAACAAGATCACCAATGCCATCATCTATCCTGCCGTCATGCTATGCGTCGGCGTCGGTGTGTTGTGTTTTCTGATGATCTTCGTGGTTCCGCGGATTACGACCGTCTTCAATGATGTACACCAGGCTCTGCCCTGGCCTACGGTCGTGCTCATTGCCGTCAGTCGTTTCTTGGCCGACTATTGGCTGGCGCTGCTCGGCCTGGTTCTCGTTGCGGGCGCAGGGCTTGGGCGCGCCGTGGCGAGTCCGACGGGACGGGCTCATATTGATCGGGTTATTCTTCGGCTCCCGCTCGTCGGGAATGTCGTGCGGATGGTATCCATTTCGCGTCTTGCGGGAACGCTTTCGGCCATGTTGTCCAACGGGGTGCCGGTTCTCGATGCCCTCGACGTCGCGAAGGGGGTCATGAACAACCGGGTTCTTGAGGAGGCCGTGTCACGCGCACAAAATCACATTCGTGAAGGAGAAAGTATTGCCGATCCATTGAAACGAAGCGGCGTGTTCCCGTCTCTCGCCATTCACATGATCGCGGTAGGGGAAAAAAGCGGCGCGTTGGAAGAGTTGCTGGAAAAGGTATCCCACATTTATGACGGTGAGGTAAACCGGATCATGACGCGACTCACATCGCTTATGGAGCCCATCATGGTACTGGTCATGGGTGTCATCGTGTTCTTCATTGTGTTGGCCATTCTCCTGCCCATTTTTCAAATGAACCAGTTCATCAGGTGAATTATGAATGAAAAGGGCTTTACGTTCATTGAGGTCATGATCGTGGTCGCGATTCTGGCCGTCCTGGCCGCCCTTGTCATTCCGAGAATCGTGAATCGCTCGGATGATGCAAGGCATGACGCTGCGAAGGTTCAGATCAGAAGCATCGAAGGCGCGTTGCAACTCTATAAACTGGACAACAGTGTGTATCCCAGCACCGAACAGGGATTGAAAGCGCTCGTTGATCGGCCAACGGTCGGTATCGTACCGAGAAAATGGAAGACCGGCGGCTATATGCCGAACATACCCAACGATCCCTGGGGAACTCCCTATAAGTATAGACATCCGAGCCCTCGCGGTGATTACGAGATCGTTTCGTTGGGGGCGGATGGACAAACCGGCGGTGAAGGCAATAATGCCGATATTACAAATTGGAACCTCGACAAGGACTGAGACTTCAGAGATGGGGTTTACCTTGTTGGAGGTCATCGTCACTCTCTGCATAATGGGTATGGTTCTGAGTCTGGCCTTCCCCCTCATCGGATTACATGATCCGCTGAAAGATGCCAGCCGTCGGATCGTCGGGGCGATTCACTTGCTGCACGACGCCGCGGTATCTTCAAAGCAGACATACCGTCTCTATTTTGATATCGACCGGCAGAATTATTGGGCGGTCATCGCGACGCGCGACGGCGAACATCGTCCATACGACGATGCTCTCGCCGACGGCCTCTCGTTGACGAATTCGGTTCGGATTGGTCGGATCACTACCTCTCGCCAGGGCAAAGTGGCGGCCGGGAGGGCATTCGTCGAACTGCATCCTGATGGGCGTGTCGATCCAGCCGTGATTCTGCTGTCCGACCTGGATAACCACGTGTTGTCGTTGACATTGGGTCGATTCTCAGGACACGTACGCATCACTGATCAGGTCCTAGACCTTATCCCGCCTCCGATTCCTCCAACGCTGCTTTCCTTCTTTCGCTCCCTTCGCCCTGTTTCGCCCAAACCGCGAACGTGATTCATGTGACCAAGGCTGAGCGCGGATTCACCCTCGTCGAGATCATGGTCGCCGTAGTCATCCTTGGGATGACGCTTACCCTCCTTTTGGGGCTGCGGAACCGCGATATCGAACTGGTCGGTTATGCTCGGGCCATGACCACCGCGACCCTTTTGGCTCATGCCAAGCTGGTCGAACTTTCTGTTCAGGACCGTCCCTTGGTCGGCGAACAGGGTGGGGACTTTAGTATCGGGCCACAAGAAAGCCTGGGTTTGTATGGAGGGATCGGTTACCTATCGGAATTCCGATGGATTCGCCGCGTCATACCGACAGCCTCCGATTCCATTCGAGAGGTCCGCGTGCGGGTCTCATGGACGCGCGGTCTCGATGAAGAATTCGTGGAGTTGACTAGCTATGTGTTTGTCGGGCCGAAGCGGAAGTCGTGAGAACGGCTTCATTCTGATCGAGCTTCTAATCGGTGTGACGATCCTCGGATTGCTGATGAGCTTGATCGTCATGACGTTCTCCGGCACCTTCGGCGCCATAGAAATGATCGACGCAGGGTACGAGATCGATCGTCAGGCGAGGCTATCCCTTGCCATGATGGCCGAAGAGCTCATGATGGCCAGACCCCATCCAGCGTTTCCGTTCATGGGCAAGGATGGCGTCTTGGGAGGATATGCGGACGATGTGCTCGCGTTTGTCTCCAAAAGCCGGGATGTTTCCTCTCAAGGGGCGCCTGTGCAGCCCGGTTCCATCCGTGTTGTTTATGCACGGGATGGCGATCGGGTGACCCGCTTGGTGCTTCGCCATCTCTACGGCATCGTGCCCGAGCCCATTGAGCGGGTTGATATCGCATTCGGAGTCGTGGCTTTCAACGTGCGTTATTACGATGGCACAGCAGAGAAATGGGTGAATGAATGGGACGGAGTGTTGAAGAAGGCTCTTCCGCGAGTCGTCATGATGGAGCTGACGTTCGCGGACACAAGAAATGAACTGCGTACGTTCTCCGATTTAGTCATCATTTCTTCACAAGCCCTTTGATCATGCTGCATACCAACCCATTTTTTAAGGGTGCGATGCGATGGTGACGCTGAGCGGCGCCGATATCGTTGGACTCGATATCGGCGTGTCATCGATCAAAGCCGTTCGCCTGCGACAGACGATGGGCGGCCGTAAATCCATCACCTATTTTCGGCGCGTCGTCCCGGTTGAATTCCCTTGGACGGATATCGATCAGCGGACTCGATTCGTGAAGGAGTTCATGCATGCGAATCGGCTGGTCGGCTTGCCTCTCGTCACAGCGGTCACCTGTGGTGAGATAAGCCTCCGAACGATCGGGGTTCCATTTCACGACATCAGAAAAGTCGGGCAACTGGTTCCCAATGAAGTGGAAAGCATGATTCCCCTGCCATTGGACGAGGCGGCGGTTGGGTATCAGGTCCTTCCTTCTTCCCGAAGCGCAACGGTGTCAAGACAAGGCGCCCTGTGCCATGCCGTGGTCGCCATCGCTTCGGTAGAGATGCTCACAGCTCATATCCAGCGGATGCGTGAAGCCGGATTCGAACCGACGGCGGTTCAACCGGATGCACTTGCCCTGTTCTCGATATCTCGTTTTCTCCGCGAGCGACGCCAGGGATTTCCACCGAATCTAGTGATCATCGACATCGGCGCTTCCAAGACGACGATCTGCGTGACGCTAAAGGGAAATCCGTGGTTGCTCAGAACCATTGGCCATGGCTTGAATCATCTGACGCGATCCACGGCAGGACCGGTTTCGGCTCCGGATGTTCATGACGACCACGACCTGATCGGCTCCGCCGGAGGAATGATAGAGCCGGGATTCAGCACACTGCTCCGAGAGCTTCGGTTAACCTTGCACACATACCAGTCCACCGCCGAAACGCCCGTGCGGCAAGTCTTGTTTTGTGGTGGCGGAGCCGGGATTCCGGCCCTGACGCGCGAGTTGAGTCAGCGTTTGAAGCTTGAGCCGTTACATGTGTCGTTTCTCCATCAGGTTCGGTGGCGATCTGCCTATTCGATCGCTCTTGGTCTCGCTCTATTGGGAAGACCGATGAAGACGCCTATCCTGTTTGTGCGGCCTCAATCGGGTTCCGGAATCGATTTGAAGAACGCACTATCGAATGCCTCACCCAAGGGGCAAAACCCGCTGGGCTCATTCAGGCGGCTTGGGTTTGGCGTTGTGTTGATCGCGCTTCTGGGCTTCGCGGACTTGGCAACCAACGTTGTTTTGAAAGAACAACGCTTGCGCACCCTCAGCGAAACGTCGCGCACGATGTTCCAGAAACATTTTCCGGATATCGCCCCGATCACCGATGAACTGGATCAGGCGAAGACCGCCCTGTCGGCGGCTCAAAAGGCAAAGGAATTGATGGGAGGCGACCATGTGCCCGTTCTTCCGCGCCTCACCGCACTGGTCACGCAATTTCCTCAAGGCACCAAGCTCAACCTCATCGGCCTCACGATTGAACCAAACGCCGTCCAGATCGAGGGCATGACCGATTCGTTTGACTCGGTTGAACTGATAAAACGAAAGCTTCAGGCGATCCCCGAAGTGCAGGAAATCACAATTCGCGACGTGTCGGTCGGTTCCTTACCCGGCCAAGTCATGTTTCGACTGACCATAGCCATGCCCTAGCATGAGACAGATCATCCTCCAACGTTGGAACACCTTCGCCGGATACGAGCGTATAATTGTCATAGGTGTTGTTGGGCTCGCGATCACGAGTTTGTCGTTCGTCTTCATTATTGACCCGCTCGTGATGAGAATTGAGAAGGCCGACCGGCAGATCGCCAGAAAACTAGGTGAGTTACCTGAGTTGACGACCTTGGCGAGAGCTTACGAGGCGGCACGAATTCAACAGGCTTCCCTTGAGCACCGGATGGCCGAGGGAAAGTTTCAGCCCTCCCTGCTTTCTCTGCTGGAAGATGCGGCCTCTCAGGCCGGGGTTCGGAATCAGATCGCCGCGATGAGCCCGTTGGTTCCATCAGTGAATCAAGGTTATAAGGAAAGCGGCGTTGAGATCAGACTGGGTGACGTCCTTTTGTCTCAGGTTCTGAAGATGCTGGTTCAAATCGAAAGCGCTCCTCATTTGCTTCAGGTTAAACGGGTTCAGTTGAGGTCAAAGTCTGACGTCACCTATCTGGTCGATGCCGTGCTGTTGGTCGTGACATATGAGCGAGAGGGATGAACGCGGTATCGTGCTCCCGATAGTCCTGCTGGCCGTTTCCCTGTTGATTGTGGTTATCCTGGGATTCGACACGGAAGCCCGGCGTGAATTGAAGGCAGCGGCGGGATTCCGGGACGCAGTGAGCGCCTCGGCGTTGAACTGGGCGGGACTTCAAACTGCGCGGGCGGTCCTCCTGGAAGACACCATCAGGGACCTCAAGGCTGGCCAGACATTTGATGGGTTGACGGACAGTTGGAAACTGCTCCCAAGCCCGCTTTCGCTGGGAGAAGGCCTCGTAAACGTCTCAATTTCAGATGAGCGAAGTAAATTAAACATCAATGATCTGGCATTGCCCAAGGATTCGAAACAACGCGAGGCGACCGTCCTTCGTTTCAAGCGACTCTTCACGGCGTTGAATCTCGATCCGCGATTGGTCGAAACACTGACGGACTGGGTAGACGAGGATGACGTTCCGGAACGGAACGGAGCGGAAACCCGCTATTATGAATCCCTGACCCCTCCCTATCGGACTGCCAACGAGGCGGTACAGACATTGGATGAACTCCGTCTAGTACGAGGCATGACCGATGATTCTTTTCAGCGATTGCAGCAGTATATTACGGTATACCCATTCCTGTCAGACGGATGGATCAATATCAATACTGCGGATCCCATCGTGATCCAGTCCCTGAACGCAAAGATCACGCCTGCTATGGCGATGGATATTGTCCAGGCGCGACCATTTCGCAGCCTGAAAGACCTCGATAAAGTGATGAGTGTCGAAGCCGTCGCAAAAGAGCTTCGCCTCGTGAACGCCTATGACGTATGGAGTGATTATTTCATCGTTCGTATCAGTGCTGAGATTGGAGAGACAACGAAGAACAGTCGTGCGGTGGTGCAACGATCACGCGCCGATGGATCGAGCACGATTGTCGCCTTCGAAATCGAATAGGTGTGGTGCCGCGAAGGTTCTTCTGACCATCTCTAGATTCTCGAACACAGTACTACCAGCTATAGTTCTCCTGCCTTACCAGCTACCTGACCATCCCTTTCAGGCTTTCATCCCGACCTCTTCCCATTCCGTGATCCTCGTTCATTCTCCCCATTCCGGCACCCCTATCAACGCTTCCGTGAACCTTGCTCCGACGGCCCGGTTCTTCGGCTTCACTACGACTTCGGCTGTTCCGCTCCCGGTATGCATTCCGTCGGCATGAGTTCGCCGCCGTGGAAGTGCGAGAGCTGTTTCCAGCCGGTCAGCAGGGCGTGGTCGTCGAAGGTGAGGAGATATTGTTCGCACCACATCCCTGGAGGCGTGAACCGGTTTCCTGACTGTTGTTCTCGCACTTCATACACCCACAGGGTTTTCCCGTCCTCAGCCTGCCTGACGGCATGAGGGGGGCCCAATTCTTGCCGTACCTCGGCTTGGGTCGCCCGACCCTTGACCGAATCCAGATAGGCTGCTTCTCTGTTTTGAAAGTGGCTGCAGGCTGCCACCAAGAAGGCCATGGTCAAGATGCCCTGTGTCCAGTTGATCTTCATCATGTCTCCTCCCGGTTCGAGCATGGCCGGCGTGGTGTCATCCCCACGATGACCAGAGAGATTGTACACCGATGGCGTCGGTCCGTCTGCAGGCCGACAGATACCATACGGCAAAGAGTTGGAGGGGCACGGCCGGGTCAGGAAGCAGGGGAGTCTTCGTTCAATATGCCGATCTGAAGAATCGCCCTGCAGGGACGTACAGGCAGACACACCTCAAGCGTAGGTGCAGAGACGAACCGACGAGACAGGGGAAAGGAGCGGAATGATCAGACGGCTTTCTTGACCAGGCCGGACCGCAGGCAGCGGGTGCAGACGCGGATGCGCAACGCCGAACCGTTCACGAGTGCCTTCACACGTTGCAGGTTGGGATTGAAGACGCGCTTGGTCTTGTTGTTCGCATGACTGACGTTGTTTCCGGTTTGATGCTTTTTCCCGCAGAGATCACAAGCAAATGCCACGAGCCTACTCCTTTGTTGCTGCGTCCGTCGACGACTGGTCCTCAAACGCCAGGGATGCTACCATAGCGCCGCGGTTCATGACAAGCTGCCGTTGTGGATTCATAGGTTGTGCCGGTCCCTCTCATCAGGGTCGTCTTCGCTCCCATCGAGGTTTCGGACATGGATCAGGTCACGTTTATCGGATTGCTCGCAGGCACCCTCACCACCATCGCGTTCATCCCCCAACTCCAGCAGACCTGGCGCACCCGCTCGGCCCAGGACGTCTCCTTGGGAATGTTGCTGACCTTCACGACAGGGGTCTTTCTCTGGTTGATCTATGGGCTGTTGCTCGGCGCCCTTCCGATCATTCTGGCGAACCTCATTACCCTGGTGCTGACCCTGGCCATTCTCATTTTGAAGCTGCGGTACCGCCCGTAGTTGTCTCTTTCGTCTACTCGTTTAAATGGGGGAGGATCTCCCGCCGAACGAACCCGTACAACAGCTCGATGGAGCAAGTTTCAACTTGACAAGCTTGGCCGTGCTCTCCTAGAGTTCCTGTCGTTCACATACGCCTTGGGTCAAGGGAAGAGGGTGAAAGGCCCTCGCGGTCCCGCCGCTGTAAATGGGGACGAAACCCGCAGGCGCCACTGTCTGGGAATGCTGCTCGCTGTCAGTAATCAGCCTTCAGTTATATTCTGATCGCTGAAAGCTGGGAGCTGATCGCTCCGAAGATGGGAAGGCGCGGGGAGTAGGACGAACCATAAGCCAGAAGACCTGCCCGAGGAGAGACCCTTTATTCCCTCGTGGGCTGGGGAATAGGCGAGGATACGATGCGGGTGCAATCCTCAGGGTTCCTCCAGGCCCTGGGGATTTTTTATTTGCGCGCCGCTCGAACCCTTCGCTTCCGCCCGTTCGCGATCGGACTCGTCGGAATCGTCTGTTATGTCCTCCTGCTCTGCTCTGTCGGTGCCCTTGGAGATTCGCCTGGGGATCCGAGCGTGATGAAACGTCGTCAACAGGGCATCCTCACCGGTATGCCGTTCATGGCGAACATCACGCCGCGCACGTTCATCGACGATGCGGGGCGAAAACTCTATGTCGCCAAGGCTCCCAGCCGGGTCGTCTCGCTGGCGCCGAGCATCACGGAGATATTGTTCGCGTTGGGGCTGGATGAACAGATCGTCGGCGTGACGGAGTTCTGCGATTTTCCCGCCGCAGCGGCGACCAAACCGAAAGTCGGCTATGCCAATCCCAACCTCGAGTCCCTCCTGGCGCTCCGTCCCGACATGGTGGTGGCCCCGCGTGAATTTTCGCGCGCGAACATACTGGTCAAGCTGGATGAGCTGAAGGTGCCGGTTTTCCTGATCGACGCGACGTCGCTGGAAAATATCTTCTCCCACATTCACCAGCTGGGGCGAATTTTCGATCGCTCCTCGGCGGCCCATGCCGTGACGCTCGCCATGCGGCAGCGCATGGCCGAGATCAGCAGCCTCGTCGAGCCGTTGCCGCGCCGGCGGGTGCTCTATGTGCTCAATAGCCGGCCGCTGATCACCGTGGGACCAGGCAGTTACATCCATCAGATGATCGGCCTGGCGGGAGGCATCAATATCGCGTCCGACGCGTCAGCGCCCTATCCCAGGCTCGAAATGGAAACCGTGCTGAAAGCGAATCCCGAGGTGATCATCTTCCCGATGGGTTCGGTTGAAACGGTGCCGCGAAGCGAACAGCAGGAATGGCATCGTTGGACGACCTTGTCCGCCGTGCAGCAGAATCACCTGCGTGAGGTGTCGGCAAACGCGCTCAACCGCCCCGGTCCGCGCGTCATGGAGGGCCTGGAGCAGCTCGCTAAGGTGATCCATCCTGAGGCATTTCCCTCCGAGACGGCCCCCCTTCGTCCATGATGTCCTCCGCCGGCCACCCCACGTCGTCCGCCCCACAACCCCCGCTGACCTCGCCGTCGCTATCTCCCGCACCCACTCAAACCACCGGGCTTGACCAACCATTCCAGGGCGCGATCCTGACCCCGTCCCGTTGGTGCGCCATCATGGGCGGCCTGTCCGTCGCGGCCATCCTGCTTGCACTGGCCTGCTTGCAACTCGGGACGCAATATGTCGGGTTGGGGCACATCGCGCAGCTGTTCGCATCCTTGTTCTTTGGTCTGTCCGGCGACAAGGAGACCCTCGACACGACCGGCGTGATCCTGTTGCAGGTCCGGTTGCCGAGAATTTTTTTGGGCTTTTTGGTGGGAGTCTGCCTGGCGTCTGTCGGTGTGGCCTTGCAAGCCCTGCTCCGGAATCCATTGGCCGACCCCTATGTGCTCGGCGTGTCGAGCGGTGCGGCGTTGGGGGTGGCGGTGGCGGTGTTGTTCGGGATTGGGACGACCCTGCTCGCCCTGTCGGCCTTGCCGCTCTGTGGATTTCTTGGTGGATTGCTGGCCCTGCTCGTCATCTACCGCATGGCCGTCATCTACGACCGCCTGCCGATCCATTCGGTGCTGTTGGCGGGAGTGATCCTCAATGCCATTTTCTCAGCCCTGATCATGTTCATCACCTCGATCATGGAGCCGAACCGTTCCTTCGGCATGATGGCCTGGCTCATGGGATCCCTCCAGGCACCGGCTTTTCCGGCGCTGGCTGCGCTCTCGGTCTATTTGTTCGTCGGATTGGTGCTGCTCTTCAAACAAGTCCGGGTGCTGAACATCCTCGCCTTGGGCGAGGAGCCTGCACGTTCCCTCGGGGTCGAGACGGAACGGGCTAAACGGTTCATCTTTCTGATCTCGGCTCTGTTGACAGGAGCCGTGGTGTCGGTCAGCGGCATGATCGGGTTCATCGGCATGGTGATTCCACATGCCGTGCGATTGGTGGTGGGAGCGGACCATCGCTTGCTCCTGCCGGCCTCGGCGCTGGTGGGGGGGATGTTTTTGATGGTGGCAGATACGATTGCCAGAACCGTCTTTGTGCCGTCGGAAGTTCCGGTCGGAATCATCACGGCCTTGGCAGGCGGTCCGTTCTTCGTCTACCTCCTGGTCTGGCGAAAGGATCGGTTGGCATGAGCCGTCCTATCGGTCGGAGCCCTGCCGCAGCCGCTGTCGGTCCTTCCGGGCAACCGGTTGCCCGTGCCTACGATGTGCGTCACGTGCATTTCTGCTATGGCAGGCCAGGCGCGCAGGATGCTCGGTGGGTGCTCCGGGATGTGAGCCTGCAGGTCGAGTCGGGTGAGATCCTCGGCATCGTCGGTCCCAATGGATCGGGGAAGACCTCATTGTTGAAACTGTTGGCCAAACTTGCCGTCCCCCAACTGGGAACCATCGCGTTATTCGAACAGAACCTGATCGACCTCTCGCAGGAGGAGGGCGCGAGAACGGTGGCCTTCGTCCCGCAAGAGAGCGCGCAGCTGTTTCCCTTCACGGTGGCGGAAACGGTACTCATGGGGCGATTTCCCCACCGCCGGCGGACGCGATGGAATCTTGGGTTCGGTTGGGAAAATCGGGATGATTGCGCGACGGCGGCCGAGGCGATGGCCACCATGGACATCGGCCATCTCGCATCGCGGGCGGTGACCGACCTCTCCGGCGGCGAACGCCAACGCACCATGGTCGCGCGCGCCCTCGCCCAAGCGCCCACAGTGTTGCTGCTCGATGAGCCGACCGCATTCCTCGATCTTCAACATCAAATTGAGATTTGCTCGGTCCTGCGTCGTTTGAGCGACGAACGGGGCCTGACCGTCGTGATCGTGTCGCATGACTTGAACCTGGCCAGCCAATATTGCGATCGGATCGTGATGTTGAAAGGGGGGGCGGTCTGTTCGATGGGAACGCCCTCGGAGGTGATGCAGGTCGATGTGTTGCGAAGGGTCTATGGCTGTGAGGTCTTGATCGATCCACATCCCGAGTCCGGGCTCCCGCGGATCACGTTGCCGCGGCAGTTCGTGCCCTTCAGGAACGGCTGACATTGTCGCGGGATGGGTTCGTGCCCGGCCCACCCGTGTGACTGAAACGGGGTACGAGGTCAATTGGAGAGAGGCGTGTCAGGAAGACGCCGTCAGCGTCGGGGAAGATGGTGCAAAACCATCACGGTGCCGCCACTGTAAGCGGGGAGTGACCCTGCATTGAGCCACTGGCGAGCGGCGTGGTTCGTGAATCGTATCTCGTGAAGCGCAGAAGATCCCTTCTGAACGCTTCACGAACGACGCTTCACGCTTCACGCTCCGCTGGGAAGGCGCAGGGAAACGATGAGCCGCAAGTCAGGAGACCCAACTGACGGTTGTTTCGACTGATCCCTTCGAGCGAAAGGGAGATGTAGCATGTTGCGTGTGATTGAGGAGTGGTCCGTCGGTTGTGCCGTCGTGTGTATAGCCTCTGTGTCGTCGTTCTGGGCCAGTACCTCGTTCGCCGAAGCGCCGGTCGAACCGGAACCGGTCGTGCAGACCGAAGAAGTCGTGATCTCGGCCACAAAGACTCCGGTGCCGGTGAGCCAGGTGACCAGCGCCGTGCAAGTCATCACCGAAGAGGACATGAAAAAACAAAACATCCGGAGCGTGATCGATGCGCTTCAATTGGCCCAGGGAGTCGCCATCTTCTCGAACGGCGGACCTGGCACGGAGGCCAACGCCAGGATTCGCGGGAGCAGTTCAAGTCAGACGCTGGTGCTCATCGACGGCGCGATCGTCAACAGCGGGACCCTGGGCAGTTATGACTTTTCCAACCTGAGGACCGACAACATCGAACGCATCGAAATCCTACGCGGCGCGCAGAGCATGTTGTGGGGGTCTGATGCGATGGGAGGCGTCATCAACATCGTGACGAAGAGGGGCCAGGGGCCGCTCTCCGCCGGCGGGTTTCTGGAATACGGATCCTTCGCCTCCTTGCGCGAAGGCGGAAACCTCTCGGGGAAGAAGGGCATCGTCGATTACAGTTTCACGCTCTCCCGCTGGGACACATCCAGTTTTTCGGCGGTCAATTACCGGCGCGGCGCCACCGAGCGCGACGGCTACCACAATTGGCAGGGATCGGGCCGGATCGGGGTGGATCTTCCGCGCGACGGGCGGCTCGACTTCACCATGCGTTGGATGAATTCCGATGTCAACCTCGACAATCTGTCGGCGACCGCTCCGAGCGATGTCTTCGGGTCGAAGAGCCGGACGCAGCAGTATGTGTTCAGCGGCAGTTACGAACAGCCCATCACGAGTTGGTGGACCCAGAAGTTGACGTTGGCGCGCTCGCAGGAAGCCTCGTTGTTTCTGCCCGGCACCCTCCAGCGCAATGTCGTCACCGGTGTGTTCAGTACACCGTTCGGAACTCCGAACGAAACCCGCGTGCTCTCCAATCGTTTGGAGTGGCAGCATAATGTTCAAGTCACCAAACTGTTGTTGCTCACCGCCGGCTATCAATTTCGTGAACAGCAGGGCGAGAACGACACCGGGCTCACCAACCGCATCCTGAGTTCCAACGCCGGGTTCGCCCAGGCGCAATTCAACCTCTGGGACCGGGTCTTCGCGACCGCCGGAATCAGGCATGACAGTTACAACGTGTTCGGTGATGCCACCACCTACCGGCTGACCGGTGGATATCTTCTCAAAGAAACCGACACCAAGTTCCGCGCCGGCTATTCCACCGGATTTCGTGCGCCCAGCATGAACGAATTGTTTTTTCCCAATTTCGGTAATCCCAATCTGGGGCCGGAAAAGAACCAGAGTATGGACGTGGGGATCGATCAGTATTTCTTCTCCAAACAGCTCAAGTTCACCGGCGGGTTCTTCTGGAATCGTTACCGGAACTTGATCATCACGACGTTCGATCCGGTCTTTTGCGCGCCGTTCAGCACGTTCGGCTTCTGTCCGCAGCAACTGGGTGAGGCCTCCACCAAGGGATGGGAGGCCGGTTTGTCCTATACCTATTCCAGCGACAGGCCCTTCTTGAAGAGCGTCATCCTGCAGGCTCAATATACCAACACACTTACGCGCGATTTGGATACCCACAGCCGTCTCCCTCGATGGCCCACCGATCAGTGGAGTGCCATGGTCAGCTACCAACCTATCGATCCCCTTTGGATCACCGTGACCGGCCGCTATGTCGGATCACGTTTCAACACCACCAATGATCAACAAAATCTGCGGGCCTTCGATGTCTGGTCATTGGCTGTGACCTACGATGTGACCAAGCAGGTGCAGGCCTATCTCCGGGCCGAAAACCTGTTCAACGAGAAGTACGAAGAGATCGCCAGCGCCGGCACGCCGATTCGTTCTATTTTCGGCGGTCTGCGTTTCACGTTGGGCGGCAAGGCATGAGAAAGGCATGAAGAAGAGATGAGGAGCACCTGATGCAACGTCCTCGTCTGGTCATCGCCGGCACCAATAGCGGTGCCGGCAAGACGACCGTCACCCTGGCGCTCATGGCGGCGCTGAAGGCCAGGGGGCTGCTCGTCCAACCATTCAAGGCAGGGCCGGACTTTATCGATCCGGGCCACCACCAGGTTGTGACCGGGCGGCCCTCGCGCAACCTGGACGGCTGGATGTTGGGAGAGGCCCTCAATTGCAGCATCTTTGCCCGTGCCTCCGCCGACGCGGACCTGTCCATCATCGAAGGTATGATGGGACTTTTCGACGGCAGCTCACCGGTGACGGAGCGAGGCAGTACGGCCGAATTGGCGAAGCAGCTGAATGCGCCGGTTCTGCTGGTTATCGACGGCAGCGCGATGGCCCGATCTGCTGCCGCCATGGCGTCCGGTTACGCGAAGTTCGACCCTGCCTTACAGGTTCGCGCGGTGCTCTTCAATCGAGTTGGCAGCGAGGGCCATTACCGCCTGTTGCGAGAGGCGGTGGAGGCGAAAACGGACCTGGCGGTCGTCGGCTACTTGCACCCCGATGCGTCCGTGACGATCCAGGACCGGCATCTTGGTCTGAGGACCGCCATCGAACAGGGGCAGAGCGATCTCTACGATCGGCTGGCTCGGTCCGCAGCAGAGACGGTGGATCTGGATCTGGTGGAGGTCTTGGCCAGGTCCGCAGGTGATGTTGTGGGCGACGTGACGGCGCCTGCCAGGGCGGGGCGGCAGTCGCCGGTTCGTATCGGCTGCGCCTACGATGCAGCCTTTTGTTTTTACTACCAGGACAATCTGGACCTGCTCGAAGCGGCGGGGGCGGAGATCGTGAAGTTTTCACCCCTGCGCGATATGGAATTACCTGCTGTGGATCTACTCTACTTCGGCGGCGGCTACCCGGAACTCTACGGTGAGGCTCTGGCTGCCAATACCACGATGCGAACCGCGGTGCGGACATTCGCCGAACGTGGCGGGGCCCTCTATGCCGAATGCGGCGGGCTCATGTACCTGACAGAGGCGATCCGCGACTGTGACGGCTTGCGACATGAGATGGCCGGGATCTTTCCGGCAGAAGCGGTCATGCGCAAAGCCGGCCTCACATTAGGCTATCGGACGGTCGAGGTGACTCAGCCCTGTCTCCTTGGCCCGCCCGGCGCGTCGCTGCGCGGGCATGAGTTCCATTATTCCACGCTGGAACCGAAGGGCCTGTTGCACTATGCCTGCAGTCTGTCGGACGCTGAAGGCCAATCGATCGGTCAGGATGGGTTGAGGGCGGGCAACACCCTCGCCCTCTATAGTCACTTGCACTTCGGGAGCCATCCGGAAGTCGCATCGGACCTACTGACCGCCGTGCGTGGATCACGAAGGACCGTTTCTTCTATTGGAAAGGTTTGACATGACGGATCAGCAGGACCATCAAGCCAGGATGCAGCGATTGAAAGCCTCGGTGGATCGACGGATCGAGGCGGCGCAGGAAGAGAAGGGCCTTCTGATCGTCTACACCGGTGCGGGCAAGGGGAAGACCACCGCCGCGTTCGGGATGGCGCTGCGCTGTGTCGGCCATGGCATGAAGGTGGCGGTCGTGCAGTTCATCAAGGGCGCCATCGATACGGCGGAGGAGCGGGTGTTGAAGTCGCTCGGCGACCGGGTGATGTTTCTTCGCATGGGGGAAGGGTATACCTGGGAGACGCAGGATCGCGAGCGCGATATTCAATTCGCGCAGCGGGCCTGGGCGCAGGTCTGCGAGTTTTTGGACGATCCTTCCTATGCGATGGTGATTTTGGATGAGTTCAACATTGCGCTCAACCATGGTTATGTGGCCGTCGGCGAAGTCCTGCCGCGTTTGCAGAAACGCCCGCCCATGCAACATGTGATCGTCACCGGCCGGGGGGCTCCGGCCGAGTTGATCGAGGTTGCGGATCTCGTGACCGAGATGAAACAGGTGAAACATCCGTTCCGCAAAGGCATCAAGGCGCAGGCTGGGGTGGAATTTTGAGAGGACCGGCGACCAAGACCTGCGAACATTGCGGCCAACCGTTCTCCTGTAGCGGTTATCAATGTTGGTGTGGAACAGTCGGCATCACAGAAGAGCAGATGGATTGGATTGCGGCGCGTTTTCAGGATTGCCTCTGTCCTACCTGTTTGAAGCAAGTCGCGAGTGGTGCCATCGGACCAAACGTTTCGCAGGGCGAACCCCATGGCACGTGACGAGCGAGAGATGGCGGTACGATCCTCAGGCGATTGTCAGGAACCGTTTTCCAACGCCGAGCGTGAGGCGGTCTATCGGGCGATTTTCGAGCGCCGGGATGTCCGTCGAAATTTTCTGCCGACGCCGATTCCCGACGAGGTTCTCGCTCGCTTGCTGAACGCCGCACACCATGCAGGATCGGTAGGGTTCATGCAGCCCTGGGATTTTGTCGTCGTGCGTGTTCGTGAGACGAAGCGCGCGGTGAAGCAGCTCTTCGACAAGACGAATGAGGCGGCGGCCCTGCGGTACAGGAAACCTCGTGCGGAACTCTACCGGAGCCTCAAACTGGAAGGCATCGAAGAATCGTCGGTCAACCTTTGCGTGACCTGCAGCAGGCAACGAGGCGGTCCTCATGTTCTTGGACGTTCGACCGTACGGGATACAGATCTGTACAGTACCTGTTGCGCCATTCAGAATCTCTGGCTGGCGGCACGGGTAGAGGGGATCGGAGTCGGGTGGGTGAGTATCTTGAATCACGCCGCGCTGAAACGGGTGCTCGGCATTCCGAGGCCGGTGAAGGTGCTGGCCTACCTCTGTCTCGGCTACGTATCGGAATTTGCGGCGAAGCCTGATCTTGAAACGGCCGGCTGGCGGGCCAGACTGCCGGTCGAGGATCTGGTGCACTATGAGGCATGGGGCAATAGAGTGGGGGGGAAGGGGAGAACAGCGGGATGCGAATCACCAAGGTCTATACGAGAACCGGCGATGCGGGCCAAACGAGACTAGCGGGAGGGCAGCAGGTCTGGAAAGACTGTCTGCGTGTCGAAGCCTACGGCACGGTCGATGAATTGAATGCGTCCGTGGGGTTGGTGCGGGCGATGAACGCCGAAGCCGTCACGAAGTCGGCCGCCTCGACGCAACTTGAAGAGGACCTTCGTTGGGTCCAGAACAAGTTGTTCGATGTCGGCAGCATCCTCGCCACGGCGCCGGGGCAGACATTCAAAAACATGCCGACGGTCACGGCACAGGATGTCACGAAGCTTGAGCGCATGATCGACCGCTGCCAGAAGGATCTGGCGCCGCTCAAGGAATTTATTCTGCCCGGTGGGGGGAAGGTGTCGGCGACGCTCCATCAGGCGCGGACGATTTGCCGCCGCGCCGAGCGCATCTGCATCCGTCTGACGCGCGAGGAACCGGTCGCGGCAGAGCTCAACAAATACTTGAACCGTTTGAGCGACGCCCTGTTTGTCCTAGCCCGGTGGGTGGCAAAGACTCAGGGTGAACCGGAATTTCTGTGGCAACGGGATGCCGGTGCGACCGACGAGTGAGTGGATGAAAAAAAAAGCGAACAAACGGTCGCGGCTTGTTTTGGTGTTGGGCGGAGCGTCATCCGGAAAGAGTCAAGCGGCGCTTGAACTGGCGGGACGGAGCGGGCCCAAGGCCTTCGTGGCGACCGGCGAGGCCCTCGACGGCGAAATGGCGGATCGGATCAAGCGGCATCGTGCGACCCGTTCTGCCGAGTGGGTGACGGCGGAAGTGCCGCGTGAGTTGGCCGCGTGGTTCCGATCGGAGGGCAAGGCCTATCGTACGATCGTCGTGGATTGCCTGACGCTTTGGTTGAGCAATCTGTGCGGGCGCCGCATCACAGACAAGGACATCACCGAGCCGGTCGATGATCTGCTGCAGGCCATTCGTGCAGTTCCCGCCCGAGTGGTGCTGGTCAGCAACGAACTGGGATTCGGTCTGGTGCCGGCCAACCGGAGTGCACGTGCCTTTCGCGATCTGGCAGGTGGCGTGAATCAGCAGGTGGCCGATGCAGCAGACGAGGTCTATGTCGTCATCAGCGGCCAATCGCTCAAGCTCAAGTGATAGGGGAGATGGAATGACGCTCGATGAGGCGCTGGCACAGATTCGACCGCTTGATGCTGACGTTTCGGCACAGGTACAGGCCCGTCTTAACCGGCTGACAAAACCCCTGGGTAGTCTGGGCCGGCTTGAAGAGATGGCCGTCCGGTACGCCACGATTACTGGTGAGGTGAAACCGAACCTGCCGCGCGGGGCTGTGTTCACCTTTGCCGCAGATCACGGCGTCGCGATCGAAGGGGTGAGCGCCTATCCACGTGAGGTGACGCCGCAGATGGTGTTGAACTTCCTTCGAGGCGGTGCAGGGGTCAATGTGTTGGCCCGCCATGTCGGGGTCGATGTACGGGTCGTGGACATCGGTGTGGCCTACGAGTTCGGCGCCGTGCCAGGACTCATTCAGAAAAGGGTCATGGCTGGGACAAAGAATCTGTTGGTCGAACCGGCGATGGGTCGCGAGCAGGCCAGGGAGGCGCTGCAGATCGGTGTCGATCTGGCAACCGAGGCATCGCGCGAAGGTATCGGGTTGATCGGGACCGGCGATATGGGTATTGGCAACACGACACCGAGTGCGGCGATCACGGCGGTGATGACTGGTCGCCCGGTGGCCGAGGTGACGGGGCGCGGAACCGGGATCGACGAGGCAGCCCATGCTCACAAGGTCATGGTCATCCAAGAGGCCCTCGACCGGCACCGTCCAGATCGGACGGACGCGCTCGACACCCTGGCCAAGGTCGGTGGGTTGGAAATCGGCGGTCTGGCCGGACTCATGCTAGGCGCTGCGGCAGCGAGGGTGCCGGTGGTCTTGGATGGGTTCATCGCCGGGGCCGCCGCATTGATCGCCGTGGGATTGCAGCCTCGTTGCCGGGACTACCTGATCGCCTCGCATCGATCCGTGGAACGGGGGCATCAGGCCATTCTGGATCACCTCGGTCTGAAGCCGCTCTTCGACCTTGACCTCCGGCTTGGTGAAGGCACGGGGGCCTGTCTGGGTATGGGCCTGGTGCAGGCCTCGATCAAGATTCTCACCGAGATGGCGACGTTTGATGAAGCCGGTGTATCGGAACGTGACTGACTTAGCCGCCATGACCAGACCCTTTGTCTTCGCCTGGCATTTTTTGACGGCGATCCCGATCAGCCGGAGCCATCATGAGCCGACTGCCACAGAGCTGGCCACGTCGATGGCCTGGTATTCGACGGTCGGCCTCATGATCGGCGGCCTGCTCGCGCTCGCCGACAAGGGCTTGCGGTGGTTTCTGGCTGCAGAGGTCGTGAATGGGCTGTTGATCCTGCTGCTGGTGTTGTTGACGCGCGGCCTGCATCAGGATGGATTGGCTGACACATTGGACGGACTGGCAGGCGGTCGCACGCCGGCCGACCGATTGCGCATCATGCGTGACCCTCGCATCGGAGCGCTTGGCGCCACGGGACTGTTTTTGTCGTTGCTGTTGCGCTATGCCGGGTTGCTCGCCCTCCCCCAGGCACTCCGGCTGCCGGTGTTGCTTTGTATGCCGGCGCTTGGCCGCTGGGCCATGGTGGCGGTCGCCTGGTCTTCTCCCTATGCGAGGAACGAAGGTGGGTTGGCCGCGCCGTTTCTCTCCCATTTGTCCATGCAGCATGTGGCCCTGTCGAGCCTCGTCATGGTGGCGGCGCTTGCGGCCGGGTTGGGTGTTCCTGCGGCTGTTGCGACCATGGGAGGAGGACTGGTCCTGGTTGCCTTGGTGCGAAGCGCTTGTCGTGAATGGTTCGGCGGGGTGACGGGAGACCTGCTCGGCGCCACCAATGAATTGATCGAGATCCTCTTTCTGCTGCTGATCCCGCTTTCGGTGATGGGACGATGACCGGCGGTGATCTGTTGCTCGCGGCAGCGCTCGATGTGACGGCGGGGGATCCCCGCTGGTTGCCCCATCCGGTCAGGGGGATGGGCAGCGTCATCGCCTGGTTCGATGACCGAATCAGGAACCTGTGCCGGACCGAGCAGGCGCTACAAATCGCAGGAACCGGTCTCGCGATCGGATTACCGGCGGCCGTCTATGTTGCCGGGACCTTCGTGATCGCGCAGGCGGAGTCGTTTTCGCCGCTGCTCGGCCAGGCGGTCGGAATCGGATTGGCCTATACGACCCTCGCTGGGCGTGACCTGTTCGACCATGTTCAGGCAATCGGCCGTGAATTGATGCAGGGAAATCTTTCTGGTGCACGCGAAGCGGTCGCGATGATCGTGGGCCGCGACAGCGCCGACTTGGCGGAACCTGAAATTGTGCGCGCGACGGTGGAGACGATTGCAGAAAGTACTTCCGACGGCATCATCGCTCCGCTTGTGTACCTGACGCTCGGCGGCGCGCCGCTCGCGTTGGCCTACAAGGCGATCAATACGCTCGATTCGATGGTCGGTCACCGCGATGCCCGGTACGAACATCTCGGGTGGGCCTCCGCTCGGCTCGACGACCTGGTGAATTGGATTCCAGCCCGTCTGACCGGCGGCTTCATCTCGTTGGCGGCGGGATTGGCGACCGGCCGATGGGAACGTATGCGAGACAGTTGGTACCTATTGCATCGAGACGGGGACAAACACCCCAGCCCGAACAGCGGGAGGCCGGAAGCAGCCATGGCCGGCGCCTTGGGCGTTCAGCTCGGCGGCCGGAACTATTATGACGGGGTTCCTCACGATCGGCCGTTGATCGGCGACGACAGGGCCCCATTGACGTCCGACCATATCGCGCAGGCATTGCGCATCATGGTTGTGACCTCCGGATTGGGCCTGGGGTTCGCCCTGCTGTCGTTATGGTGATGATGACGCGTATCGGTCACGGGGGGGATGTCTATGCGGCGGCTCGGGAGTTGGGACGAGGATTCCATCGCCTCCTGGATTTCAGCGCCAGCATCAATCCCTTGGGACCGTCGGCCTCGGCGCTGCTGGCGTTCGACCGGGCGATGCCTCTGCTTCGGCATTATCCCGACCCGACCTGTTGGGACCTGCGTCAAGCGCTGGCCGCCCATTGGCGACGGCCTGCCGGTGAATTTCTGATCGGAAACGGTTCTACAGAGTTGATTCACCTGCTTCCCACGGCCTTGCAGATTCGACACCTGCTGGTCGTCGGGCCGACGTTTTCTGAATATGCCGCGGCGATGAAACGGTGCGGAGGACGAGTCAACATGGTGATGGCGGATCGCGCCGATGGTTATCGTCCGCCGATCGAAGACCTACATGATCTCTTGCATGGAATCTCACGGGGTGGAAACAATCGCCTGCCCATCGATGCCTTGTTCCTCTGCAATCCGAATAGTCCGACGGGACAGGTCTGCGATGCAGCAGCGGTGAGGAGGCTGGCGCGCCTGGCAGCTCGTCGTGGCCTCTGGTTTCTCGTGGATGAAACGTTTGCCGACTATTGTGGTGACGCGTCAATTCTCTCGCAGGCCCTCCCTGCCCGTACGGTCGTGTTGCGCAGCTTTACGAAATTCTATGGCTTACCCGGGCTTCGCGTGGGCTATGTGACGGCGAAGCCGTACATCATTGCGCGAATCGCGGGGCACCAGCCTCCCTGGTCCGTGAACATGCCGGCCCAGCGGGCCGCCATGGCTGCTCTTCGGGATGTGCGGCATGCCGGGCAGAGCTTGCGGTTCATGGATCGAGAGCGGTCGCGTTTGCTGAAGGGGTTGGAACGACTACCTGGTTGCTCGGTCTTTCCCTCTGCAGCGAATTTCATCCTGATGGAGTTGCCGGTCGGTTTGAAGGCGGGCACGGCGGTTGCGGCCCTTCGTCGACAGGGCATCTTGATCAGGGATTGTTCGCAGGTGCCGGGATTGAACGCCCGCTCGGTGCGGGTGGCGGTTCGAACGAGGGCCGAGAACGATCGTCTTTTGACGGCCCTCTCTCAAGTCCTTTGCGGCGGTGGCGCATGACGGCCCCTCTCTCGGACCATCTCTCGACCTGTCATCGAATCGCTGAGGGGACCCTCGTTATCGACCTGGGAACTCGCATGCGAGTCTTGTCTTCTGCCCCGAGAGGGGGAGGACTTTGCACGACCCGCTACATCCTGAATCACCAGGTTGCTCCCGATCCCGTCCGGCAAATTGCCGCTGGGCGACCGGTATCGAGCCGCCGTTGGGGTGATCCAAGCCGCTACCTTCGGCGCCTGGCCGAGACGCTCGGAGTGGACCGGGATTGCGTCGGCCTCATGACGGCCGTCCCGATGAAGCAGATGGTCACCGGTCGCAGTGCAGAGGGCCGCATCTGGGTTGAGTGTTTTGCAACGGTCGGCGTGACCAATGCGGTGCGGGCCGGCGAACCGACTCGTCGTATGCATGGCGAGACGGGTGATCGTACGGTGGGCACGATCAATCTCATCCTCGTGACGAATGCCTGTCTGGCTGCTCCGGCCCTGGTCTGTGCGGTTCAAGTCGCGACCGAGAGCAAGACAGGGGTGTTGCGCGACCATGCCGTTCCGAGCTGGACCGGTCGCCCCGGCGCGACTGGAACGGGAACGGATGCGGTGGTCGTCGCCTGTGCCCTGAGGGGCGACGGGCCATGGCATCCCTATGCCGGCACCCATACCGAAATCGGATCCATGATCGGGCGAGTCACTGCTGAATGCCTCACGAAAGGCCTGGCCCGAGCGACGCAGTGGGCCACGCAACGCCGAACCTAAACCATTCTCACTACCCGGCGACAGTCCATGCCGAATTTCCCTCACACCAAAGCCATTGCGATCCTGGGCACCGGTTCCGATGTCGGGAAGAGCCTGGTCGCTTCCGGCTTGTGTCGGCTCCTGCATCGGGCCGGCGTTCGCGTTGCTCCGTTCAAGGCGCAGAACATGTCGCTGAACTCCTTCGTCACATCTGAGGGCGGTGAGATCGGGCGTGCCCAGGCCCTGCAGGCCGAAGCCTGCGGGATTTCACCCCATGTGGATATGAATCCCATCCTGCTCAAACCGGAATCCAATTCCAGGTCGCAGGTCATCGTGCAGGGGAGGGTCTTTTCCACCATGGATGCCCGGGCCTATTTCACCCGGACCAGGAATTCCGACCTGTTTTGCGCAGTGCGAGAGAGTTACTCCCGCCTGGCCTCGCAATATGAAGTCATCGTCATCGAAGGCGCCGGCAGTGCTGCGGAGGTCAATCTTCGCAACCGCGATCTGGTGAACTGGCCGGTCGTCGAGATGGCCGATGCCCAGGTGGTGCTGGTGGCGGACATCGATCGTGGTGGTGTGTTTGCACAAATCGTCGGGACGCTCGATCTCATCGCCCAGGAAGAACGGGCGCGGGTGTGCGGTATCGTCATCAATAAGTTTCGTGGGGATGCGGCGCTCTTCGCCGGCGGAGTCCGTTTCCTCACGGAACGAACGGGTATTCCTGTGTTGGGGGTGTTGCCGTTCCTGAGAGACCTTGCGCTCGATCAAGAGGATAGTCTCGACGTGGAAACGCGACAGCGAGCCCCTTTCGAGGCAGACTCTGTCAATATCGCCGTGTTGCTGCTCCCGCACATGAGCAACTTCACCGATTTCAACGCCCTCGCCGAAGAGTCGGATGTACGGCTGCGTTATGTGGCCGGCCCAGAGGAGGCGGCCGGGGCAGATGCCATCCTGATTCCCGGCACGAAAACGACGCTGGCGGACCTTGACTATCTTCGCGAGAAGGGGTTCGAACCGCTGTTGCAAGGCCACGTACAAGGGGGAGGAGAATTGGTGGGCATCTGCGGAGGGTACCAGATGTTGGGGCGACGGATCGTCGATCCCGATGGTGTGGAATCAGGAGGTCCGGGAAGGGGCTTTGAATTCTTAGACCTCACCACGATCATGATGCCGGACAAAATTACCGAGCAAGTCCAAGCCCATGCCTTGCACCTCAGCGGAACGGCTGCGCTGCCGGTCCGTGGCTATCTCGTTCACATGGGACGGACGGATCGTCATGGGCATCGGCCTTGTTTTCGATTTCACACGGCGGTGGATCCAGCCGAAGAATGCCGCGGTGGAGAAGGGGGGCAAGACGATAAGTATCTGGATGGGGCGGTGCGCGGCGATGGCTTGGTCTGGGGAACCTATATCCATGGCTTGTTTGATCAGGCGTCGTTTCGCCGGGCATGGCTGAACAGGTTGCGCAGCCGCAAGGGGCTTCCGGACGTCGATCTCGCCCGTTCCCAGGTGGTAAATGACAGACGAACGAACGCGCTGGATCGATGGGCGGACCATGTCGAACAGCACCTTGACCTTGGCCCGATCTGGAGTCTGATGCGGCAGGAGGGGAGGGCCTAGACGACCGGGAATTTCTCGACTCGGTTCGTTGAAAATATCTTCACGGTCGGCCTGAAAACGACCAAACTTTGGCGCGACCGCCGAAATCTTGAACAAACCAGTAAGGGCGGGATTATGTCTGAGCATAGTGGGTATAGTTGATCGTCCACACCTAATCATTCACAAAATCACAGACTTCTTCTGTTTCTCCTTCCTCCATCTCTGCGAGCCTAAGTAATTGTTTTCTCTGGCACCGATCGTGCACACGCCCAACCGAGGCTGAGTCGCTCTGCACCGGAGCGATTGTGTTCTCAAAATTGTCAACGACGAATTTTGCGCTATCTTTGTAGGGAACGTCAGAGAAATGTGGGTCGTGGCAGGGCACGGTGTGACCTGAAACAGGTGGAGGAGGGGGCATGGCGAACAATTTCATCAAGAAATCCATGGTTGCCGCGCTGTTGGCGACCTGTGTCGGTACAGCCGGTCCTGCACTGGCCAATACTGAGGTGGAGACTGCAGAACTGCTCATCAAACTTTTGCAGGTCGGTCGTGGTGTGATTTCGGAACATCAAGCCACCATCAATGACGCCGGCAAAGGCGACAAGGGATTCACCGGCGACTATGTCGCCAATCAAGTGATCGAGCGGTTTCGCAAGGCCACGAAAATCGATCTGAGTCGCCCCAACAGCACGGCGCAGGCTCCGCTTTTCCTTGCCATGGTGGAATCGGAGAAGGAAGTTATCGATGAAGCTCAACCGGTCATCAATAAACAGGGAGTCGGTTTCAAGGGCATCATTCCAGCCGTGTTCGCCCGCAAGGCCGGTGAGCGTTTCTATCGCAAAACCGGCATTCGCATGAAGTTGACAGGGACGGATTATCGGTTCCCTGGAAATCGACCGGACGATTTCGAATCCGAAGTGCTCCGGATTTTTGCCGATACACGCCATCCCAAGGGGCAGCCCTACAGCAAGGCCACCATGATCGACGGAAAGCCGGTGTTGCGGATGATGGATCCGGAATATGCCTCGGCCTCCTGCCTCGGCTGTCACGGAAATCCCAAAGGCGAGCGCGACATCACGGGCGCCAAGAAGGAAGGGTGGAAAGAAGGCGACTTGGCCGGCGCCATCAGCATCATCATTCCCATGCGATAGCCGCTGCAACTGATTCGATAGGACATTCATTACGCACATTTAATCGGATTGAAGGGGAGGAAGCGCTCATGAGCAAGATCGTTGTCGTCGATGATTCCTACGCCGAATTGCAGATGATCGAGGGATATCTCAAGTCTGCCAACCATACAGTCGTGTCTTATCCGAACACGGATAAACTCGAAGAGAAACTGGCGGTCGACAAGCCGGACCTGATCGTGTTGGATGTCGTCATGCCGGGACGCAACGGATTCCAGACCTGCCGCGATCTCAAGAACGACGACCGCTTCAAAGGCATTCCGATCGTACTCTGCACCTCGAAGGGGCAGGAGAGCGACAAGTTTTGGGGCCAGCAACAGGGGGCGAACGGCTACGTCGTGAAGCCCTTTAAGGCCGAAGATTTGGTGGCAGCCGTCAAACGGGCACTGAACTAACCCATGGCCTCAGTTCCGGCGACCCATCCTCAACCGCTCGAACCATCCCCGGCTCACGGATCCTCCGGCACATCGAGACCCTCCGCCGTGACGGCCGAAGGAACTCTGCGCATGTGCGTGCTGACGCTGGGGGGAGAGCTGTTCGCCGTCGATCTCCGTCATGTCAGCGAAGTGTTCGAGGTGGAATCCGTGACCGTCGTTCCGGGCATGCCGGGTATCCTGACGGGGGTAACCAATCTCCGGGGCACGGTCATTTCTCTGGTCGATTTGCGGGGAAGCCTGGGCTTGGCCGTCGTCGATTCAGCCCTCCCTTTTGCGGTCGTCATCCGTCAGGGCTCCAGGCACATCGGGGTCCTTGTCGATCATGCACCGGAGATTCGCACCGTCTCTCGTGAAGACTTACTGCCGACTATGCAGGGTGGGCCGGCCGGTGCGCCACCCTGCATATCGGCCGTCCTTCGCCTGGATGAGCGCCTGGGAGGGGTCCTGGAGGTTCCGCAGGTCTTTGAACAAGTCGACGGAGGCGGAACCGGGTTGTAGGTAGGATCACGAGCAACGACTCGAATCTTCGCGGGCGTGCGTGACCGGAGATCGTGCACCGGCTGCCGAACGCCGAGGGAAAAGCGAACAAGGAGGAGCGCACCATGATCGGGCAAGGCGTCATGAATCGATTCCAAGACATGAAGACTCAGTCGAAACTGCTGCTCAGTTTCGGACTCGTCAGTTTCATCATCATGATCATGGCCAGTGTCGGTGTGTTCACCCTGCGCCAACTGAGTACACAGTCACAAACGGTGTACGTCGAGTATACGGTGCCGTTGGCCGAATTTGCGCAGATGGGAACCGCGTTGACCAAACATCACCAGATCTTGCTGGATCTCGCGGCGGCCACCAAACAGGCCGACTTCGCCCAGGAAGTGGTCAAGCTGGCTCCGTTGAAGGCGGAAATCGAAAAAGCGTTGAACAACTATAAAGCCACGACCTTGCGCGCCTCGCGTTCAGGCCGAGACGAAACGCGGGACCTGGCCCTGTTCGAACCGGCGCTGAAGAAATATTTTCAGGATGCGGACGGGGCCTTGAGCGCCATGGCGGACAGTTTCGATCGCACCACCTTGTCCTCCGCACAGGCCGAACAAATGCGGGCCCTCGGTGTCCTGGCCTTGACCGTCAACCTGACGCCGTCGTTCGAAAATGCCGTGAAGCGCCACAATGAGCAGGTCACCAGCATCGAGGCGGTCGCCAAGGATCTCAACGACGACGCGCAATCGCTGGCCTCCAACGGTACGTTCATTCTGGTCGCCGGCGGTCTGGTCGCCGTGGCCATCGGAATTTTCGTCGGATACCTATTGGCCACGTTTCTGTCACGCGGCATCACCCATATCGCCAATGTTGCGACTCAGGCCGCCGGCGGCAATTTGCAAGCCCGTGCCAAGATCCAGTCGCATGATGAGTTGGGCCAGATGGCCACGGCGTTCAACTCCATGCTCGACCGCATTACGGCTTTGGTGTCGACGGAGGAAGAGCGGGACACCATGCAAAAACGGTTGATGCAATTTCTCGTGCTGGTCTCCGATGTCGGGAAGGGCGATTTGACGAAACGAGGTGAAGTGACGGCGGACATGTTCGGAAACCTGGCCGACGGGTTCAATCTCATGATCTCGCGGTTCGGGCAATTGCTGAAGCAGGTTCGTGAGGCCGCCGATCGCGTCAACAAGTCTGCCGGAACGTTGCGGGATTCAGCCGGTCAGATGTCAGGAACCGCCCGGATGCAGGCGGAAGAGTCGGTGCGCACCCTGGGGGCGGTCGAACAATTGGCCGCCGGTATGCGCCAGGTGGCGACGACCGCCGGCGCGTCTTCTGATTCCGCCAAGCAGGTGCTTTCAGCGACGGAACGAGGCAACGTCGCGGTGCAGGAAACCGTGCGCGACATGCAGAGCATCCGGTCCGCGGTGCAACGTATGTCCAAGCAGGTGAAAGGTCTCGGAGACCGATCGCTCGAAATTTCCCAAATCGTGTCCACGATCCGCGATATTGCCAATCAGACCAACCTGCTCGCGCTGAACGCCGCCATCGAGGCGGCCGGCGCCGGCGAGGCCGGAGCGCGATTCGCCGTCGTCGCCGATCAAGTCAGAAAACTGGCGGAAAGCTCCACACAGGCCACCCGCGAAATCGCCGATCTCGTAAAGGTGATTCAAACGGAAACGCAGGATGCGGTCGTCGCGATGGAACATGAAACGCAGGCGGTGGAAGCCGGCTCGGCATCGGCGCTCCGGACCGGTGACGTGTTCGCCGAAATTTCAGACATCGCAAAACGGTCGTCCGAATTGGCCCACAACATCGCGAGCGCGGCATCCGAACAGACCGCCTCGACGGAAAAAGTCGGTCGAGCCATCAAGGAATTCACCGGCGGTGCGGTCGCGACGCAGAAACAGACGGACTCAACACGGCTCACGATCGAGGACATGGCAAAGTTAGCCGAAAGCCTCAACTCATCGGTCGCCCAGTTCAAGCTCGCGTAGAGAACTCTAAAAGAGCGGTGCTGTAAACCCGCTCGGATGTCGAGTGGCTCAATGAGTTCTGATTTTGATCGCGACCAGTTGGTGGCCATTTTCGTCGCCGAGGCCGGTGACGATATGGGACGGTTCTGGAAGGCCCTGCACCCGGAGGGGAAGTCCTGTCCGGAACCGGAGGAAGTGGCCGAGTACCATGCCGTCGGGCACAAGCTGAAGGGGGCGGCGCTTCTCTATGGATTTACCGGCCTCGGCAGACTTGGGGCGTTGCTTGAGGAGACGCTGGAACGGGTCCAAGACATTCCTGCTGAGCGATGGCCGGCGATCCTCCTGTTGATTCGGGAAGTCGCGGCGTCCTTTCGAGGCCAGGTCGAACAGATCGGACGGGGAGGGAGCGAGGATCCATCGGTCGTCGAAGAGTTCGTCCGGCGCTGTGCCGAATTGATGCCGGCTGATCCCGGTAACGCCTCCGTAGATGCCGGCGCGAATATGGATGGGCCGGCGGACGACTACCTCATTCCCAACCTGGACCACGAAGTCCTGTCTTATTTTTCCCCCGAGGCGGAGGAATATCTCCGCACCATCCAAACGCTGCTCCAGCGATTGGAAACCGATCTACAGGATCCCGAGGCCGTCCATCAGTTATATCGAGTGGCTCACACCCTGAAAGGGTCCGCCCATACCGTCGGGTTTCAGGTGGTCGGCGATGTAGCCCATCCGATCGAAACCTGCATGATTGCCGTTCGAGAGGGGCGCGCGGTCATCGCACCCCATTGGATAACATCTATTCGGCAGGCGGTTCAGGTCATCCGTTCCCTCATGGAGCGAGATTCTCGGCACCTGTCCCGTTTGAAGCGGGAGGTTCCCCGAATCAAGACATTGCTTCAGGAGTTGGAATCCGGAGTGAATCGCGCGGGGGCGGAACCAGCCGGGCCTGATCGCTTTGAGACGACCACGCTGCAGGAGGTGGCGGTCGCTGCGACGTCCGCCGAAAATTCAGCGGTTCAGCCTGTGAGCGAGGCTCAGGCAGATGTTCTTGCGGAAGGGTATCTGATCCCGGCGCTCGATCCCGAAGTGATGTCCTATTTCGCTCCGGAAGCTCAGGAGTATTTGGAAACCCTTGAGGCTCACCTGTTGCGTTTGGACAGGGAGACCGCGAATCCTGAAACCATTCATGAACTCTTTCGCACGGCCCATACGCTCAAAGGGTCGGCCTATACCGTCGGGTTCCAGGCGATCGGGGACCTGACGCACCACATTGAAGATTTCATGGGAGCAGTCCGTGAGGGACAGCTCCATCTCCTTCCCGGGCATACGGACTTGTTGCTGCGGGCGATCGATGTCATTCGGAGCTTGATGCGGCGCGATCCTTCCACGCTGGGGCGCATGAGACAACGGTTTGCCGCCTTACTGGAAGAACTGAAGCAGCTGGGGCATATCCAGCCCGGACCCGGTGCGACACCATCTGTCGTACCGTCGCCCTCGGAAGCCGTTGCGGTGGAAAATGTGCCGGAAGCGGCCGGAGCCGAGCCGGTCAAGGGCGGCGACGGAAAAACCGGTGAGGAACGGGAGGTGATCCGCGTCAGTCGTGATCGCTTGGAACGCCTATTGAACCTGGTCGGCGAACTGGTGATCGATCGTGGGCGCCTCGAACAGCGATTGCGGACACTGGATCAACTGGCCTCCCAAGTGTTGGCCAACAAGAATCGGTTGATCGATGCCGTTCGGACGTTCGAGGATAAACATACCTTCTCCTTTCAGCCGTCACCCAAGTCGTCAGGCGAGGCGGTGCCGCAGCCCTTTCTCGGCGTCAGTGATTTCGGGAGTTTGGAATTCGACAAATACGACGACTTCAACATCCTGGCTCGGCGAATCAGCGAAGTCACAGCGGATATCACCGAATCCATGTCGCAGTTGAGCGGGTCGATTCACCGTGCACAGGATGACATGGGGCAGTTGCAGCAGTTGACGCTGGGGATGCGCGACGAAATCGCCCGGGCTCGAATGGTGCCGATCGGAACGCCCTTTACCAGGTTCCGCCGTGCGGCGCGTGAAATGGCACGCGCCACCGGCAAGGAAGTCAATTTGGTTACCTCCGGCGAACATACCGAAATCGACACCGGCGTCGTCGAGCGTCTCGTCGATCCGCTCGTCCACCTGGTTAGGAACGCGGTCTACCACGGGATCGAGCCGGCCGGCACCCGTCTCAGCCAAGGCAAACCGGCAGCCGGTACGGTCTATCTCCACGCGGCGCATCGGGGAAATTCGGTGATCATCGAAGTCGAGGACGATGGCGCGGGGCTCGATATTGGGAAGATCAAGGCGAAGGCGGTCAAGTTGGGCCTCGTCAAGCCGGAAGTCGCCGCATCCCTGCCTGAAAGTGAAGTCATCAAGTTTATCTTCCTCCCCGGTTTTTCTACTGCTGATGCCGTCGGCGATCTAGCGGGCCGCGGGGTCGGCATGGACGTAGTCAAACGTGTGATCGAGACTATGAACGGTCACATCGAAGTGGAATCGGTGCGCGGGGAGGGCACGAAGTTTACGATGCATCTCCCGCTCACCCTCTTGATCGCGACCGCGCTGCTTGTCCGTGTCGAGAAGGAGCGGTATGCGATCCCTCTCCCCAGCGTGCGCGAAGTGACGATGTCGACCGCTTCCACGATCCAGCAAATGGGTGGTCGGTCGATGATGCAGATCGGTGATGAGGCCATCGAGGTGTTTCCGCTCGGCGCCCTCATTCGCCGGGAATCGGGTCCCGTCGATCGTTCCACCCCCGTGGTCGTCGTCCGGACCTCCACCGGCCCGCTTGGTTGTGCCGTGGACGAACTGTTGGGCAGGCAAGAAATCGTCATCAAGTCGCTGGGGGCGCTGAAGCCCTATGAACGTTCCGTATTCGGGGGCGCCACCATCGATCCCGAGGGACGGGTCGTCCTGGTCCTGGATGTCAGTCGGCTGGCGACACGTGAGTATTATCAAGCGTTGCCGACCGGACATGACGATGCCGTATCGTCCATACATGATGAACCGGTTCAGCCTGTCCCGGCGCAGTCTGCATCCAAACAGCTTCCCCTATTGTTGATCGACGACTCGCTCAGCATCAGAAAATTCGTCGGACGCATGCTTGAGGCTGCCGGCTATACGGTCGAAACGGCGGTAGACGGCGAGGAAGGGTGCCGCAAAGCATCGACACAGAACTATCGGCTCATCATCACCGATCTCGAAATGCCCAAGTTGAACGGGTATGAAGTGATCCAAGCGCTTCGCGCGAGACTTCAGACCCGCGAGACACCGATCCTCGTGATGACCACGAGGGCCGGGGCAAAACACCGCCAGATGGCCGTCAATGTGGGCGCGTCTGGTTATATCGCCAAACCGGTCGAAGAACGGGCCTTGATTCAAGAAGTGCAGAGGTGGACGGCCCGCGAAACCGGCGCCAGAAAATAGGAACGTTTTGCCGATTCACCCTTTCGCTGGCACAATGAAAGTCACGTATGGGACTTCGAGGACATAAGGCCGTCGTGTCGTCCGGTGGTCAGGCGATCAGGTTTCTGGTGGCGCTCATCGGTCCCACGCATTTTGCATTTCCCGCTCAGTGGGTGCGCGGCATCATTACGCCGGCCGAGGCCGGTTCCGAAGGACCCGTCGTCTGGGCCCATTCCTCCTATGAGTGGACCGATCTTTCCGGGCGTCTGACCATCGTGGCCACGGCGACGACTGCCGAGACAAGGGTCGTGCTGTACGGCAATGAGCAGCGGTCACGAGCGTTTGTGGTCGATGGGGTCTTGGGCCTCGTGGACGTGGAACGGACACACGTCCATCCGCTCCCGCCGCAGTTTCGAGGAGGGGAGCGCGACCGGCTGCTGGGCTTCCTGGTCGAATCCGCGTACGTCGCGCTCATTACCAACCCTTTCTGGGTGCTTGAACTCCCTTCCCGCAAAGATGTCCTGGATACGTTTCAGGTTTCTGAACGCCGATCCGGACATGCCGAATCCATGCTCCGGCTCCCTTCGACCGGTCGAGAAGAGGCTGTGTCGATTTCATCGAGTTGTGTGACATAACCACAGGGGCTCGACCATGCTACGTGCTCAGTTGCGCAGGCAGTCTCGGGTGGAAAGGAAGGGCGTCGCTCAGGCGCGCGGACAGGGTATGGTGGTGTTTTCAGTGGCGGGGCGACGGTTGGCGGCGAAAACCGAGGAGATCGACGGCGTCGTGCCATGGCCGGGCGCCATGTTGGTTCCCAGCGATACGCCGTTCGTCACCTCACTGATCCGTCGGGAGAAGGGCTGCTTTCCGGTGTTCGACCTTGCGGCGAAATTCAATCGCGCCATGCGAGAGAGTGAATCGTTGTGTTTGATCGTCAAACACGTAGACGGGCCCATTGCCATCCGTATCGATCCCCAGGTTCCATCGCTTCACCTGGTGGCGCAGTCTGTGGTTCACTATCGCCCCGGCGCCGATCCCGATATCGCCGGGACCTGTGTTGCCGGCGAGGAAGAACTTCCCATCATCAACCTGACGACGTTGGGGACCTCATCGATCCGTACCGGTTCATGAGCGTCCCGGCATCCAGAGGAACGACATGCCCAAGATCTTGATTGCCGATGACAGTATCGCGGTTCGTAAGGTAGCCGAACGCCTTCTGACGGAGGCCGGGATGGGAGTGACCCTGGCTGCGAACGGCTCGGAAGCGATGGCCCTTCTCAGCAAGGACCGTCCGGATTTGATCGTGTCCGACGTCATTATGCCGGACAAAAGCGGTTACGAAGTCTGTTCGTTCATCAGGGCACAGGCGAACCTGGCGGATATTCCCGTGCTGTTGATTAGCGGGATCGTCAACGACGAGGTGTCCCGCCAGGCGGAATCATGCAAAGCCGACGGGGTATTGAAGAAACCGTTTCAGGGAACCTCGCTGAAAGATCGGGTGCTGGATCTCCTCACGAAGCGCCAGGCGAAGCCGGCGCCGGCTCCGGAACCGGCTCCAAGCCAGGCCCGCACGGACCGGTCTGTCGTCGAAGAGCGTCCGACTGCGTCGATCGTGCGCTCACCGGAAGAGTCTGAACGTTCTGCAACCATGCATCCTGCCGAACCGGATGCGATACGACTTACGGTGAATATTCCCGACGCGACAGCGTCCAGTCCGGCTTCTCAAGCCGTCGCGCCGAATGTGTCGAGTGAAACCGATGAACGCCACGCGGCGGCCATGGCCCAGCGCGAGGCTCGCATCGCCGAGCTTGAAGAACAACTCGCCTGTGAAGGCCGACAGAGTCATGAGCAGATACAGCAACTGCAGACTGCTCTGGCTGAACAACGCGCGCAGGTTGAAGACTGGTCTTCGCGCATGGCGGCGCTCGATCTGGCGTTGGCAGAGGAGCGTGCACAGCGGGGCGCTCTTGCAGAGCAACTGGCCGACGTATCAAGGGAAGCCCATCGGGCTGGCGAGCTTGAAGCTGCTTTGGCAGAAGCGCGCCGATATACGGAAGACCTTTCGCAACAAGTTGCGGCCAGCGCCCATCAAGCCGGGCGTATCCTTGAATTGGAAGCGACGCTGACGGCGGAACGAGACGCAGCCGCGCAATTGGTCCAACAGATCACCGCACTTGAACATGCGGAAAGTCGTGCCCGTGACCTTGAAACGCAACTCGCGGGCGAACGTGAGGAGGGAGAGCAGCTCAGGAACCACAATGCCGAATTGGGAAATATTGCGGCACAGGTCCCTGGGTTGGAAGGGGCTCTCCAGAAAGAACGCGCGCGCATCGCCGAACTCGAGGCCATACTCTCGACGGAGCGGGAAACCGCGGCCACATTGCTGACCCAGGTGAAACAGTTGGAAGAGGTAGTGCAACGTGCCCAGGAACTCGATACGGAATTGGCCGGCGAACGGGAGCGGTCGACGCAGTTGATGAAACGTGCGACCGAAGCAGAGCAACAGGCCGAACAGTCCAATCGGCGATTTGAAGACATGGCCCGAAAACTGGGGGAGATCGCAGGCCTTGCGTCGCAGCTCGGTAAGGGGAAACGTTAGGAATCCTTCACCCGTCCAATCCTCCGGGCGAGTGCATGAGTCACGGGCAGGACGCCTTGTCGATCGAACCAGAACAGACCGAGGACGAGTTTCAAAAAGAGCTGGTCGAGTTGTTCGGCCAGGAGGCTCAGGAGTGGCTGCTCCAAATCCACTCGGCCCTGACCGAACTCGAAGGCCAACCTGATCCGGACCGCCATATGCAACTCGTGGACGCCGTCGTGCGAGGCATTACCAGTCTCGGCGGCTCCGCGGCCACGGTCAATCTCTCCGATGTCGAACGTGCCACCTTTGCCCTTCTCCCCTTCATCGATACGCTGAAAGACCGCACCACGGCCACGAATCAGGACTATGTCACAGTCCGCGAACAATTCCGCATCGTCAGCGCGTCCGTGACGACGGCGACTGGAATGACGCTCGATCTAGGCCCGTCGTGGGAGGTGCCGCCTCAATCCGAGCCGGCCGCCGATCTCTTGACGTTGCTGAACGCCCTGCGGACGCTGCATGACGAGCACGCGGCGGCGGGGCTCCCTTCCCGCAGGTTGATTCCGCAGGTCATGCAGCGCCTGGAACAGGAAGCGAGGCAGGGGGTAGGGCAGATGCAGGCGACCAGGTTTCACCAGATTCTCGTCGATCTTCAGGGTGCGGACGAGCAGTTCTTGGGGACGCTGCGGCAACAGTTGCCTGCCGTCGCTCAAAGTCTGACGAGGCTTCGCCGGGAAGGATTGGCGTTATTGGAGCCAGACGATGTGTTGGGCGGATGTATTCAGAATCTCGAACAACTTCAGAGCATTGCCAAACAGGCCAATGCCTCCCCTCTCGTCACCTTTCTGTCGGGCCTCCAAAGTTTTCTCTCACTCATCGTCCAGCGTCGGGTCGTGCTCGCTTCTCAGCGGGTGGAATCGGTGGAAACACGAATTCATGCCGTGCGTGCCACCATCGAGGAATGGATCACCGCAGGACAACAGGAGCGAGAGGCGATGGGCAGGCTGTTGCCGGCGGCCTGACCTTCGTCCTATCCGTCCGACGTCTTGGCGAGGAAGTTCCATCGACAGCCGGCCGAATCTTGTTATGAACACCATCCTGCGGACGTCTCCGCAGTCGATCGTTGCAGATTGTACGTACGAAGGGTATTGGGGCCTCCGGTGCCGGCCCTTTGAAAATGTTCCTGATCCCGGCTTTTACGTTCCTTCCGCCGCCCATGAGGCCGTCAGGCAACGACTGCTCTTATGGTATCCAGGCGCGGAAAGGGGCCGTGATGCTGACCGGGGAGATCGGTTGTGGAAAAACGCTTCTCAGTCGCGCCGTGGTGCTCGGGTTGCCTGAATCCCGTTACGATGTCGCCATGATCGCCAATCCCTCTTTCTCGGCCAAGGACTTTCTCAACGAAGTGTTGTGCCAACTGGGCGTCGCGGCCGGCGGCTCGAAGGTGCGGCTTCTGCATCGATTGAACGAGCACCTCATGACGAACTATCGTCGGGATGTCGATACGGTCATCTTCGTGGATGAAGCCCAGGCGATCGACAGTCAACGTCTCTTTGAGGAACTACGTCTGCTGCTCAATTTCCAGACGAACACCCGGTTCCTTCTCACGTTGGTGCTGCTCGGGCAACCGGATTTGCGAAAGAAAGTCGCGCGGATTCCGCAACTGGAACAACGGTTGGCCATCCGCTGCCATCTTGATGCGTTCGGCGCCGAAGACGTGCGGCGGTATGTGGCGGCCCGCTTGGCTATTGCCGGTTGTTCACGCGCGCTCTTCACAGAGGAAGCCCTGGCGATGGTGTTTCACCAGAGCGGGGGCGTCTGCCGGTTGATCAATTCCTTGTGCGACTTGTGCCTCTTGGTGGGGGCCATGAACCGCTCCTCTGAAATCGACGAATGGGTGGTACGAGAAGCCGGGCGCGTGAGTTAAGTATTGGTGAGGCGGAAGAAGGAAAGAGGGGTTCGATGGGTGGGACGGAACAGAATCTCTATCGGCAAATCGAAGCGTCGCTCTTGCAGGTGACCGCCGCCGTTCAGCGACAGAAACAGGTGGACCTCGCGGAGGTGACCCATCTTGCCGGAACCATCGTCGATGCCATTCAGGAAAACGATCAGTTGGTCGTCGAGGCGCTCTCCAGTCCCCCCGGCCCTCCGTTGGTCACCAACCTCGTCAACGTGGGGATCCTGTGTACGAAGGTCGGCATCGGTCTCGGCTACTACGGCGCGGAATTGCGGCGCCTTGCGTTGGCCGGACTGCTGCACGACATCGGTATTTTCGCCGTGCCGCAGCACTTGCTGACGAAAACCGGTCGCTTGACCTCCGATGAACGGGCCCTCGTCGAGCAACATCCCCGATTAGGGAGCGACGTGATCGGACGTCTCGGCGCGGACTACGCTTGGCTCGCCGAAGTCGTGCTGCAGGCCCATGAACGGGGGATGGGGCAGGGATACCCCAGCCGCTTGAAGGGACGAGAGATCAATGAACTGGCGCAGATCATCGGCCTCGTGGATATTTTCGACGCGCTCGTCAGCCCACGTCCCTATCGCCGGCGCATGCTTCCGCATGAGGCCGTCCGCGAATTGCTCAACACCGAACGCACTGCCTTTCCGCGTGAGATCATGAAAGCCCTGGTCGAGCAGTTGTCCGTGTATCCGCTGGGAACCAAGGTTCGTTTGAGCAGCGGAGAGGAGGGAGTGGTCGTCCGCATCACGCCCCGCTACCCTTCGCGCCCCGTCATTCGCATCGTCGGCGAGCAGGAGGAGTCCGTTGCCGACGCGCCTCGTTGCCTCGACCTCAGCCTGCTGCCTCAGGTGTCGGTGGTGGAGACCGTCGATCCGCCCGCCCTGGAACGGGTGACCTTCTCGCCGCCGCCTCCGCCGGCTGAGTCCGCCGGCTCGTCCGCGGACACATCGGATCACTTTGCGGCGCTGCTGGAGAGCCTTGATGCGATTGCCAGCGTGATTCAGACCGCGGTAGAGAAGTCCCCGTCCCTTGCGGCTTCCGCTCAGGCCGTATCGGCGGCGGATGTTGCTGAAGAGGCGACGCCCGTGCGCCGGGAGATTCTTGGGCTCTTTGCGCTCGAAGCCCGTGAATGGTTGAACCAAATTCAGACGGCGCTCGAGCGCCTGGATACGACGAGCGAGCAACCTCGTCGCGCCAGACTGGCCACGATTCTGTGGCAGAGCGTGAGCAACCTCGCCCGATCCGCTGCGACCGTCGGTCTGACTGAGGTGGAGGAGACGGCGACCACGCTGCTCCCGCTCCTCCAGGCCGCAGGCAAGTATGAGCGAGTCGTGGCGGCCCATCATGTGGCTTCGCTTCGAGAAGGTCTGCTGCGAATCGCCAGGATGATACAGGAACTCGAACAGGTTGAAACGGTTCGGGGCGAAGCCGTCGGCGCCGATGCATCCGAGCAGGTTCGCCCTGCTGCGTCGCCTCCGCCGACCGATGTGGAAGCGGGGCCGAGTTCGGAATGCCCCAGACGGGACGCGGGTCCAAGCCTGTTGCCGTCCACTCCCATCCTCGATGCCTTGCGACAATTGCATATGGCCAGAGGGCGGTCGCTCCAGCCGGTTCGTGACGAGTTGGAGACGGTCATTCAACGGTCCGAGCGCGAGATGGAACAGAGCGGGGAGGCGGTCGATGCGCGGGCTGTCGGCCGTATCCTGAAAGACCTGGATGAGCTGGACGAGCAGTTTCTGGCGCAGATGCAGGCCCATGTCCCGGCCTTGATCGCCACCCTCGGCGACATCGGCCGTGCGAGCGAAGAGCGACCGTTCTCACCTCAGGCCTTGGAACCGGTCTTCGAGGCGATCGACCGGCTCTATGACGCGGCGGATCGCGTCTCAGCCTCGAACATCACCCTGTTTTTGCATGGCCTGCGCACATTCCTTCGGGTCACCGCCCAACACAAACCTACCGCCGTCCGCGAACGGTTGGCTGCAGTGGAGGAACGGTTGGTGGCGCTGGTTCTCCTGGCTCAACAGTGGGTCGATATCGGCCGCGTGGAACGGGCGGCGATTTTTGAAATCCTGCCTTTGGCGTAACCGGTTTTCGATTGCTTGCCGGCAGTGCCTCAGTGAACCTCCTGCTCCCGAGATATTCTCACCGCACAAAGTCGAACAGTCACCTATCTCGCTGAGAAATCACGATTCACTCCGCCTAATCCTTGAGCAGATCGCGTGAATGCACATGCAGCCCGTTGGTTGGCCGGCTATCCACATGGTTGCACACAGACGGTCCACAGTTCTTGTGGACAGGTTGTTGTGACGAGGTTTCGGCACGGACACCATCCTGCAGATCGATCGCGGCAGATCGCACAGCAATCGGCCGAAAACGTTTGCCGGAGCGGCTCCACAGGAAATCGACTGCGGCATCACGCGGCCGATGCGTCCGTTCGTTTCGAGGGGCTTTCTGCAGCGAGGTGGCTATCCCCAACAATGGTGCCCGTTCAAGAATGGACGGCCCAGAAACCTATCACATCGTCGGAGGCATGTATTTATCGGTTCGCCTCTCTTTCCTCTTGCGGTGAAGGTTGGGATTGTACGACCATCACGGCCATGCCGAAACTGGTCACGGTCAAACCACAAGAAGGGTACGACGCAGGGGCGACGGCCTACGTCAAGGCCTATATTTTATTTCCCGCCGGCATTCTCGGTTTGCTTTCCATGCTCGGAGGAGTCGGTGCGCTCGGGTATCAACTTATCGGCACCGACAGCTATACCTGGGAGACGTTCGTGCAAAGTTCAGGACTCTTGGCATTGGGGGGGCTGCTGGGTTGGTTGCAGACGACGTACCACCGGTCGATTCTGCGTGACCGCCCCGAAATCTTTGCCGAACGGATCAGACAACCTACGACCAAAAAGAGCGGACGTCCCAAGCGTGACGGCTCGTCGAGCCAAGCCCAATCAAGCGGGTCGCCCTGGGTGCCCGTCGCCTACATCGCGGGCTTGGCCCTGCTGGTGTTCGGATCGACCGTCAGCGTCCTCTACGGCGCGGTCTATCCGGTTGCGGCCTATCTGTTACCCTGGGCGGGATTTTTCTGGGCGAAGCTGTTTTTTTGGCGGAAGGTCCTGGAGAAGTGACGGTCAGGCGAGGGGACGCTACTTTCGGCGAGGCTTGCGCGCCGCTATGGAAGTCGGTTTGGCCCGTTCGAGTTGTTCAAGCCGTTCCTCCAACTCGCGGATACGCCGGCGTAATTCCGGCAATTGCGGAATCACCGCCTGCACTTTGAGAAACGTGGCGTGCGGCATGACCGGGGCGCCGGACACGATTTGGTTGGGTTCCAGGCTTCTCGTGACGCCGGATTTCGCGGCAATCATGACCTGATCGCCGATCTGTAAATGATCGGCCAGACCGGCCTGACCGCCGACCATCACGTGGCGTCCCAAGGTCGTACTCCCTGCGATGCCGACCTGCGCCACGAGAATATTATGTTCGCCCACCACCACGTTGTGCGCGATCTGCACCAGGTTGTCGATCTTGGTTCCCCGTTTGATCACGGTGTTTCCGAAGGTGGCGCGATCGACGGTCACGTTGGCGCCCAATTCCACATCGTCCTCGATGATCACGCCGCCGAGCTGGGGAATTTTCTGGTGCCGTCCATGGTACTGAACATAGCCGAAGCCGTCGCTGCCGATGACCGTTCCGCTGTGGACGATCACGCGGGATCCGAGGCGGCAGCCTTCGCGCACCACCACATTCGGGTAGAGCAGGGCATCGTCGCCGATCACCGTGTCGTCGCCGATGAACACTCCAGGATAGAGGGTCACGCGGGCGCCGATGGAAACACGGTCTCCGAGCGTCACGCCCGGCCAAATCGATGCGTCCGCCCCGATGGTCACGTCCTCGCCGCGAATGACCTCCCGGGCGATGCCGCGCAGGCGGGCCGGTTGCACAAAAAACTGTTGGGCGGCGCGCGCAAAGGCATAGGCGGGATTCTCGACGACCAGTTGTGGGGAAGTGAAATCAGGGAGCCGTCGTCCGACGATGAGGGCGCCGATGGAAGCGCCTTGCAAGGTTTTCAGCTCACGTCCTGACGCCAGGAACGCGAGGTCGCCCGGTCCTGCCTGATCCAGACTGGCCAAGCCGGTGACGACGGCGTCCGGTGAACCGATCAGGTCTCCTCCCAAAAACTCGTGGATGGTCCGGAGTGACAACGGATCGCGTCGCGCTGCGGTCGTCATGCGGTCAGTTCCTCTTGCCCTTGATCGATCGGCCCGCGCGCTTTTTCGAGGGAGACTGGGAAGGAGCTACCCGGCCTTGGACGTACTCGATCACCTGTCCGACGGTGGTCAAGTCGACCAGATCCTGATCGGGGATTTGGAGGTTGAAGACTTCTTCGATCCGATACAGCAATTCGATCACGGCCATCGAATCCAATCCGAGGTCATCGCGCAGATGATAGGTGGCATGGATGGACGCAGCGTCCCGCTTGAGGTAGTCCGCCAGCGCGTGGATGATTTTATCGGAAACCTCTGTCTTCTTGGCCATAACCGGTGTCCTTCGTTCCTCTCCGTCGTAGCTGCTGAATGGGCATGTGTCGGCATGATGCCGGTCAGGACGTTATTTTTTTCAAGACGACCGCCGCGTTGTTGCTGCCGAATCCGAATGCATTGACCATCGCCACCTTGGCCTTCCTGGTCTGCGGTTCCCTGGACAGTCCTGCGAGGGCGCAGGTCGGGTCCGGATCTTCCAAGTTGAGCGTCGGATGGACCTGGCCGCTGTCGAGGGTCAAGGCGGCCACGATGCCTGCGAGGGACCCGGCTGCTCCCAACGTATGGCCGATCAGCGACTTCGTCGCGTTGACGGCGATCTTGTCCGCCCGCGACTTGAACAACTGGCGGATCGCCTTGACCTCGACCGCATCGCCTACCGTCGTCGAGGTGGCATGGGCATTGATGTAATCGACTTGCGCCGGCGTGACGCCGGCATCTTTCAACGCCAGGCGCATCGTGGTCGCCACCTCCGCGCCGTCTTCCCGCGGGATCACCATGTGGTAGGCTTCGCTGGTCGCAGCGTAGCCTGCCACTTCCGCATACATCCTGGCCTTGCGCTTCTTCGCATGGGCAAGGGATTCAAGAATCAAGGCCCCGGCCCCTTCACCCATGACGAACCCATCCCGCCCGCGGTCGAAGGGGCGCGATGCCCGTTCCGGCGCATCGTTATACTTCGTCGAAAGGGCGCGAAGCGAGCAAAATCCTGCGAAGACCAGGGGCGTAATGCTGGCATCGGCGCCGACGACGATCACCGCATCCGCCGTTCCGGCGCGGATACAGTTCATGGCCTGTCCCAGCGCATGGGCGCTTGAGGAGCAGGCGGTCGAAATGGTGAAGTTGGGACCCTTGGCTCCATAGGCCATCGCGACGATGCCGGAGGCGGAGTTCAAGGTGATCACAGGAATGAAGTTCGGATGCACGCGGTGCGGGCGTTTCTGTTCGTACAATTGGGTGATTTCCCGCTCGCCCATGACCATGCCGCCCATGCCGGCGCCGACGACCACTCCGACGCGGTGCGAATCTTCTCGCTCCATTCGGAATCCCGCATCGGCCAACGCTTCCTTGGCCGCCACGAGGGCGAACTGCGCGTAACGGTCCACTCGGTCCCCCTGGCCGGCCGGCAGATACTGCTCGGGAGAAAAATCCGGAATCCGTCCCGCGACGCGCGACCGGTACCCTTCGAGGGGGAACGGATCGAACGAGGTGATGGCCGAGATCCCGGACCGGCCCTCCAGCGCCGCCTTCCAAAATTGCGGCACCCCGATACCGATGGGAGAAACCACTCCAAGGCCTGTGATGACGACTCTGGTCGACATAGGATCCCGTTCACTGCCTCCCTGTCACGATAGATGCGGCCAGTCTACTTACCGGAAGGTGGCGTCACCAGTCAATGAGGCAGGCCTTCGACTGCAATCTGAAGCCTGCGCCGCCACACGTCCATTCCGATCGTCAGTAACGCACCTTCAGCAAGAGATAACAGCCGAAGGTCAGAAACACCAAATTGGCCATCCAGCCGGCCAGCATCGGCGAGAGCGCGCCGCCGCGTCCCAGCGCGATCGCCACGGAATGGGTCGACCAGTAGAAAAATCCCACCGCCATCGCCTGCCCGATCCCCATGGCCATGCCGCTGCCGCGCACGCCGGTCCGGCGAAGGCTCAGCGCAATGCCGACGACCACCATGATGAAGGTGACACAGGGAAAGGCGATGCGGCCATAATAATCGGTCAGCAGGCGCGGCAGCATGGTGCCGTTCTGCCGGAGGCGATCGACGTAGGAACGGATATCACGGAGCGTCATCGTTTCCGAGTCCAATTCCAACCAGGTGGTGAAGTCGTCGGGAATGTGCGCCAGGGGCAACGGCTCGACGAGGAACGTACTCACCGAGACCACGCCGTCTTCGTGGAACACACGCCTGGTTCCCTCGTGCAAGGCCCACCCTTGAGCGCCGTACACCGCCCGCTGTGCTTCCGCGATCTGTTCCAATTGAAACGTCGGACTCAAGCGATAGAGGCGCACATTCCGCAACACGGCGCCCCCCGGTTCGATGCTGTCGATGTTCATCAACGTCTGGCCACCGAGGCTGATCCAGGGTTGCGCGGCCTTCAGCGAAACGGGAGCCGCGCGTTTTTCGATCCGCTGGGTCTTGATCTGGTCCGCATAGGTGAGGGCGAGCGGAATGACGGTCGAGCTGAAGAGGAACAGGACCATCGCGAGCAGGGCGCCGAAAAACAAAAACGGGGAGGTGATCCAATAGAGACTGATGCCGCAGCTGCGCATGGCGGTGATTTCATGGCTGCGCGACAGCAGCCCGATGGTCAGCAGGGTCGCCATCAGGACCGCCAGCGGGGCGATCTGGTAGGAGATGGCCGGAGTCTTAAGCGCGAAATAGGCCAACACATCGAGCGCATGGGCGTCGTACCGCAGGAACCGGCGGACCTTCTCGAAGAAGTCGATGACCAGATAGATCGTCATGAGTCCGGCAAAGCACATGCCGAAGATCTTCACATATTCGCGCAACATGTATCGAAAGAGAATGGTCATCGGCTATTGTCGGCTCATACGATAAAACCACAGGATCGTGACGAGGGCGAAGATCACGTTGGGCAGCCAGGCGCCGGCGAAGGGCGAAATCCACAGGGTGGTGACCAGAAATTCGCAGGCGACATTGAGGATGTAGTAAGCAATGACCACGACCACGCCGACGGCGAATCCTCCGATGCTGCCGGATCGTTTCGACACGATTCCCACCGGGACACCCAGGATGCAGAACACGAGGGAGGCGGTCGGAAAGGCCAGATCTTTATAGTATTCCATCAGCCGCCGGAGCGCATTCGTATCCGTCCACCCGGTGCTCTCCAGCTTGGCCCTGATGACGTCCATCGGGGTGCGCTCTTCGGCCCCATAGAGGCTTGTGCTCACGCTCAACTTGAGATCGTAGGTGGTGAAGGAAATTTTCTGGTATTCCTCGGCGTTTTGCGGTCGGCTATGGATCACGCCGTTCATAAGCCGTAACGCGACCTGGCTGGTGGCGGGATCGGTCATGACCAGATATTGCTGCGCCACGATGATACGAGGATCGGCCGGATTCCGCTCGTCGGCCACGAAGATTCCCTTGGGGGCCTGTCCCTGCTGCGTATCCGGCACATAGATCACCATCTTGGGGATGGCCTCGTTGAACACCCCGCGATCGAGTTCCAAGACGAGTTCGTCGCGCAGCAGGTTGAGCGCCACTTTCTTGAGGTTCACGTTGCTCCAGGGCTGTCCATACTGTGCCAGCGCCAGGGTCAGGCCGCAGACCAGCGCGGCAAAGAGAAAGACCGAATGGGAGAGCCGCAACAGACTGAGCCCCGCGGCGCGCATGGCCACGAGTTCCTTGTCCAGCGACAATCGTCCGAAGGCCGTGATGGAGGCGATGATCCCAGCGATGGGTAGGGTAAGGACCAGAAACGAGGGGAGCAGGTGGGCGAACACCTTCAGCACCGACAGAAACCCGACCCCCTTGGTCACCAGAAGTTCCACCAGCCGCAGCAGCTCTTTCGTGAGCATGACAAAGCAGAGCGCGCCCAGGCTGATGCTGAACGGCGAGAGAAGTTCGCGAAAAATGTAGCGATCCAGGATGGTGTGCAGCACGAGGGCGGTCGAGATCCTACATCGAAGTCTTCGGTAGCTGCACTATAGAAGAGTCCGCGGGGCTTGTAAACAGATCAGGTAGACCCACGGTAAATATCCGCTTGACAAGATATTCACCTCATGGTACATGGCTGCGCACTTTTCAGCAGGTCAAGATGGGTCGGTTTGAAGATTGCCTGAACGCCCCGCAAGAGCCGCCGCGCTCGCCGCCGTCGTTTCTCCTTTTATCGTCATCATTCCATGCGATTCAGCCGACGAGCTGATGCGCCCATTATGTTTGTGCGTTGAGGAAAGGAGGACTGTGTGAAGACCAAAGGGACAGTGAAATGGTTCAATGATCGTAAAGGATTCGGGTTCATCAAGCTTGACGGCGGAGACGATGTCTTCGTCCACTATTCCGCGCTGCAGGGTGAAGGATTCAAGACGTTGAAAGAGGGCGAAAACGTCGAGTTCGACATCGTGCAGGGGGCCAAGGGGCCTCAAGCGGCGAATGTCTTGAAGGACCTTGCCCCGACTTCCTGACCGGCCTCTCCATGAGAACCACGGCCTCTCCGTCGCATGGAGAGGCCGTGGCTTCTGCCCGCCGGCCCCCCTCTCGAAGCCGCGTTCGCGGTTCCCGCCGTTTTCCCATTTGTTTTGACAAAGCCCAGGCAGACTGTTAGCGTGGATTCTCAACGAGGGGATGGGGAATCTCAGTGCCAGTCGACCGCCGGACAGTCCTGCAAAACGCCCAGCTGTTTGCCTCCAAAGGCCAGTACGATGCTGCCATCGCCGAGTGGCGGAAACTGACCGCCGACGCTCCCACCGACGGCACCATTTTCAACTCCATCGGCGACCTTCAGCTCAAGCGCAACGCCAACGGGGAAGCGATTGCCGCCTTCCTCCAGGCGGCCGCCGCCTTTCGAGCCGAAGGGTCCCTCCTCAAGGCCATCGCAGCCTATAAGAAGATCCTCAAGGTCGATGCCTCCCGGTTCGAGGTCTACCGCCATCTCGGCGATTTGAATGCCGAGCGGGGACTGTTGAGCAGCGCCGTCCAAGACTATTTGACCTTGGGAAAATTTTATCTCAAGGAGGGGCGGACCAAAGACGCGTTGGAGGTCTATCGCAAAATCGTCTCCCAGGATCCCTCCAATGTGGACGCCCAGCAGCGCGTGGCAGAACTCTGCGTCCAGGAAAATTTGCAAGACGAAGCCATCCGTGTCTACCTCCAGCTCGGGCGTGAGCGCTCGGCCTCGCAGCGCCATGAAGAGGCGAAATCGGCCTACATGGCGGTGCTGCGCTTGGATCCGACGAACGCCGAAGCGAAAGAAATCATCGTGATGCTGGAAAAGGGCGGGACCGCGTCAGCCAATCCGGCCAAGACCGCCAAGCCGGCTACCGCCACCGCTAAAGCCGGTGAGGGATGCGATCTCATGGCGGAAGCCACCCGCCGCATCGAAGAAGGGCAATATGCCGGTGCTGAAGCCATGCTCACGCAACTCTTGAGCCGGGAGCCGGGAAACCCTGAAATCTGCCGGCTCCTCGCCCGACTGCATCTGCTGCAGGGCAACCTGCAAGTGGCGCTCGGCGAATATCGATTTTTGGCCGGGGCGGCGTTGCGCGCGCAGGACCATCCGGTCGCCGAGTCGTTGATTACCGAATATCTCAAGGTCGAACCGGCGTCGGTTCCGATGTTGGAACTGTTCGGGGAGCTGTGTGAGGAAAAGGGGGACGGCGCCACGGCGGCGTTGCACTATGGCAAGGCCGTGGAGATCCTCTTGGAACATCCGGAGCCGGGCATGCCCACGCTCCCGGCCGAACTCTATGAGAAGGTCCAGGCCCTGGCTCCTGGGAGTGCCGTCTCCCGCAAGCTTGCCCCGGCTTTCGATCCCCAGGTGGACGTTGCCTCGTCCGCGCAGCCGGAGCCGGTGCAGCCGATCGCCATCTCGATTCCGTCGATCACATCCGAACCGGAACCGATTCCCGCCCCCCTTGTCCTGCAGCCCGATGCAGACATGCCGTTTCGACTGCTGGATGCGGCGGACCCTTCGGCCGCTCCTGTTCCGGTGCAACCGCCCGCGGTCGCACAGGACGGCCTCCCCATCACACCGAAGGCCCCCGCACCTCCGACCGTACCGGCCACGATGACGGTGACTGCCGCCACCCCCGCAACGCCGTCCGTCGAGAACATGGATGCGGAAACCCGCTATGCCCTGGGGATGGCGTACAAAGACATGGGACTCTTGGAGGAAGCGAAAGAAGAATTCATTTTCTCGATGAAGGATTCGGGATTCTTCGTGGATTCCTGTTTGATGATGGGGCTCTGCCTGAAGGAGCAGAGCCAGTCCGATCAGGCAGTCCAATTGCTCGAAAAACTGGTTACGGATTCACGCTGCCGAGGCGGCAATGCGCAACTGGTCCGCTATGAACTCGGGTTGTTGTATGAGAAGTTGGGGGCGATGGATCGCGCGACGGCCATGTACCAGTCCATCCCCTCGTTCCACGATGTGCCACGCCGCCTCGAAACCCTGCGCGACCAGGGGTCCGTTCGCGCGGCTCACCCCACCCTTGCACCCCAAGCCCCACCGCCCGCCCTTCGCCTCGCCGGCCAGTAGTCCGCCCGGCAATCGAATCGTGTTTCAATGATGCAGTGATGCCATGACTCATGGGTCACTCGTTTTTGAGTCTCACCTGGTTCGGTGCCGGTGCTCCGGCCAACACCGCCGCAATATTTTCCAGACAGATCATGCCCATGCGCACACGGGTCGCCAGTGTGGCGGAGCCGAGGTGTGGAAGCAGCACGACCTGCCGCAGCTCTCGCAGGCTGGGGTGAAACGCCGGCTCCTGTTCGAAGACGTCGAGTCCGGCTCCGGCCAGCCGGCGTTGCAACAGGGCGCCGACCAGCGCGGCTTCATCGACCACCGACCCGCGCGACGTATTGATCAGGAACGAGGTCGGTTTCATGAGCGCCAATTGGATGGGACCGATCAGGTGGTGGGTGTCGGCGGTGAGCGGGACATGGAGGCTGACAAAGTCGGCGTCGCGCAACAGGTCCGGCAACGCTCGGCGCTCCCACTGCGCAGGCAACAGGTCCGGTGAATGGGCTGTGCGCGAACTGTAGCAGACGCGCATGTTGAAACCTGCCGCGCGATGCGCCACGGCCCGACCGATACGTCCCATACCGACGATCCCCAGCACCTTCCCCGAGACATCCGTCCCCAGCATTTGCGTCGGGGCCCAGCCAGGCCAGGTTCCGGAGCGCACGTAGGCATCACCCTCCGCCACGCGCCGGGCCACCGCCAGCATCAAGGCCCAAGCGAGGTCGGCGGTCGATTCGGTCAAGACGTCCGGCGTGTTGGTCACGACGACGCCCTGCCGGTCGGCTGCGGCGAGGTCGATGTTGTTATAGCCCACGGCATAGTTCGCCAGGACCTTGAGCCTCGTCACGCCGGACAGCATCGCGGCATCCACCCGGTCGGTCAGGGTGCAGATGGCGGCGTCGGCCTGATGGAGACCAGCCTTGACCGTTTCCCAGGAGGGCGGGATGTCCCGCGGTTCGTTCAGGAGCTGGAATCGTTCCTGCGCTGCAGTCATGACCGGATCGGGGAGAAGGCGGGAGATGTAGAGCGTGGGACGTGCCATGGAGCCTCGCCTGGCTGTCGCGCATCTTACCGGATCGTGCACCGGGCAACAACTCACTTGTCCTCTTCTCCGCGGACCGACTAGAATGTGACAGCGCAGTCACGAGCATGGCCCTCATCCTTCCCACTCCATCGTCCGCCGTCGTCAACGACCTTCGCCGGCTCCTCGGAGAGGCCAAGGTCCAGCACGACTTCCCTACCTTGACGGCCTATGCCGTCGATGCCGGCATCTATCGAATGACGCCGCAGGCCGTCGTCCTGGTGGAATCCGAAGCGGACATCGAGGCCGTGGTCCGGTTCGCCGTTGCCCGAGGTATTCCGCTTACCCCGCGCGCCGCCGGCACCAACCTCACCGGTTCGGCGATCGGCTCCGGTATCATCCTGGATGTGTCCAAGATGAACCGCATCCTGGAGGTCAACGAGCAAGAGCGCTGGGCACGTGTGCAGCCCGGCATCGTCCTGGCGGAATTGAACAGGCAACTCAGCCGGCGCAACCTTCTCTTCGGTCCCGACCCCTCCAGCGGGGACATGTGCAAGCTCGGCGGGATGTTGGCAAACAATTCCGCCGGTCCCCACACGCTCATCTACGGCGCCGTGAAAGACAATGTGCAGGCCTTGCGGGTCTGTTTGCCTTCCGGCTCGTGGCTCTCTGCCGCTCCTCTGGGGCTGAACGATCAGGCGCTGGGCCGGACGCTTGCCGCCCATCCCTCGCTCCAGCCGATCCTCGACCTCGTGCAACGACGGCGCGCCCTGATCGACAGCAAACGACCGACGGTGAGCAAGAATAGTTGCGGGTACAACCTGTTCAGTTTGGCCGATGGGCTGGGTCAAGGCCTCTTCGACCTGCCGAAACTGTTCGTCGGCAGCGAAGGCACGTTGGGCGTCATGGGCGAAGCGACTCTCCGTCTGGTGCCCAAACCTCAGGGGACGCTGACGGCCTTGATCCATTTTCGCCGGCTCGAAGAAGTTGGGGAGGCGGTCCCGCATCTGTTGGGCCTCCGGCCGAGTGCGTTGGAGGTGATGGATGTCAACACGCTGAACTTGATCGGACGGGCCGCGCACGGGATTCCAGCCGCCGCCGCCGCCACGCTCCTCGCCGAATTCGACAGCCATGAGGGCGAGACAGACCTGCGCGAACGGGCCGACCGCATGGCCGCCATCTGTCGCCGTTATCAACTCTGCGCCGACGTGACCATGGCCTACGACAAGGAGCAGCGAGAGCAGTTGTGGAAAGCGCGGAAGGCGCTCTATCCGACGCTCTACCGGTTCGATCCGCGGAAGAAACCGATCAACTTCGTCGATGATGTGGTCGTGCGGGCGGAGCGCATCAGCGAACTGATTCGCTATCTGGAAGAATTCTTCCACGGCCAACAGGTGCCCGTGGCGATCTTCGGCCATATCGGCAACGGCAACGCCCACATCGTGCCGCTGCTCGACGTGAACGACCGGCAGGACTTCGACAAGATGGTGCAGGCTTACCATGAGATCCATCAGGCCGTGCTCTCGCGTTTCGGCGGGTCGATCTGCGGTGAACATGGCGACGGCCGTGTGCGGGCCGAGTATGTCCGAAAGATGTTCGGAGACGAGCTGTATCACCTGTTCGTGCAAGTGAAACAGCAGCTTGATCCCACGAACGTCATGAATCCCGGCATCAAGATCAGCGAGACGCCCTTCACCGAACACATCGACTACACGCGCCTCTCGAAATCCTGCGCGACCTGCGCGAAGTGCAATTCCGTCTGTCCGGTCTACGACGTCTTCCAGTCGGAAGACATGAGTTCCCGCGGCTGGTTCGAGATCGTGACGGCGAAGGACTACAGCTACCTGAACTCGCAGCGGGTGGTGGAGGCTTGCTTGAATTGCAAATCCTGCCGGACGATCTGTCCCGCCGGTGTCGATGTGTCGGAGCTGATTCTGCAACGGCGTGCCGAACATCCCAATCGAGGCTCGCGCTGGCTGTTCGCCCTGCAAGCCCAGCTGCCGATATTTGAAGCGATACTTAAAGTCATGGCGAGGACGCAGCGCCTGTGGGACCGCCCGGTCCCGCGTTCGATCATCGAGCGTTTGTTCGCGCCGTTATTGCGACGGATCGCCCCCACGGCCAAGCTCCCGGCAGAAATGGTCCTGCCCAAGCTCGCCTCGGCGCATCTGCGCGACCGGTACCAAGACCTCACGAAACACTTGAAACAGGGGACGGCCCCCCGCATCGCCTATTTTCACGGCTGCGCGGCGAACTATTTCGACGATGGGGTGGGGGATGCGGTCATCGCCGTCCTGCGCAAACATGGAGTGGAGCCGGAGCTGCCGCCGCAACGTTGCTCCGGCACACCGATCGAAACCTACGGCCATGTGGACCTGGTGAAGGAGAACGCCCGGTTCAATCTGCAATCCTTGGCCGGTTATGAGGCGGTCGTGACCGGCTGCGCCTCCTGCACCCTCATGCTCAAGGAGTACAAGAAGTGTTTTGAAGACGAACCGGAGCGGCAGGCGGCGGAGGCGCTCGCGAAAAAGGTCCTGCACATCACGGAATTCGTGGCTCGATCAGACAAGCAGCCGGCCATGGGATCGCCGGAAGGTCCGACTCGCCGCGTCACTTACCATTCCTCCTGCCACTTGCGAGCCGCCGGCGTGACGAAGGAACCGCGCCGGATCCTCAAGCAGTTGCCGGGGACGGACTATGTGGAGATGACGGATGCCGATCGCTGCGCCGGGGGAGCCGGGACCTATGTGGTGAAGGACTACGATACCTCGCAGAAGATCTTCGAGCGGAAACGCCGGAACATCGAAGAGAGCGGAGCGGAGACGGTCGCCACCAGTTGTCCCGCCTGCATGATTCAGCTCAACAACGGACTGCGCGGGCATACGGTGGTCAAACATGTCGCGCAGTTGCTCAACGAGGCCTATGAATCCGGGGCTCGGAAATCGGGAGCCGCTCAATGACCTTTCGCAAGGTAGACATGGTGTTTGTCGCGCTGGCGTTGCTGGTGGTCGGGGGTGTGGCGCTGTTGCCCTCGCCGCGGGACCGCAATCCCAAGGTCCCGGCCGACAGCGAGCATCAAACCGTGACGGAGGAAAAGGGTTGCGTACAGTGCCATGCGCCGATGGGCAGCCGCCCACTGCCGGCGCAACATCCTAAACGACAAGACTGCCTGCATTGCCACGCTCGGGCGCAGGGCTAGGTGAAGAATCTCACCACCTCCTCTCCTCCGTGGGGGAGAGGGCAAGGGAGAGGGGAGAGCAGCCAGGCGGATCAACGCAACGAACGTCAGAGACAGGATACTAGAGGAGAGGAGAACGTAGCCCTATGGTCAAGGTGCTGATTCTTGGAGTGACATTACAACAGCGCATGCCGGAGGCGGAATTCGATCTGGATCTGGCGGCGCCGACGGCGGTCAAGAAACTGATCGACGCCCATCCCGATCAACTGGCGGCCTTGTCGCCGTTCGCACAACGGGGTGAACTGCTGGTAACCGTGAACCGCAAGGTCGGGTCGCTCGATTCCCTCGTGAAGGACGGCGACGTGCTGAAAATCGCCCACCAATCGCGTGCCTCCTACGACGGCACCACCGACATTCCCACCTGACAGGATGCTGAAAAAGTTCGCCGCCGTCGATCGCCCGCTCGTCGCCAATGAAGCGTCGCTCGTCATTCGCCCTCCGCGCGTGAAACTGGCGGCACGTGATGCATCCTGGTAGACTGTGCCCCGAAATCGGCTAGCCCGCATTATTATTCATGGCGGTTCGTCACGAAATCGTGGAGTCGCGTTGCGAGACGAGCAAGCGCAGCCGCAAGGAACCGAGGCGTACTCGGTGCAGTACGTCGAGGGGCGCACGGCGCGATGAATAAAGAGCGCCACGTCTGTGCGCGCCGCCGAGTTGGTGAGGCGGCCGGACCCGAGCGGTGAGCACGCTCGCCGATAGGTTTGTCGCAGCAGCGAATCCGCGATTGCAGGAGAAACGTTCATGACTAATGCGGGCTAGGGCTGGGAGGACCGATGCCGCGCAACGACCAGGCTGTCCGCCTGTTGGTGGTGCTTCAAAAACTGGAGGCCTCGCGGCAGGGACTCACGCTGGAGCAACTCGCCGACTCGCTCGCACCCGGTTCGACCCGCCACCCCCGCACGCTCCGTCGCGATCTCGCCGCATTGGAAGAGGCCGGCTATCCGCTCGTGACCGAACGGATCAACGGGCAGACCACCTGGCGGCTCATGGAGGGCTTCCGCAATGTTCCGGGGCTGCGGTTCTCCCCCACGGAACTGATGGCGCTGACCTTCAGCCGCCGGCTCATCGCGCCGCTCGAAGGCACGGAACTTCACACCTCATTGCAATCGGCACTGGGCAAAGCCGCCGCCGCGCTGCCGCCGCAGGGAGTCGCCTTGGTCCAGCAGCTCGACGGCACCTTCACCGTCGGACTCGGTCCGCATAAACGGTACCGGCAACATCGCGAGACCATCGACCGGCTCACCAGGGCCATCGCCGACAAGACCACCATTCAAATGCGGTACGACTCCGCCTCGCGCGGGCGCACCACCAGGCGTGAAGTCGATCCCTATCGGCTCTGGTATGCTTCCGGCGGCCTGTACCTCATCGGCTACTGCCACCTGCGCCGCGAGCCGCGCATGTTCGCCGTGGAGCGCATCAAGTCCGTGACCCCGACCGACCATCCCTACCAGATCCCGTTGCACTTCGACCTCGACGCCTTCGTGCAGGACGCGCTCACGGTCATGCGCGGGCCCCGCATCGAGGTGGAGTTGGAATTCAATAAGGCCACCGCCGCCTGGGTCAAGGATCGGGTCTGGCACGGCACGCAGAGTATCAAGCGGACCAAGGGCGGCGGCCTGCGCATGACCCTCTCGGTCGCCGATACGAGGGAACTGGTCGGGTGGGTTTTGAGCTTCGGGAGCGGCGCGAAGGTGCTCAGGCCGGAGACGCTTCGAGAGGCGGTGCGGCAGGAAGCTCGACGCATCCTTGCCTTCGCATAGATCTCTACCGACAATGGTTGTTGAACATTTCAACAACCATTCAGGGGAGAGGCACAATGGCGACGGTGAATTTCAGTGTGCCGGAAGACGTGAAGAAGAAATTCGACAAGGCCTTCGCAGGTGAAAATAAAAGCCGAGTGATCGCCCAGTTGATGGTGCAAGCCGTTGAAGACCAGTTGGCGCAGAAACGACGGAGCGCGGCGGTCGACGCCATGCTGAGTCGTCGTCGCACCAAGCGACCGGTTACGGCACGCGAAGTCCGCCGCGCGCGGGAAACGGGTCGGCCGTGACCAGACTGGTCGTTGATGCCAGTGTGGTGGTGAAGTGGCTGGTGCCTCAGCGCGAAGACGAGGCTGATACCGAACAAGCCTTGATCCTGTTGGACGGGATCAAGGGCGGGCGCGTGCGTGTACATCAACCGGTTGCATTGGCTCGCGGAAACTGCAGCCGTGCTGGTTCGACTCAGCCCGGAGACCGCTGCCGAAGATGTGGCCGATCTATATGCCATGAGTTTGCCGGTCGAGAGCGGGCCGGAGGTCTATCTCGTCGCCCGCGATTTGGCACAGTCGCTAAACCAGCATGTGTTTGACACGCTGTACCATGCGGTGGCGTTGACCCTTCCCAATACCGTGCTCGTGACGGCGGATCCCCGATATGAGCGAAGCGCGCGGCGCCCTGGAGCCGTTATGCTGCTGCGCGACCTGTCGCCGGCCTAGCGATGCTGCGCGGGAGAGGGCTGAAGCCGGAGACGTTGCGAGAGGCGGTGATCCAAGAAGCCGCACGCATCAGCCGAGGGTGACCCAGGATGTCACCGCATCGAGAGGTTCCTCACCGACCAGTCGATCGAACACGTTCCACTGGATGAGCGTTCGGTGTTGAGTAAAAAATATGGCGGACTGTGACCTTGGATGTCACAGCGTTATGCGACAGTGGGCACCGGAGCATCCCGTCACCCAAGGAGGTGTCCATGGAAGAGAAGCCGCACAACCCAGGATCAGGTCCCTCGAACGGCGCACGTCCACCCGCCTCTGTGACATTGATTCTCGATGAAACGAGCCCCCTGCTGGATTGCAAGGGCGCCGCGATCGCAAGAGTCAACGCCTACCTCGCCACGCTTCGAAAGTCAGGACCGTTCCGGGCGACAGCCCTCGACCGTAAGGCGGTGAGGCGACCCATGACGCTGCGACCGCTCATTCTCTCGATGCTGTTAGCCGGTATCGGACCGGCCGAAGCCGAGATGGGATTCAGCGAACGCTATGAGCGGGACTACAACATCTTCAACCCGATCAATCGGTATCAGCCGGACAATCCCTTGAATCCCATCCAGGCCTACAGCCCGGACAATCCCTTCAATCCCGTGAATCGCTACGATCCGGGCAATCCTGCGAACCCGATCAACCGATTCAATCCCGACAATCCGTTCAACCAGGTGAATCGCTACAATCCTGCGAATCCTCTGAACCCGGTAAACAAGTTTAATCCCAATGTTCCGTTCGCGCCGTTGGATGGGGGGAGCGAGAGCCGAAAGACGGGACGATGAACATGCAGAACCAAGCTATGTTTTTAGCCACCGGACGGTGACCAAATGCTCCACGGCGTGGAATTCAGGATCGCTCGTCAAGACGGTCCCCGACAAGCGGCGGGCGGTGGCGACGCAAAAGGCATCCGCATAGGAAACGACATATTCGCTCTTGATGTCCGCTGCTTCCCGCACCAACGGCAAATCCACCGCGACGAGTTCGATAGGCAATTGCTCCAGGAGATGGAGGGCCTCCGCAGCCCGGACGGCGCCGACTTTTCGCTTCACGATGTAAAAGAACTCGCCCCAATTGACCCAGTTCAGAAAGGCCTTGGTGCCGGCCCGCTGTTGTTCATACAGCGTAGCTTGGACTTTCTCCCAACCCCGTTCCTTATGAAACAGACTGACCAGTGCAAAGCTATCGAGCACGAGCTTTTTGCTCACGGCGCGCCTCCTCTCGATGCTCCCGGCGGAGCGCATCCGTCAAGGAGAACTTGCCCGTGAGAAACCCTGTGGCCGCGGCAATGGGATCGTCAGCCGCCGGTGCAATGACCAGGCGACCGCCCTCTTCGATCAACTGGACCTTTCCGCCTGCCTTGAACCCGAGCTTGCGCCGAAGTTGCCTGGGAATCAGAATTTGCCCCTTTGCTGAAATTTGGGAGACAGGCATAAAAATTTCCTCCATTTTTAAAAAAAGTATACCGGACACAGGAATCGCGGTCAACTTTCAGGTCTCCGCCCGGAGAATCTGGTGAACCAGTACAACTCCGACGTGCCCTTTGCGCCGCTGGAGGGAGGAGGGGGAGTCTCAAGGAACGTTAAAGCGGGGAGAAGGGGAGTGTTGAATGAGGAATGAGAAATGAGGAATTTCGCTTCACGAGTGAGAGTGGACGCAGGACGATTGACGACTCCGCAGCGTGGAACGAAGAAGAAGCGCGAATCAGTGATGGCGCCGGCCGGTTATGTGCTCGAAGCGGCCACCTGGAGGACATACTGCAGTTCGCCCTGGAGCCCGAGCCGGTCCGCCCAGTTCCAGAGGTAGTCGAGATCGAGGTGCACGTGAGGATTCTTGATAATGCCCAGCGCATCCTCGAAGTCTGTGGGGTGGCCCACCCTGAGCTTCAGCAGGATCAAGTCCTCGGGAGGCGCGATGCAGACCGTTACACCGAGGGCATGCGGGCTGATTCGAGTGGAATGAGTTATCCAGTAAAGGGGTTTCGGAAAGAGTCCGAAATTGAAGGCTCGCCTGCAGGCCGCTGAGACTCGATGAGCCAAATCGGAGAGTTCGCAGCCTTGCAGGATGCCCTCCTTAGGCGTGGCCGGATAGTCGTCCGGACTGATCTGCGCCGCCGTCACATGGAGGTTGCGCAGCCAGATGGGCGGGTTCACGGGATTAAGAGCCATGAGTCGATTGTACGGGAACCATCGGAAACGACAACACGGAAGTCGACGGAAATTTTTTCACCGGCCCACTGGTTTAGCGTCTCGGGCTGAGTAACAATGTGAGCGGATTGTGACCTTGGATGTCACACGGCCATGGTAGCCTCACACAAGCCATGATGCTTGCCGGTATCGAGCCCGGTGAGCAGGCCGACCAGGAGGATGCCATGCCGATTCTGAGATTGGTTCTAAGCTACAGCAGTCCATTCAGCAATCGATCGACCACAAATCCCTTCGCCGGCGACACGCCGAAACCGTACGACCGGCGGGGAACCTCTCGCGGCACCGTCAGTGTCAATCCCTACAACCCTGATTTTATCGGCAACCGGTTCCGCTACGACTCGCCGACCAATCTCTATGGGCAGGGATGGAGGAGTGAGGGGGAATGACGTCGCCCGCGACCCTTGATACATTGCGGCCCGACTGGTCGTGAATAGAGGGAGGATAGAACAGCATGAGCCACGAAAGACCGTCAACAGCTCTATGTGAAGATCAGAATGGTGTGATTCGAATGCCAACAACTGAATCGATGACGGAGAGGCCGAAGTGAAAAGATCGATGGTCAAGACTCCGCGCTGTATCGTCATTGGGGGACCGAATGGCGCAGGGAAGACGACGTTTGCTAGAGAATTCCTGCCTCGTGAAGCAGGCGTGATTCATTTCGTGAATGCGGATTTGATCGCGAGCGGACTCTCACCCCTGCGCCCTGAATTGGCTGCCCGTCAAGCTGGACGGCTTGTGCTAGCCGAACTGGATCGCCTCGCAGCGGCTCGAACAGACTTTGCATTTGAAACGACATTCAGCGGGCGAACGTATCTTCATTCAGAAGAACTTTCGTTCGCTCTATAGCCCATTGGCCGATTCGTGGGCGGTCTATGACAATTCAGGAGATGTTCCACGATTACTGGAGGAGGGGCCATGAAATCAACGGATGATCGGGTGCGGCACAAGGTCTTTGTGCGAGATGTAGGACGGGCATTGCGGCGTGCAGCGAAGGTTGCGCGTCAAACCGCGCGGGCGCACCACACTCCGCTGTATGTGTGGAAAAACGACAAGGTCGTGGCCCAAAAACCTTGATCGCGAGGGCTGAGGGCGGGTTGCTCTCTTAGTTACCCATCGGTCAAGAGAGCACTGTCTGTTCCAGAAGGGGTGTGTTGCCTTTGAAGACGCAATGAGTTGGAACGAAGAAGCCAGAATCAGCTGTCGGTTTCGGTTCAAGTGCCCGCAGACCTGGAATCGTTTGCAGGCCACCGATGTGGAGGGAGTCCGGCATTGTCCGGAATGTGAACGGGACGTGTACCTGGCGATGACCGAGGAAGACTTCCGGCGGCACAGCGAGGAGGGTCTCTGCATCGCCGTGCCGGTGCTGCAGCCTGATAAGGAGGCCGAGCTCGATAGGCCGGTCTATGCCGTGGGGATGGCACAGCCGCCATACAGGCCAGGGTTGAAGCCGGTGCCGTAAAGCCACGCGCGGGGAGGAGTGGTGTCGGCAAGCGATCAAACTCACTTCGCCTTTGGGCCGACATTATCTGGACAGCCCTCTCCCAACAGGAGAGGGGAGGGTGAGGGGCTCTCGGTGAATGTGCCGAGGGGATGGGAAAGACGTGGATGGTGATATTCGGGTGGCTGTGGGGGAGTCTTGGGGTTCATGGTCTGAGGGAGACATGCAATGTAATTGGATTGGAGCTTGAGGTAAAAGATGAACGTGGTGGAGCGGACATCTCAGGATGTAGCCAGGAAGTGGTTGCAACAGGCCCTAGGACTCTCCGATAAGGATTCACCCTTTCCGTGGCAAGAAAAACTGCTTGCCCGGATGCTTGACGGCAAAATCCCGGAGGTTGTCGACATTCCCACCGGCCTCGGGAAGACCGCCGCTATGGCCATCTGGCTCGTTGCCCGCGCGTGCGAGGCGAAGCTACCGCGGCGGCTGGTTTACGTGGTTGATCGACGCGCCGTCGTGGACCAAGCGACGGACATCGCGTTGGGACTGCGTGCATTCCTCGATGGCGCCCCGGACATAAAGAGGGTACTTGGTTTCCGCGAGGACCAATCGCTCCCGATTTCCACGTTGCGCGGCCAGTACGTCGACAACCGCGAGTGGCTTGATGATCCCGCTGCACCAGCGATTATCGTAGGCACGGTGGATATGATCGGCTCGCGGCTCCTCTTCTCGGGCTATGGCGTCTCGTCAAAGATGCGGCCCTACCACGCAGGGCTTCTCGGCGCGGACACGCTCGTCGTGCTCGACGAAGCCCACTTGGTTCCAGCCTTCGAGGATCTGCTTAGGCAGGTCGAGCGTGGAGCCGAAGCCTTCGGCCCGAAGGAACCTTCGCTTCGCGCGCTGGTCCCTCCTTTCAAACTGCTGTCGCTCTCGGCGACGGGACGCCAGACCGACGCTACGATGCTGACACTCTCCGACGACGATCGAAGCAACCCGATCGTCAAGAAGCGCCTGACCGCGAAGAAGGCGCTGAGCATCGTAGATTTCGCCCACGTGGCGGAAGGCACCGCCACCCCGGACGACGGCAGGAATGCTGACGGCGCCGACGAGGCGACCAAGAAAAATAACGGCCCCAAGCTCGCCGACGTTCTCGCCAACCAGGCATGGCAGCTGTCGGCGCAAGGCGATAAAGTCCGGTGTCTCGTGTTCTGCAACGCGCGCAAGGACGCGATCGCCGTCGCTGCCGCCCTGCGCAACCTGGCGAAGTCGACCGGCGCGAACGAGCCAACCATCGAGCTCTTCGTAGGCGGACGCCGCGTGAAGGAGCGCACCCAAGCGCGCGATGCTCTTGCCCGACTCGGCTTCCTCGCGGGCACAGCCGTGAACTTGGAGCGCTCGGCCTTTCTGATCGCAACGTCGGCCGGAGAGGTCGGAGTGGACCTCGACGCGGACCACATGGTCTGTGACCTAGTCGCGTGGGAGCGCATGGTCCAGCGCCTCGGCCGAGTGAACCGGCGCGGTGATGGAGATGCGAAGGTCGTCGTCGTGGTCGACAGTGAGCCCGCGCCCTCTGACAGCACGACGAAAGCCCTCGAAAAGAGGCAGGCATCCGACGCGGCGAAGGGACAACTCGATGAGCTAACGAAGAAGCTGAACGCACTGCAGGGTGCGAAAGCCTCCGTTCCGAAAGGCCAGAAGAAGTCTGCCGACGCCAAAGCTACGGAAGAGAAGCGCAAGCAGACTGAGAAGGAGCTGAAGATGTCGATCTCCGCGTGTCAGAAGCGCATCAAGGCGTTCAAGGACGCCGATGCGAAGGTCGTGGCGCGCCATGCGGCCGCGGCTGCGCAACATCGCGCCCTTCGGGAGTTGCTCGCCGCCGTCGGAGAGAAGGGCAGCCTGAGCCCTGATGCCCTACTCACGCTTCGCGCTCGCCAAGACCTCGCCGATGCTCTGCGCGCCGCAACGACCGTCGAGCCGCTCCGACCCGAGCTCACGCGCGCCCTGGTCGATGCATGGTCGATGACTTCGCTCGACGAGTACCCCGGAAGGCCCGAGGTCGGCCCGTGGCTGCGAGGCTTCCGTCCGAACGATAAGCCGCAGACGACAGTGGTCTGGAGACGGCATCTGCCCGTTCGAGCTGATGGCTCCTTCGACGCCAAGGCGGCGAAGCGCTTCTTCGAAGCTGCGCCTCCTCATACGAGCGAGCTGCTCGAGACCGAGACGCACCTCGTGCTCGAATGGCTCATCGAACGCGCAGCGGCCATCAGCAAGGCGACGGGCGAGGAGGCGTTGTTGGATGCGCAGAAGGTCGTCGCGATCGCCTTCGGATGGCGCGGTGAGCCGAAGGGATGGCGCACCCTCGGCCAGATCGCCGCAGCGAAGAGCAAAGGCAAGAACGAGAACAAAGAGGCCACGAAGGCTCGCGAGCAAGGCGTGAAGGAACTCGAGAAGCTCTTGGTCGGGGCGACGCTCGTCATCGACGCGCGCCTTGGAGGACTCACTGGCGGACTCCTGAGCGAGCAGACCGATACGACTGCGGAAGCCTCGGACGATGGCTCGACGACTTGGCTCACTCGTCCTGACGTCGCGGATATACCCGTGACGGGGTTCCGCATCCGTGTATTGGGCGCCAACGAAGAAGACGAGTCAGCGTGGCGCACGACGCCAGGAGTCGGATGGGTGCAACGCCATTTGTTCGTGACGAACGTGTTGGACAGTGAGCCGTCTGCGGCGCTCGTGATCGATGGGTGGGCGGGCGACGCCGCGAACGAAGAAGAACGGGCAGAAGCCGATCGTCCCCAGCAGCTCGATGAGCACCAGAGCTGGGCCGAAGACTGCGCGAGACAAATCGCTGAGCGTCTTGGTATTGAGACGGCACGCACGAATCTGCTCGCTTTGGCGGCTCGTCTTCACGACGAAGGGAAGCGCGCGGCGCGGTGGCAGCGCGCGTTCAAAGCCCCGATCGATGGTCGTCCCTACGCGAAGACGAAGGGGCCGATCGACTTCGACCTCCTCGACGGCTATCGACACGAACTGGGCTCGCTGCCCTACGTAGAAGCCCACAACGACTTCGAGACGCTTGGCAAGGACGACCAAGATTTCGTTCTCCATCTCATCGCGGCGCATCACGGTTTCGCCCGACCCGTGATCGGCACGAGCGGCTGCGATGTTGCGCCGTCCCTAGTCGAGGAACGTGCGCGGGCGGTCGCGCTTCGTTTCGCGAAACTCTCGAGGCGATGGGGACCGTGGGGGCTCGCATGGTGGGAGGCGCTGCTTCGCGCGGCAGACCAGACCGCGTCGCGCCGCAACCAACAGGCAGCGACAACGCAGAAGGAGAGGCCGTGATGACGCATACGACTGCATCCATCCCCGTCGACCTCAAGAGCCCAGGCCAGGTGCTCGCCTGCATGGGCTTCCTCGAGGCGGCAGAGGTTCTGCTCGGCGGCGTCGAGGCGCACTTCGACTGGAGCGAAGCGCAAGCGACGTTCGTGCTCCGCGCTGACGGTGACAAGAACCCGTTCATGGTCGTCCTGGAGTTCTTGTCGAAGGCGAAGATAAGCGAACTGACGCCCATTGGCTACGTCGAAGGTGGTGCAGCCGATGGTGACGACAATGGAGAGGAAGACGCCACGCCCAGCGAACCTGAAGACGAGGATGAGTCCGTCGAGGACGATCCGGGCGAGGTGCAGGGGCGCGTTACGACGCCAGCGTTCTCTGCAGGCGAAGGCGACCGCAATGCGCTTCCCATCCAGCTCGTGGACGACGGACGTCGCTTGGTCGTGAGCCACTGGGCAGAGTCTCGGAAGAGTCCGCACCCACCGTGGCTGTCGCGCGATGACTTCAAGCTCTATTCCGGAAACCGGTCGGCGAACCGTATCACGACCCAGATGCTTCAGGGCGTGCGCGCGAAACCGAAGAGGAATCAATCGATCGGTGAACTCAGGAACCGAGGCCTGCGGCAACTCTGGCAGGAGCAACGAGAGGCGCTCCTGGAGGCGCCGTTTGAAGTGGTCACGCCAATGGGTGGCAGCTTCAATTTCGATCCGCGCGGTGCCTGGACCTCGATCGACGCGGGCTACTCACCGAACACGCAGAAGGACGGCATCGCCGCGTCGCCTGTCGTAGAGATCCTCGCGGCGATTGGGCTCGAGCACGCGCGGCCCGACCAATACGAGACTCGCAAGGTTCGCTACGCCGTCTGGGGGCATCCATTGCCGCCGATGCTGGGGCGCGCCGCGCTGGCTGGCGCCGACCTGATCCTGCCCATGCGCCGGTTCAATTTCGAACTCGATCTATCAGGCAAGAACAAGGTCACAACATACGCACAAGAGGAGAATCAGCAATGACAACGAAACCCGCAGCAAACACCACCCTGTCGCTGAGCGAGAAGACCACCGATCTCTTCGATTCGTGGCTCGCTGCCGATGGGCCGGTCGCCCTCCGCCTTCACCAGAAGCTCATTCCCGTTGAGGCTGATGAGAGTGGTCGCGGCATCATCTTCCCGCCGACCTATGCCGACATCGGCTACAACATTGATACGCTCGCGGACGGCACGCGCGTCGCGACGATCGACACGGTCGGGTCCCAGGCGAACCGACTGGAGTCAATCTTCAAGTCGACCGGCAAAGACGAGGAGGGCAACGAGCTGAATCAGCTCGCAAACCTTGTGCCGCAGATCGAGATCGTCTTGCACAAAGATGGCAGGAAGAAGGGGAGAAAAAATACTGAGAACGAGAGTGTTCACATCGAAAAACGCTCGCTCCTTGACCTCGCGCACCGCAGTGCGGATGCGGTGGTACGTGCGAGTCCGACACTTATCCCTGAAATAGACAAAGCCTTTATGGCTCTGCGCAACAGTGGGAACGCCACTCCGCTTGCTGTTATCGCGCCGACGTCGCTTGTCTTCGGAGCCTGGGATTCTCGCGGTGAGTCTGCGGTTAAGATTCCAAGATTAGTGCGCTCGATTATTCGAGCATGGGACGTCGAGATCCTGCACAGCGCCGCGCAGTTCAACTCAGTGTGGAAGGCGCTGAGCGAGGACCAGAAGAATGAACTAGATAAGGCCCCCAAGGCGAAAGGCGTCAAGCTCTCCACAATTGGCTTCGCAGACGCTCCAGCGACGTTCCGCAAGACCGACAAGATTCCGCAGTTTGTTGGAGGCGTCCCGAACCCCGATGCCCGCGTGCTTGGTGGCGTGCTCGCGAGGGGTGACATCGAGCGCGACGTCACGATCAACCTCGTCGCGCTTCGAGGCATTCGTGGCAAGGACGCCGTCGAGACCACGGAGGTTCAAAAGTACCTGCTCGGGCTGGTGCTCTTGGCGGCCACCGCGGATCTCGAGCTGTTCCTGCGCGAGGGCTGCCTGCTCCGTTACGCCAACGACGACACGTGGACCGCGGTCCCGCGCCGTGGTGATCCCACCGGAGTGAGCCTCCCGAGCCAGGACCAACTTATCGCCTACGCGATGGCTGCGGCCACGCCGTTCAAGGCGATGTGGCCCGACGGACTCAAGAAGGATGGCGAGCCCGTCCTCGAGCACGAGTTCGCGCTCCCGGAGGCCAAGAGACTGCTCATGAAGCAGGTCGACGAAGGTCCGGCGAGTGAGCAACCCAAGCAATGAGCCGCTACCTGACCATCCACGTGCGCGCCCACGAGGGGCGCTACCACGGAGACGGTGACGAGCTGCCGTCACCCTTTCGCTTGTTTCAAGCGCTCGTGGCGGGTGCTGGCATTAGCGGGCCTCTCGACCAACGGACCAAGGAAGCCCTCACCTGGTTTGAAGGGCTCCCCGATGCCCCGATCATCGCGTCGCCTCGCCTGGTGCGTGGTCAGGCGGTCACGATGTTCATGCCGAACAACGACCTGGACAAGTTCGGCGGCGATGTTCGGAACATCGCTAAGACACGCGGTGCCCGGAAGGTGTGGAGGCCACGCCACTTCAACGCGGCGGTGCCTTGGATCTACGCGTGGCCTTTCGCGGAGGATGGGGGGGGCCATGTGGACACGGTCTGCGCGCTCTCTGAGAAGCTCTACCAGCTTGGGCGTGGGGTCGATATGGCCTGGGCTTGGGGCGAGGTCCTCGACGAAGCGGCGCTGGATGCGAAGCTCGCCAAGTACAACGGAATCGTTCGGCGGCCGAGCGCGAGAGACGGTCTTCTGCTCGCATGTCCCAAGAAGGGGTCGTTCGAGAGTCTCGAACGCCGGTATCAGGCCCTGCGATTCCGCACCGAGAGCGGCCGGCGCGTCTTCGTCCAACAGCCGAAGCCGAGCTATCGACAGATCTCGTACGAGAGCCCTCCTGTTCGCCACGTCTTCGAGCTTCGATCTTCAGCTGACTCGGAGCGTCGTGTGGCGTGGCCCCTCGAAGGCGCGTCGTCGCTCGTCGTGGCGGCACGCGAAGCAGCTCGCGCTCGGCTGAGCGCCGCCATGCCCAATCGGCTCTATGATGTGGACCGACATCTCGTGGGTCGTAAGCCCGATGGTTCAAACGCGGTGCCCGCCGAGAGCCGCGTGCGGATCATCGCAATCCCATCCATCGGTATGCACTACGCCGACCGCGCAATCCGACGTCTCCTCGTCGAGATCCCGGCGACGTGCCCGCTTCGAAGCGAGGATGTTCGCTGGGCGTTCTCGGGTGCAGAGCTCTTCGACCCAGACACCGGCGAGGTGAAAGACGTCCTCCTGTCACCATCGGCCGAGGACGACATGCTCCGGCACTACGGCGTTGGCGCGCGGGCCCGAGTGTTCCGGTCTATCACGCCAGTGGTACTCCCCGGGGAGGGCAAGCGTCGGCGCATCGAGCCAACTCGAAAGCTCGCGGAGGCCAAGCGTGGCCTCGGGCGCATCGTGGAAATTTCGGGAGCGAGAGCTGCAGTCGTTCAAGCGCTCCGTCACGCGGGCGTGAGCGCTCCAGCGGAGAGCATTCGCTTGCAGCGTGAGCCTTTCGACGGAGCCGGCTCACGCGTCGAGCCGTTCGCCGAGGGAACACGCTTCGAGAAGGAGCGCCTCTGGCACGTCGAGATTGCGTTCGCAGCACCGCTTTCAGGGCCACTCGTCATCGGTGATGGGCGGTTCCTTGGTTTGGGAGTCATGGCGCCGTTACCGACTGTTCCAGGGGTTCATACGTTCGTGGTCGAGTCGGGACTTGTGAAAAAACCAGATCCGATCGAATTGGCGCGCGCCTTTCGCCGAGCAGTGATGGCCAGAGTTCAGGCGGTGCTCGGAGAGACGGTAGCCTTGTCCCCGTTCTTTACGGGACACGAGATCAATGGAACACCTGCTCGATCAGAGAACAATCCACATCTCTTTTTTCTGTTCGTGCCGGACTCATCGCGACTGATGGTTATATCGCCGCATCTCGTTGAACGGCGAGAACCGAAAGAGACAGAACGGAAACACTTGCACGTATTGGATGAGGCGCTGTCCGGATTTGGTGAGTTGCGAGCAGGTTATATGAGCTGTCTAAGCCTACGAGCACTCTCTATTGATCCCGATACGGATCCGATTTTTGCTGTCTCGCAGGTATGGGAAAGTGTGACCCCTTATTTAGTCACACGTCACCTCAAACAGCGCAATGCGGCCGAGGCATTATCCGCCGACCTATTTGCAGAGTGCTGCCGTCGCGGTCTCCCCAGGCCGGTGATCAAACCGGGGGAGCTGCGCGGGATACCCGGAACAGGTTTGAGCGGCCTCGCTCGCTTGACCTTTCCTGTACCAGTTCAGGGGCCTTTGATTTTGGGAAGACATCGCTATCTTGGCGGGGGCTTGTTTGTCGGGAGACCGCGTGAGTAGTGCTCTGATACGATGGGCCAGGTTGCTTCGGCCCTGGGCAATTCGTGCCGGTGGAGGAATCGGTAATAAGTGGCAGATAGAAGGGAGATGAGTGTTGATGCTTCATCTGCAAATTCTCGTGAAAGACGGGAAAAAGCAATTTGCTGTGTTGCCGTACGAGGAGTTCGTCTTGCTGAAGGAACGGTTGGAGGACATGGAAGACTTACTGGATCTCCGCAAGGCGAAAAAGGCGGAAGGCCGGAATCACACGGTGCCGTTGACGCGGGTAAAGCGGCAATTGGGTTTGAAGTAAGCGCACTTCGGCCTCGGCCAGTTTATGGCGGTGGAGGAGTCCCCGCAGGAAGAGTGGACGCCGCGACTACGGCAGCAAATCGGTGACCGCGATTGAACCGTGGGGGACGGACAACGGGGAGACGATTTCGGTGGGAGCAGCTTTTCGTGAAACCTGATACCGAGCCGGTTGACCCGGCGATACAATTGGGTCGCGGTAGATCTCAAGGCAGCGTTCAATGAGGTTGACGATCCAGTATTCCGAGATGCCGGCGCGAGCATAAATGGGTGACTTATACGAACGGTCTCGTTCCAGCGTGCTGTCGGCAATCTCTATGACCAATAACGCTGTGCGGGGATGCTCGGTGACATAGTCCCTGGGCGACCCAGGGACGACTGCCAGGTCCGGTTCCGGTTCTGAGTCGGGATCGACGACGAGGGGTAACTGAATGCGAATCCAATGGGCCGGACCGAACGCCTTTCGGAGCGCCGCTTCCGCCAGTCCGATGGAAGCCGAGTGCGGGCCGTGCTGAGGGGTCATGGTGACAATCTCTCCTTCAAGCAGTTCCACGCGTTCATCCGGAGCCAGAATGCCGGCGTCGGCCAGGCGGTCGTACTCTTGGCGGGTCCAGTGTTTGGTTTGGATGGCAGGGAGAGACATCGGAAGCCTCAATTCGACTCAGGGCCAGTGTAACAAAGCATCTGGTTGTCCACAAGCGATCAGCCTTGTTCTTTGACAACTGAATATTTCCACGCCTCCGGCCGATAAGGGGGGTATGGAGCCCGAATCACAGGGACCATCCTCGGGGAGCGACATCCCGTTGCTCCCCGCGCGGATGGTGAACGAATTTGCCTATTGTCCGCGCCTGGCCTACTTCGAGTGGGTGGACGGGGAGTTTGCCGACAACGCGGAAACAACGGAGGGACGCTTCCACCACCGGCGTGTGGACCAAACGCCGCTCCGGAAATCGCGGAAGGTTGAGGACGACCAGCCGAGTGAAGCCACGATCCATCAACGCTCCGTCTGGCTCTCGTCGGAACGATTGGGTGTGACGGCTAAGATCGATCTGGTGGAGGGTGATGCTGCTTCTGCCGGGCTGGCCGAGGGAACTCAGACCGTTGTTCCAGTGGACTACAAGCGCGGCAAGCGCCCGCATACGACGCAAGGCGCCTGGGAACCGGAACTGGTGCAGCTCTGCGTGCAGGGGTTGTTGCTCCGTGAACAGGGCTTCACCTGCGAGCGTGGAGTGCTCTATTTCGTCGGCTCGCGCGAGCGGGTGGAGGTGCCGTTCGACGATGAGTTGATTACGCGGACGCGCGAACTCCTTGACGGCATGCGGACGATGACGCAGGCCACTGTGGCCCCGCCGCCCTTGGTGGATAGTCCGAAGTGTCCACGTTGTTCGCTCGTGGGGCTCTGCCTGCCCGATGAAGTGGGCTGGCTCCGGGCAACGCATGAGGGCGAAGCGCCCGCGGTCCGAAAGTTGATTCCCGCGAACGACGATGCGTTACCGCTCTATGTGCAAACGCCCGGCGCGAAGCTCGGCAAGGACGGCGAATGTCTGAAGGTCAAGGACCATGATGAGGTGATCGGAGAGGCCCGGCTGGTTGAAACGTCGCAGGTCGTTCTCTATGGGGCGATTCAAGTCAGCACGCAAGTCACCCAGGAACTCTGCAAGCGCGGCATTCCACTGGTCTATTGTTCCAGCGGTGGATGGTTCTACGGAATGACGACGGGTCTGTTGCACAAACATGTGGAGCTCCGTCGGCGCCAATATGCTGCGGCGGCGGATCGGGAACGTTGCCTGCTGCTGGCTCGGCGATTTGTCCAAGCCAAGATCGCCAATTGCCGCACCTTGCTCAGGCGGAATCACCGGGCTGCACCGGACACGGTCATTCAGGAGTTGAAGTGCGATCAGATCCAGGCCGGGGTGGCGGAATCGTTGGAGTCACTGTTGGGCACAGAAGGCACGGCCGCCCGCCGCTATTTCTCGGAGTTCGCCGGCATGCTGAAAGAAGCCGAGCCCGGCGCCCGCTTCGACTTCGATGGACGCAATCGGCGCCCGCCGCGCGATCCTGTCAATGCCATGCTCTCGCTGCTCTATTCTATGCTCGCGCGCGAATGGACCGTGACCCTGCAGAGCGTGGGGCTCGATCCGTACCTGGGTTTTTATCACCAGCCGCGTTATGGGCGACCGGCATTGGCGCTGGATATGATGGAGGAGTTCAGGCCGCTCATTGCGGACTCCGCGGTGCTCACCGCCATCAATAACGGTGAGATCCGCACGAGCGACTGGATCGAGCGTATGGGGTCCGTCACGCTGACGCCGGACGGCCGTTGCCGGTTGATTGAAACATACGAGCGACGCATGGGCCAGGAGATCACCCATCCGGTGTTCGGGTACCAGATCAGCTACCGTCGCGTGCTTGAAGTGCAGGCGCGGTTGCTGGGACGGTATCTGCTTGGAGAGATTCCTGAACTGCCGCCATTTACGACCCGGTGAGCGATGCGCCGTCACTACCTGGTTACCTATGACATCTGTGATGCCAAACGTCTTCGGCGTGTATTCAAGACTATGAAGGGGTTCGGCGCGCATCTCCAATTGTCCGTGTTTCAATGTGATCTGCCCGATATCGATGTCGTGCGGATGAAGGCAGCCTTGACGGAGATCATCGATCAACGCGAAGATCAGGTGCTCATCATAGACTTGGGGCCGACCGAGAGCCATCCGATCAAACGGATCGAGTCGATGGGGATCAAGGCTGAATGGGAAGAACGCCGGGCTCGCATCATGTGACCGTTGCCGTCGAGCCACGCGAGCGCTTCGGTGGTGAAACAACCCTCGGCAGCACTCGCGGTGGTCAACTGAAACAAATCGGTGAGAATGTGCACAAACGACAAACACAAAGGAGGTGTCCCATCAACGGAGAACTAACTGTGCGTGTGATGGAACGAGGCGCTCGCAACCTGCGCCAAAACACTAAGGCCGACGGCCACTTGGCCGGGAGCTGATTCCACGGCAGAGATGCCGTGGCCCCATTGAAGCAGCTTGTCCTCGTCGTCGATCATGGGCGCGAAGATGTGATTCCACGGCAGAGATGCCGTGGCCCCATTGAAGCGCCCTGCCCAAGTCGGCCCAGCCCAAGTCGGCCCAGGATTCCACGGCAGAGATGCCGTGGCCCCATTGAAGCCCCGCGGTGTTGTGTGAGCGTTTGCGCCAGAATGAGCGCGATTCCACGGCAGAGATGCCGTGGCCCCATTGAAGCCCGCGCCACGGAACACGCGGCGTTGAATGTTATCCAGATTCCACGGCAGAGATGCCGTGGCCCCATTGAAGCCGGCGGCTCACGGCGAACCGCAGCACATCCCGCAAGGGATTCCACGGCAGAGATGCCGTGGCCCCATTGAAGCACAGCTTGAATGCTGCCGGATACCGTTGACCCATCCGATTCCACGGCAGAGATGCCGTGGCCCCATTGAAGCGATCACGCCTTGATCCTTTGTGACAATCGACTTCACCGATTCCACGGCAGAGATGCCGTGGCCCCATTGAAGCATGGGGTACGACCGGCACCACGCGCTCGGATAACACGGATTCCACGGCAGAGATGCCGTGGCCCCATTGAAGCGAGAATGGCTGCGAGAATTGCGGGGGATACGATCTGATTCCACGGCAGAGATGCCGTGGCCCCATTGAAGCATGATCCCCGCGATCGCCATCATCCCGACGAACGTCGATTCCACGGCAGAGATGCCGTGGCCCCATTGAAGCTGCTCCGAATAATGGAGGCCTGAATAAAATCCATTGCCGATTCCACGGCAGAGATGCCGTGGCCCCATTGAAGCCCGAAATTCGCCTCGCTGGCGCCCTTCGAGCTCAGCCGATTCCACGGCTCAAATGCCTGGCCATATGAGGGCCACTAGAATAGCTGCTCGATCTGGGCGGTGCTATTCACTTGTTCCCCGCGCGAGTGGGGATGAATCGGTTGACGACTCAGGTCTTGCCTGAGGGAGACGGCCGACAGGCCTGGACTATCCAGCAGGCCTGCTGATACCTTCACAAACTCCTGTTGAAGAGAAGGCCGAACTGAGCGGTCGGCCGTGGTTCAGCAACGGCCTGAAGTAGAACAGCTATCGGGAGGCTTTGTGAAGCAGGGCTATCGTGTGATCGTGGTGGATAAAGACGGGGTGTTGGTCAGCGAATTCCAGCTGACGGAGGAGGCCCTCGCGCAGCCGGAGGCCTTCGTCGGGGCGCTCAAGGAATCGATCGAGGCCATCGAGGAACAGGAACCGTGACGCCGGTTGCACGTCGTTCACGCAACAGGGTAGGCTGACGCCTGTCGGACGGAGGTTGATGAACCGTGTAATGAGCGGGGAGGAGGGAGGGATGGTCGTTGTCGCGCTGTTGATGCTGTTGCTGGCGTGGCCGAGCGTCGGACAGGCCCACGACGAGGCGAAGCCGGAGGTGCCGACCCTGACGGTGACCGGCGCCGGTCACCTGGCGATCGCGCCGGATACGGCCTTCGTGACGTTCGGCATGGAGACAGCCGGCAGATCGCTCACGGAGGCGCACCGGCGCAATAACGTCGTGATGAAGAAGGTGACGGAGCGGCTGCTGGAGTTGCACATCTCGAAGGAGCGCATCCAGACCTCGTCCTTTACGGTGTCGCCCCACTATAAACCGCCGCCTAAACAGTCCGCCGACGCCCCGCCTGTGTCACCGGAGATCATCGGCTATACGGTGAGCAACACGGTGACGGTGGAGGTGTCCGATCCGCAACAGGTGGCAGCCGTGATCGAGGAATCGCTGGCGGCGGGCGCGAATCGCTTCCAGGGCCTGCAGTGGGCCCTGCGCGACGAACAACAGGCGAAGCTCGGCGCGTTGAAGCAGGCCGCGGCCAAGGCGCGCGAAAAAGCCGCGGCGCTGAGCGAGACGCTGAAGATGAAACTGCTGCGGCTGGTCAGCGCAGATGAGGGCGGACAGGTGGTCCGTCCGTCGCTCCGTACCGCTCGGTCGATGATGGCGATGGACGTCGGCGGCGAGCCGCCGATCTTTTCTGGAGAAATGAAGGTCGAGGCAGTCGTCACGTTGGTCTACGAACTTGCGCCGGAGTAACGCCGCTTCCATTCGATCCCGCTCGCCTGTTCACTATCCGACGCCTTCCAGTGGTATGATAGCGATTCGACGGAAGGCCATGTCTTTTCACCATCTGAGAGGGAACCATGATCATGAATCCGGGGCGCGTCATCATCGGTCTTTCATTGGGAGTCGTCCTCTTCGCAGGAACCGGCCTGGCGGCGGAACCGGCTGAGATCGAGAAGTTCGTGAACGCCCGTATCGAGATCGGCGAGATGATGACGAATTACTTCAAGGGCGGAGCGCAGGGAGAGGTGCAGCGGCCGTCGGCTGAGCAGATGAAGGAGATGAGCGCAGATATCAATGCGAAGCTCGGCAAGTTGTTGGCGAAGTATGACCTGACTATCGAGGAATACCGCGGACGCAGCAAGGAGGTCTTCGCCGATGATGCAGCCGTGAAGGGCTACCTGAACGAGCATCCCGATCTGAAACAGCGGTACGAGGCGCTCTCGCTGGATCGGATGGGGCGGGGGGGGAGCAGCGGCCGGGGCTATTAACAGGCTGTTGAAAAAGCCCCCCAGCTTTGTTCTCACTCGCTCGGAGGCTCAACGTACCACAAGCGTACGTCTCGCCCCCTCGCGTCGCTGCGGCCGCGCTGGGCGGGCTTTTTGAACAGCCTGTCATTCCTTTGATTAATATCTCGAACGCCGGTGCCGGTCACGCCTTCACAGGTTTCCGCCGCCAGGGAACGAGCGTTCGCAGGGTGGCGAGGACCGGTCTGGTACGTTCCTGACGTTGCAGCGATTTATCGCTTCCGTCGAAAGAGATCGGTGCTGAGCGACTGGATGCGATCGAGAAAGAGCGTGCCGTTCAAGTGGTCCAGCTCGTGCTGAAAGGCGAGCGCCTCGAATCCTGAAGCGCTCACCGTAACGGCGCGGCCGTCCGGCGCCGATCCCTCCACGATCACCTGCTCGTAGCGCAACACATTGCCCGTGTAGTCCGGCACGCTGAGGCAACCTTCACGGACGACCTTCCGTCCTTCCTGCGCCAGGATGACGGGGTTCACCAGCACCACCAGCCCATGCCCCGTTTCGCCTTTCTTCCGCGACACGTCCACCACGATGATCCGCAGGGCATGCCCGATCTGCGGCGCCGCCAGCGCCACGCCGGGGGAGGCGGCGAGGGTGTCGAGCATGTCCTGGACGACGCCCTGCGCCGCCTGGTCCGTCGGGACCACGGCGTCGCTCTCGGATTTGAGTGCCGGATGGGGGTAGAGCAGAATCGGACGGATAGCCACGGTCAGAAGGTGACGCTCTCGAGCGGGCGGAAGGTCAGATCGACGCCCAGTACCGGCTTCAGTTGTTCAAGCGCCAGCCTGAGCCGGTCGGCCTGCTGCGCCTCCGGTAATTGAATTTCCAAGACCATGACATAGACCGGGACGTCTCCCGGCCCGATCACGCGGGTATTCATGTCGGTGATGTTGCCGTTGTGCTGGGCGACGGTGCGCGCCACCTGCGCCACGATGCCGGGATGGTCGGCGCCGTACACCGACAGCATGAAGGTCGGGACTTCCGGGGTTGCCTCTCTTGCCGCCGCCTGGTCCGGCATCGCTCTGCAGAGGACGGCGAGGTCGAGCGGAGCCGTGTAGGGCGTCAGGCGCTGGCCGAGGGTTTCGGCGCCGATCCCTTCGGGCAGTCGCACCATGAGCATCATGGTGAACTCGCCGCGCAGCCTGGTCATGCAGCTGTCTTCGATGTTGCAGCCGAGCCGGTAGAGCGCGTCCGCCATGGCGGCGACGATGCCTGGTCGGTCCTGGCCGAAGGCGGTGACGATGGCGAAGTGGTCCATTGCAGCTCTGTTGTTGTGAGTAGGGCAACGATGCCTCGGTAGGATGCTTGAATCGACGGGGATTAGCAAGGCGGAGTCGAGAGGCCCCCTCTCCCTGCCCTCTCCCCCGTGGGGGAGAGGGCAGGGAGAGGGGGAGTAGCCTCGCGGATCAATTCAGCAGAGGCCGGTAGGTCTGCGTGAGGCCTGTTTAGTGGTTGACCACTCACGTCCGTCTCTTCGTCCGATTGGTCGGTTGCGCCGTCAGGGGATCGTCGGGCCAGTGGTGGCGGGGATAACGGCCACGCAGTTCTTTCTTCACCTCTTGATAGGCCGAACGCCAAAAGCTCGCCAGGTCCTTCGTGACCTGCACGGGCCGTCCCGCCGGTGAGAGCAGATGCACCATCACCGGCACCTTGCCGCCTGCGATCAGCGGTGTCTCCCGGCAGCCGAACAGTTCCTGCAGCCGCACCGCCAGGACCGGCACCTCGCCCTGTTCGTAGTCTACTCGTACGCGTGAACCGCTCGGCACGACCAGGTGGGTCGGCGCGAGACGATCCAACCCTTGCCGTTGTTGCCGATTCAAGAGGCTGGCGAGCGGCGGCAAGAGATCGAGGCGGCGGACCTGCGCGAGACTCGTCAAGCCGGTGAGGAACGGTCTCAGCCACCGTTCGAGATCAGCCAGCAGCGCTTCATCCGAAAGATCGGGCCAGGCGGGGTCGATGCGATGGAGGAACGCGATGCGCGCGCGCCATTGCTGCAGCTCCTTCGTCCAGGGCAGGCAGGCCGGTCCGGCCCGCCGGATACCGAAGATCAGCGCCGCCGCGACCTGTTCCTGATCGGGATCGTGGAGGGCGCGGTCGTCGAGGACCAGTTGTCCGAGCCGCCGCTGCCGCCTCGCGCGGACGGTTTCCGAACGCTCATCCCACTCCAGCAGATCGACGGATTGGATTCGTTCCGCGCAGTACTGCTGTAACGCCTCGATGCTCACCGGCGCCGCGAGCAGGATGCGCGCCCAATCTCCGGAGCCGTCGAGTTGCGCCACCACCAGATATTCGTCCTGCGACAGGCCTTGGACCGTTTGAAATGAGGCGCCTCGGCCGTTCGCCAAACGGTAACGGCCGTCGCTGCCTGTGATCCGTTGCGCGATGCGATCCGGATAGGCGAAGGCGAGCAGGATGCCGAGATGCTCGTTGCCGTCGCGGGACGAGGAGGCGAGTTGCAGCTGTCGCCGCCACTGTTCGGAGGCGCGCCGAACACGGTCGCAGGCCGCTCGATTCACGGTCGCTCCGGCGAGCTGCTCTCTGGTTCCTTGCAAGGCCTCGACCCTCAAGCGCAGGTCGGCATTCCGCCATCCCGGCCCTCCCTGCAGAATATCGCGCTCGCTGAGCAGGGCGGCGAGGTCACAGGCCGACGATCCCCAGCCCAGCGAAACGGCCGTCACGATCATGTGGGCCAGTCTCGGATGAACAGTCACATGGGCCAGTCTGCGGCCATGGGCCGTGAGGGTCCCTTGCTCGTCGAGTGCGCCGAGTTGTCGCAGCAGGTCGCGCGCCTGGGCCAGCGAACCGGTCGGAGGCGGATCGAGCCAAGACAATTCGCGTTCGTCGATGACGCCCCATTCCGCGAGATCCAACGCCAAGGGTGCGAGGTCCGCTTCGAGGATTTCAGGCGGACGGCGTGGGAGGATTGCTTGCTGTTCCGCCGCCGTCCAGAGGCGATAGCAGGTGCCCGGTTCCAACCGGCCGGCGCGGCCCCTCCGTTGATCCGCGGCATCCTGCGTGACCCGAATGGTATCGAGCCTGGTCAGTCCGGAACGGGGATCGAAGCGCGGGACGCGCATGAGTCCCGCATCGATGACGACCCGCACGCCTTCGATGGTCAAACTGGTTTCGGCAATCGACGTGGCGAGTACGATTTTTCGTCGGCCAGGCGGCGCGGGCAGGATCGCCTGTTCCTGTTCGTCCTGCGGCAGGTCTCCATGCAGGGGTGCGATGAGGATGTCGGAACCGAGCGCGACTTCCCGAAGGTGCCGTTCGGTTCGGCGGATTTCCGCCATGCCGGGCAGAAAGACCAGCAGGCTGCCGGTATCACGGGCCAGCACCTGACGGATGCTCCGCACCACAGCCTGCTCCAGCCGGCCTTCAATCGGCCGGTCGAGGTAGTGGGTGGTGACGGGATAGAGGCGGCCCTCGCAGGAGATGGTCTCGGCATCGTGGAGGATGCGCGTGACCGCCGCACAGTCCAAGGTCGCCGACATGACGAGCAGGCGAAGGTCCGGCCGGAACAGCCGCTGCGATTCCCGCGCGAAGGCCAGGCCGAGATCCGCCTGCAGGCTGCGTTCGTGGAACTCGTCGAAGATGACGAGGCCGTATCCGGCCAGCGAAGGGTCCTGTTGCAGCAGGCGTGTGAGGATGCCTTCGGTGACCACTTCGATGCGCGTGTCCGGCCCGACCTTCGTGTCATGGCGGATGCGATAGCCGACGGTGCGACCCACCGGCTCACGCAGGCTCGCCGCCATGTAGGTTGCCGCGGCGCGCGCGGCAAGCCGTCGGGGTTCCAGCAGCACCAGTTTCTGTCCGACGAGCCAGGGTTCCTGCAGCAGGGCGAGCGGGACCCGCGTGGTCTTGCCCGCGCCCGGTTGCGCCGTCAAGAGCGCGGAACGTCCGGCAGCCAGCACCTCGCGCAACGAAGGCAAGGCCTCTTCTATTGGCAAGCGGTCCATGGTAGGGTGCGTCTCTCGGAAGAGAGCTTATAGCATAGACCTGCCGGCGTAGAGGAGGATCGTGAAGCGTCGTTCGTGAAGCGTATCTCGTGCGGAACAAGAGGGCGATCTTCTCGCGAGATATGAGATACGAACGACGAGATACAGGACCATGACCCACCTCGTATGGACCAAGGACAAACCGGCAGCGGCGGGCTGGTATTGGTGGCGCGGGCTCGAACAGGACACGGAGCCCCTCATCGTCTTCGTCGATGAGGTCGGCTATTTCCAATGGCCCGATGGGGCGTCGCAGGAAGTGGGGCTGACCAAGGGCGAGTGGGCCGGTCCGCTCCATCCGCCCGGTGAGAACTGATTCCCACGATGATCGCCCTTCCGGCAATTTGTGAACGGGCGCTGCTCGAACGGTTCCTGCGGGCCGAGGCGATGGCCTTGTGGGCCGTGCGCGCCGCCCAAACGCGGGACCTCCCTCGCCACGTGCAGACCTTTCTGCAACGTCACGAAACCGACGAGCAGGACCATCTTCGCCGATTCGAGGCCATGCTGGATAGCACCTCGCAACGGCCGCCTGCCTTGCCGAGCGTCCCCTCGCAATGGGAAGCACTGGCGGTGCACCTGTTCGGCTATGAAGCACTCGGACTGGAATTTGCCAAATTGCTCGCGACTATCCGGCCGGACCTGTCGGAGATTCTCGACGATGAACTCGTGCACGTGGGGTTTTTCGAGAAGGAACTGTCTCTGATTCTGGCTGGTGGAGAAACGAGGGCCGACCGGGCGAGAGACACGGCCCGTACCTGGTGGAAGAAATTGCCACGGACTTTGGACCGCTACCTGCGTGACGAGTCGCTCGCCCCGTACCGAACTGAGTTGCGCCTTCACATCCTATTGGCGATTGAAAACAGGTTTACCGCGCTGGGGTTGCTTGTTTAGTCAGTGACTGGTCCCACCCGCTGATCGTCACAAAGCCGCTGGAAGAATCTCTGAAGTTCGTTGCTCCCCTCACCCTTGCCGTCTCCCCCATCGGGGGAGACGAGTCGGTGAGGGGCAAACCGCTGAGCTTATGACACGAATCGTTAGGACATCACACTAGGTGACGCGAGGAGATGGGGGTACGTTGAGGGCCTGAGCGATACGAGAACGAAGCTGGCAGTCGGTTTCACCATCCTGAAAGCTTAGGCCGGGACGAGGCCGCCGACCACGCCCATCTTGCGGAACTTCTGATCACGCTGGGCGACGAGTTGGTCGGTGGGAAGGTCGACCAGGCTGTAGATGTGATTGGCCAACGCCTTGGCGACCCGGTCGGAGATGGCCCTGGTGTCGCGATGGGCGCCGCCGAGCGGCTCGGGAATGACTTCATCCACGATGCCGAGGCCGACCAGGTCCTGCGCGGTCATCTTCAGCGAGGCCGCCGCGTCCGGAACCTTGGTAGGATCGTCGTACAGAATCGCCGCGCAGCCTTCAGGAGAAATGACGGAGTAGACGGAATGTTCCAGCATGAGAATGCGGTCGCTCACGCCCAAAGCGAGGGCGCCGCCGCTGCCGCCTTCACCGATCACGACCGAAATGATGGGCACGGCCAGCCGTGACATGACGAACAGGTTCCTGGCGATGGCTTCAGCCTGCCCGCGCTCTTCCGCGCCGATGCCGGGGTAGGCGCCGGGGGTGTCGATGAACGTGATGATGGGCCGGCCGAACTTTTCCGCCAGCCGCATGAGCCGCAGCGCCTTGCGATAGCCTTCGGGATTGGGCATGCCGAAGTTCCGCTGCATGCGCTCCTTGAGCGTCTTGCCCTTTTGGTGCCCGATGATCATCACCGACCGGTCGTTGAAGCGGGCGAATCCGCCCACGATCGCGCGGTCGTCGCCGAAGCCGCGGTCGCCGTGCAGTTCGAGGAATTCGCGGCAGAGGTCATTGATGTAGTCGAGCGTCGTCGGGCGCTGGGGGTGGCGGGCCAACTGGGTCCGTTGCCAGGGGGTCAGGCCGTTGTACAGTTCATGTTCGACCTGGGCGAGTTTCGTCCGCAACTTGCGGAGTTCTTCCTGGGTGCCGGATTTGGGCGATTCGGCTGAGGCGAGTTTCTCGATTTTCTCTTCGAGTTCGCGGATCGGCTTTTCAAAGTCGAGGTAGTCTCTCATACTGCTGAACCCCCATTAAGGGTGTTGCCTAGGTCCGACTAGGTTACCAAAGTGATCGCGCCCTTGCCTAGCACTTCCTCGATATCGGCGACGAAGTGTTCGCTGGGAGTGATCTTGACGTTGGGGAGGGGCGAGGTCTGTGCTTCCATGGTTCCCCCTAGGGCCATGACGAGGGACACACTCGAGGACCCGGGGTATTTTTGAAACACCTGCCGGAGCATCGGAAGTCTGGTCGAGGTGGTCGGGCCGTCGTTCAGGCGAATCATCACCCGCGAGATCGCCGTGCTCTGCAATTCGGCCAAGGGTTCGATTTTGGTCCCGCGCAACTTGGTGCCCTTGTCTCCGCGATCCACGGTACCCGTCAACCGCACGACCCGTTCCGGTACGATCATCTCGGCGTGGTCGCGATAGAGGTCGGGGAAGGCTATCACTTCTACCATGCCATGTAAATCCTCCAGCGTCACGTAGGCCATGCGGTCGCCCTTTTTCGTGAGCATCGACTTCACGGCGGTGATGATGCCGCAGAGTTTCACCTCGCGTCCGTCCGGCACGTCGGGAATCTGCATGGTCGTCGTGGTGGCGAACAACCGGATGGCTGCCTCGTAGCGTGCCAGGGGATGGGCGCTGATGTAGAAGCCGGTCAGCTCGCGTTCGTATTTCAACATCTCGCCCTGGCTCCACTCGGGAACATCGGGTAGGGTTGGGTCATGGAGCGCTTGCGGGAGGCCGCTCTCTTCGTCGCCGAAGATGCTGGTTTGGCCGAGGGCTCGTTCCTTTTGAAGACTCGTGCCTTCCTCCATTGCCTGGTCGAGTACGGCCAGGTACTGCGAACGCCGCCCGCCCATGGAATCGAAGGCGCCGGCCTTGATGAGGCCCTCCATCATCCGTTTGTTCAGTTTGTGGAGATCGACCCGCCGGAAAAGGTCGAAGAACGAGCGGAAGGGTCCGCTCCTGTTGCGTTCCTCGATGACGGATTCGACCGCGCCTTCGCCCACATTCTTGATCGCCGCGAGCCCGAACCGGATACCGCCGGCCACCACGGCAAAGTGTTTCTGGCTCTGATTCACGTCCGGCGGCAGCACGGGAATGCCGAGCCCGCGGCATTCGGTGAAGTAACCCACGATCTTGTCGGCGTTGCCCATGTCGCTCGTCATCAGCGCCGCCATGAACTCGGTCGGGTAATGGGCCTTGAGGTAGGCCGTCTGGTAACAGACGACCGCGTAGGCCGCCGCGTGGGATTTGTTGAAGCCGTAGCCGGCGAACTTCTGGATCAACTCGTAGAGCTTGTCCGCTTTCTTCTCCGGGATCTTTTTGCCCTTGGCGCCCTCGATGAACTGGACCCGGAGCTTTTCCATCTCCTCCGGCTTCTTCTTGCCCATGGCGCGGCGCAGGATGTCCGCTTGTCCCAGCGAGAACCCGGCCACCTTGTTGGCGATGGCCATGACCTGTTCCTGATAGACGATGACCCCGTACGTGTCCTTCAGGATCGGTTCGAGTTCCGGCATCTCGTAGGCGATCGGCACCTTGCCCTGCTTGCGCTTGATGAAGTCCGGAATCAGGTCCATCGGGCCTGGGCGATAGAGCGCGATGATGGCGATGATGTCCTCGAAGCGGTCCGGCTTGAGCCCCATCAAGAGATCGCGCATGCCGGAACTTTCCAACTGGAACACGCCGGTGGTCTTGCCGGATGACAAGAGCGCAAAGGTCTCGGGATCGTCGAAGGACAGTTGCTCGACGTGGAGGGGCGGCCGGTCGGGACGGCCCTGGTTCACCAGCGTTTCGGCCCGCTGGATCATCGTGAGGGTCTTCAAGCCGAGAAAGTCGAATTTGACGAGCCCGATCTTCTCGACATCACCCATCGAATATTGGGTGACGATTTCGTCCTTGGGGCCCTTGTACAGGGGCACATGTTCGGTGAGCGGCTGGTCGGAGATGACGACGCCGGCCGCGTGGGTCGAGGCGTGGCGCGCCAGGCCTTCGAGCGACTGCGCCACCGACATCAGTTCCTTCACCTTCGCGTCTTTCTCGACCAGTTCCTTGAGGCGCGGCTCCTGTTCGAGCGCCTTGTCGAGCGTCATCTTGAGGTCGTCCGGCACCAGCTTCGCAATCCGGTCCACCTCGGCGTAGGGCATCTCCAGCACGCGGCCGACATCGCGGATCGCTGCTTTCGCCTTCATGGTCCCGAACGTAATGATCTGGGCGACGTGGTCTTCGCCATATTTGTGGATGACGTAGTTGATGACCTCGTCCCGGCGGTCCATGCAGAAGTCCATGTCGATGTCCGGGAGGGACACGCGCTCGGGGTTCAAGAAGCGCTCGAACAACAGCGAATAGACCAGTGGATCGAGGTCGGTGATGCGCAGGGCATAGGCGACGAGACTGCCGGCGGCAGAGCCTCGTCCCGGCCCTACGGGAATGCCGCGCGAGCGGGCGAACTTGATGATGTCCCACACGATGAGGAAGTAGCCGGCGAACCCCATCGAGCAGATGACCGCGAGTTCTTCCTTGAGCCGCACCTGATAGGCCAGTTCGGGGATGGCGCTCGGGCGTTCCTTGAGGCGCGCCGCCAGTCCTTCCTTCGCCAGTTGCTCCACGTAGGTTTCGCGCGTGAACCCATCCGGCACCGTGAACTGCGGCAGGTACGTTTTGTTGAACGCCAGGTCGAGCGTGCAGGCTTCGGCGATCTTGACGGTATTGGAGACCGCCGTCGGCATTTCCTTGAACTCAGCCAACGCCTGCTCGGTCGATTTCACGTAGAGCTGATCGGTATCGAACTTCATCCGGTTGGGATCGTTGATCGTCTTGCCGGTCTGCAAGCAAAGCATGAGGTCGTGCGGGCGGGAATCTTCTTTCTTGAGGTAGTGGCAGTCGTTCGTGCCGGCGAGCGGGATGTCGAGCTTCTTATGGATCTCCAGCAACCCCTCGTTGGCGATGCGCTGGTGCTCCAGTCCGTTGGCCTGCAGTTCAAGATAGTAATTGTCCTTCCCGAAGATCTCACGATATTCACCGGCTGCCTGCGTCGCACCGGCCAAATCTTTCTGTCCGATCAGATAGGCGACCTCGCCGCTTAAGCAGCCGGAGAGGGCGATCAAGCCATCATGGTGCTGCTGCAATAATTCCTTATCCATCCGAGGCTTATAGTAGAACCCTTCAAGATAAGCTTTGCTCACGAGTTTGATGAGGTTCTGGTATCCCTTGAGGTTTGTCGCGAGCAGAATCAGGTGGTAGTAGTCGTTGTGCGCGAGGTGCGAATTCTTTTCCAACCGGCTGCCCGGCGCCATATAGGCTTCGCATCCAATGATGGGTTTGACGCCCGCCTCCTTCGCCTTGCGATAGAACTCCACCGCTCCGAACATATTGCCGTGGTCGGTCATCGCGACGGCCGGCTGGCCGAAGGATTTTACCTGCTGCATCAAGGGCTCGATCTGGTTCGCGCCGTCGAGCAGGCTGTATTGGGTATGGAGGTGGAGATGGACGAATTGCGAGGCCACGGGCGAATTGTAGTGAGGGGGAAAGGTGAAGTCAAACGGAAGGGAGGGCAGGGTGGAACGAGGTGTTCGGTCGGCCCTTGCTCGCAGACCGCGCACATCGGATCACTCATGGTTCCTACATTAAGGGCTGTGCTCGGCCGATGCGCGCAGATTGTGCGCATCCGGAAAGACGGCCATGGGAGCCGGTTCTCATGCGGGCAGTGGGAAGCCTTGGTTTGGTATGATGAACTATGACACGTTCGTGGCGCTCGGTTTCAGGGGGGCCACGTCATGGAATCCGGCAGCTGGCAGGATCGAGTGGTGGCCGTTCTTGCGGCGATCGGGCTGGCCGGTCTTCCCTCCTGCAGCACCTCTTCTCTCAGCGCAGCCCCGGAGTTTGCCATGGTGGAACAGGCCGCCCCCACGGTGATTCCTCCGTCGGTCGTGCGCCTTGCGATCGTCTATCCTCAATCGGCCGATCCCGCCCTTGCCGGGATTTATTCGCATCTGGAGGCGGAAACGTTCCTCTTGAAGACTCTGCGCCCCTCGTTGCAGATCGTCGAGCGGGCCCATCTTCAGCCGTTGCTGGACGAATACCGCTTGCAAGGGTCCGGCGTTGTTTCGGACGACACTTCGGCCCGCATCGGCCACCTATTGGGCGCCGATAGCCTCCTGCTGTATCGCGTGGACCGCCCGACCTTGCGGGAGCGGATGTTGGCCCTGTTCTCGGGACGGTTGCCGCCGGTGCGAGTGTTCAGCAAGGTCATCCTCGTGAATACCGGCGAGGTCGTCTTCCACCACGTGGTGTCCGTCCAGGTGCCGAACCTGTCGGACGACGCCATGTATTCCTCCCTTGAACCGCTGGTGCAGGCGGCGGTGAACGCAGGCGTCGACCAGACCCTCCTGGCTCTGCAGGATGCGTTTCGAGAGTAGTCCTCTCGGTGGGTTTTCCTTTTTCCCCCACGAACGTGTTCAACTGCTCCGACAGGCAGTTCCTCCCTGCCAGTTCGAGGATACGAAACCGAGCGAAAGAACTGAGTCCTGAGACTATTCCTGCCCCGGTCTGGGAATCTGTCCGTTGTGTTTCGTCCTCGTCGAGCGCTCGATCTCGTGCTGGACTGGGCTGAGTTACATCGTGAGGAATTGCTCACCGATTGGGATCTCTGCAGGGCAAAGGAATCTCCAAAGCCGATCGCTCCGCTCTTGTAAGGAGGACATCGATGTATTGGGATATCGTTGAAGTGAAGCCGCTTGACGCCCTTGGATTGTTTGGACGTTTCACAGACGGCCTCAGGGGAGAGGTTCGTTTCAGGCCCGAGCGCCTCAGCGGAGTGTTTGAGCCGTTGAAGGATCCGGCCTACTTCAACCAGGTGTACGTCGATCATGGTGCCGTGGCCTGGCCGGGCCAGATCGATTTGGCGCCCGATGCTATGTATCAGGAGATCAAAGCCAAAGGAGTGTGGGTATTGGCGTAGCCGATGAAGTTTGGTCGTGAGGGGCAAACCGATGTACAGCCGAAATACGATTTCAGCAAAGGCGTCCAAGCGACCTTCTCCAGGCGGGACACATTACACACACCATTCATTGCTTCGCTCGAGCAGACCTGTTATAGTGCCGCTGTTCGCGTAAGACCTTCTGTAGCCGGGGGCAGCAGCTTCTGGATCTCTGAAGTCTTACGCGATTGTTGTTTGTGCCCGCAGCCGCGCCGTTTCCGCTGAGCACACCGCCGAAGGTTCTTTCCTCCGTCGCCTCATTGCCAGCCCGTCACAGCCGTGGGAATCGTTCCGTTACCCCTTCAAGAGGTGCATCGTTGTTCCAAGAATCCTGGTCCTTTCTCCATGCCTTTCTCCGCAATGCGGCAGGAAGCCTCTATCACATCGCCATCGTGGCCCTCAGCGCGGGGATCGCGCTGCTCTTACCGGCCGGCGCCAGGCAGTTCCTGTCGTTCTGGTCTCTTGTCGAGCATGACAAATTTTCCCTCATCGCGGTGGAAATGACCGCCGCCATCCTGCTGATGCTCTGCCTCAACTACATCCATCGCAGCATGCGGGACAGGGCCCTTGCCGTTGCGGCGACCGGAGCCGGACTTGTCTCCTTTTTCCCCCGGCGTGCGCCCGAAGCGCAGCGGCGCATCAAGACCTTGAAGGAAGAGCAGGGCACCGCTCGTACCGTCATGGTGATCGGGTCCAGCGGTTCCGGCACCCTTGTGGATCAAGTGGGAAATCTGTCTTCGGTCCTCGACCGGTGCCTGGAAGCGAAGATCATGCTGGTCAACCCCTTCAGTCAGGACGCGACCGCGCGCCTGCAGGCCTTGGCCCATCCTACGTACGACCTCCCGGCGTTTCGGGAGGAGGTCCGCCAGAGTATCGCGCTCCTCAAGCGCCTGAAGGCCATCGGGAAAGTCGTGAAACTCAAGCTGTACTCGGACTCCCCGTTGGTCAAGCTGGTGATCCTCGGCGATTACCTTTGGCTGCAGCATTACCACACCGATCTGGATGTTCAGACCATGCCGGAATATGTCCTGCAGCGCAGCTGCAAGGACCCTGGCCTCTACACGCTCTATGCCCATTACTTCATGCAGCGATGGGAGAGTGTGGAGATTCCGGAGTACGATCTGGATCGCGACGAGTTGGTATACCGCAACCGGACCGGCCAGGAACTCCGGCGAGAGCGTTTCGCGATCGAGGCTGCTCCCGCAGCGGTCCAGTCTGTGGAGAGATTGCCTGTGGATACAGGCGAACCATTTCAACTGCTGCAGGCTCGGGGACCCTACCTGCCGGTGAGGGGGTATGAAACCGAGTAGGCTACTGATCCGGTTGGCGAGTTGTCCAACCTCTCACTACATCTACATGGTTCTTTTCCCAAGGCGGGCAGAGACAACTCGGGTTGTATTACTATCTGAGTCTGTTTGAGCGACCCTCATGAATGAGGGTGCCGGCTGATTCGCCCATAGGTGAGGGGCGAGAGCCGTTGCCAGGTGACAACTGATGACCGAGGATTGAAGATTGTATGGCGGCGTTTTTCTCATATGGATTCCGACCGTTTTTTTTCGGGGCGGCGTTGTTCGCCGGCCTGGCGGTTCCTGCCTGGATCCTGATACTGGCCGGAGCAGGGGACTCGGCATGGCTCTCTGCCGCTCGAGACTGGCATGTGCATGAGATGGTCTTCGGCTTTCTCCCCGCTGTGATCACCGGCTTCCTGCTCACGGCTGTTCCCAATTGGACCGACAGGCCACCGATCAAGGGACGTGAACTGATGTTCCTGTTTGCCTTGTGGCTGGCCGGACGCCTGATCATGGCGATCCCGCTGTGCCCGCCCCTTCTGTCCGCCCTCGTTGATGGAGCCTTTTTTGTGACGGTGGCTGGATTGGTCTGGCGAGAACTTGCTGCGGGGAGAAGCTGGAGCCATGCGCCGGTGGGTGTGGTGATCAGCCTCTATGCCTGCGCAAACATTTTTTACCATCTGCTGGCCCTGAACGGAACGGAGACGGATCTTGCTGTCCGAATGGCGCTCGCGCTGATCATGGTCTTGCTGACAGTCATCGGTGGACGGCTCACTCCCAATTTCACGAGGGAGTTTCTGACGGAGCAGGGGAACAGAGAACGGCCTGCGCCGTTTTCGCGTCTCGATGGTGCGTCGATTGCGCTTGTGGTCATGGCTGCTGCGGCCTGGACCGCGCAGCCACAGGCTCCGGTTACAGGCTGGTTGTTGGTCGCGGCCGGATTCGCCAATCTCGGCCGCCTGTCGCGCTGGTACGGGTGGCTCACGTGGCATGAACCGTTGGTGCTGGTCCTTCATCTCGGCTACGGCTGGTTGAGCATGGCGTTGCTCATCTTGGGAGGCGCGATCCTCGGGATCGGTCTACCGAAAGAGGATGCGGTGCATGCGCTCACGACCGGCGCGGTGGGTGGGATGACCTTGGCTGTGATGACTCGCGCGAGCCTCGGCCACACGGGCCGCCCTCGCCATGCCGGCCCTGCGACCGTTGGTATCTACTTGCTGGTCACCTTCGGCGCGCTGCTGCGGGTCTTCGGACCTTCTACCGGGCTCCCGACGAATCTCGTGCTTGGTTCGGCTGCTCTTGGTTGGAGCGGCGCCTATCTGCTGTTCGCCTTGATGTATGGACCGTTCCTCCTCAGCCCCAGCCTTGACGAGTAAGAAAGGGGCTGCAGCTGCTCATCCTCGATTGTGATCCGTTTCGCCGTACCGCCACGCGGTAAGTTGACAGGGCGCGCCTCGAAACGTACCCTGTCCTCGTTGCTCGATCCATTCGAGCGGTGCTGTCACGAGCAGACCAAGGGGAGGACCTGTCCATGCATGCGACGTTTCGGCCTGGCATACGTGAGGACGCGCAGGCCTGCGGCGCCATCTTCTATGAGGCCTTCAAGCTCATCGCCGAGCAGCATAATTTTCCGGTCGATTTCCCCCAGCCGGAGACGGCGGTCGGCCTCCTCACGATGCTCCTTGCGCGGGAAGACGTGTATTCGGTCGTCGCTGAAATGGAACGGGGCGTCGTCGGAAGCAACTTTCTCTGGGAAAGTGATACGATCGCCGGTGTGGGGCCGATCACAGTCGATCCGGCCGTGCAAAATGGTTCCATCGGGCGTCAATTGATGGAGCGTGTCCTGGATCGCGCCCGCGCCAAACACTTTGTCGGCGTGCGGCTGGTTCAAGCCGCATACCACAACCGCTCGCTCTCCCTCTACAGCAAGCTCGGCTTCAATGCGCGCGAACCGCTCTCGCTCATGCAGGGTCCCGCGTTACAGCTCCAATTGCCCGGCTATGAAGTGCGGCCGGCCAGTGCACGTGACCTCGATGCCTGCAATCAGTTGTGTTTCCACGTGCATGGACACGACCGGGGGCGGGAATTGTTCGATGCGACCAAGCAAGGCCACGCCCTCGTGGTCGAACATGGCGGGAACGTGACGGGCTACGCGACCCTGATCGGATTTTTCGGGCATGCGGTCGGCCGGACCAACGAGGAACTGAAGGCGTTGATCGGAGCGGTGCCGGTGTTCCAAGGTCCGGGATTTTTGCTCCCCACGCGCAACGGCGAGCTGCTCCGTTGGTGTCTGGACCATGGCCTCCGTGTGAGCTATCCGATGACCTTGATGAGCCATGGTCTGTACCAGGAGCCAGCCGGCTCGTTTCTCCCGTCGATTCTGTACTGATCACGAGACGGCCCGTCCGAGATCCTCCTTCTGAAACCCGTATCTCTTTCGATACCGCCGGTTATTCGTTTGGATACAGTTGTCCTGCCTGAATTCGCTTCCTGGGAAAATACTTCCATTCCTATCGTCTGAATAATGCAAGGAAGACTTCTACGTATTCCTTACGGCACATGCTTTGCTGCCTTTCAGGGAGGTCTGTCGTTCGATTGCGACCGTACGAGGGGATCGGCGCGGACATTGCGCCGATCGACGGAGTCGATTTCTCCACATCCCTGCAGCAACCGAGTTGGACCTCGTGCTTCAGCGACGGGTAGAGTAGCGATGATAATGAGGCCTTGGTGGAGTGGTCGAGCTCCGACCCGTGAGGGCGAAGGAGTCGACGGCTATCGGGCCGTTCAGGGTCTGGCGAAACCCATCTACGGTTAAAGGAGGACATGACATGCCAATGCATGAGGCAGGCCAAGCGACCCCAACACTCGCAATGCGCCTGATCTTCGAGTATGAGGGCGATCAAGTTCGCTTGATCAGCCAGCAGCCGGTGGATGTGGCGATCACCGGTTTTGACATCAGTCGCGCCGAGCAGCCTGGCTACTATGTGGACACCCGGGATTCCGGTGGTCGGACCTTAGCCCGAGTCCCTGCTCGGGATGCATTTTCCAGGAGTACCGAAGTGTTTCCGGAACAGCCTGGAGAGCCGATCACCCGCCACGAAGTGGAGCGTCCTCGCGGGGCCTTCACGGTCGTCGTGCCGGTTCCGGCCGGCTCCGACCGCGTCGTCGTCGTGCGGGTCACGCCGGCCAAACCGGATGCACCTATACCGGGAACTCGAGGGACGAGCCCCGTCGCGGGCAGCTCCGAGGTGCAAGAGTTGGCCGATTTTCCGCTACAGCTCAGTCGATAGGAGGGAGGTGCGACGATGTCTACTGCAGACGGCGCTGTCATTGGTTCAACGCAAATCTTCGGCTCGGCGCCTCGGAACCGCGCCTTCAACATCGTCTTGCTGGCTGAAGGTTTTACGGTTGCTCAACAGGCCGCCTTCGATACTGCCTGCACCCAGTTCGTCACCACGTTTCGCAACACCCAACCGTTCGATGAGTTGAGCCCGGCCATCAACGTATTCAGGGTGAACGTCAGCTCGACCGATTCAGGCGCCGATGATCCGGTCGCTGCGGGCGGCACCGGCGCCACCGCCCGCACCTACTTTGACGCGACCTTCGGCGGGAATAACATCCGGCGATTGTTGATCTGCAACAGCACCACCGCGTTGCAGGTGGCCGCGGCTCAGGTCCCGGAATTCACCGTCGTGCTGGTGGTCGTGAATTCTTCTATTTATGGCGGGAGCGGCGGTGGCATCGGGACCTATTCGCTGGCTGCCGGAGCCAGCGAAATAGCCATCCATGAATTGGGCCATACGGCGTTCGGGCTGGCGGACGAATATCCGTACTATGCCGGCGGCAATGAGACGGGCCATGACCACCACCCTGCCGGGGAGCCTTCCGAACCGAATGTTACGACGAATTCCGACCGCAACACCTTGAAATGGCGGTGGGCGGTCGCACCGACGACCGCCATCCCGACGATGAGCAATCCGAATTGCGCCCAGGTGGATAACCGAACGAGTCCCGTTCCCGCCGGCACCGTCGGATTGTTCGAGGGGGCGCATTATTACCATTGCGGTGCGTTTCGGCCTGAATACGATTGTAAGATGCGCGCGCTCGGCGTCGCGTTCTGCCGCATTTGCCGCCAAGTGATCTGGAATCGCATCGGTCCGTTGGCGACGCTGCTGGCACGGGCCCGCACGCCGATCACCATCCTGGCCCGCTTCCCGGAACATCTGGACGTCTTCGCCGTCGCTGCCGATGGGCGCACGATGAGCAATTGGTGGGACCAGTCAACAGGCTGGGCCGGGTGGTTTCATGTCCAAGGGGGGATCAGCTCGCCTGGTGGCTCGGGATCGCCGGTCACGGCAGTGGCCCGTTATGCCGGCCACCTGGACCTGTTTACCGTCGGGACGGACAACCGGGTCTACAGTGCCTGGTGGGATGCAGGGAGCGGCTGGCACAGCTGGTTTCCTCTCGGGAATCTGCAGTGCCGTCCCGGCTCCACCGTCAATGCCCTGTCGCGGTACAGCGACCACCTCGATTTGTTCACGACTGCGGCTGACGGCCGGACCATGTCGACCTGGTGGGACGCTCGGACCGGCTGGGCTGATTGGTTTCATGTCCAGGGCGGTGTGGCGGCTCCCGGTGCGACCGTGACCGCCGTGGCGCGGTACCCCTTCCATCTCGATCTCTTCACCGTCGGCACGGACCGGCGCCTGTACAGCTGCTGGTGGGACGAGCGCAGCGGGTGGCATAGCTGGTTCCCGCTCGGCAACCTGCAATGCCGCTCCGATTCGACGGTCACGGTCGTGGCGCGTTTCCCGGATCAGCTCGACCTGTTCACCACTGCCGCCGACGGCCGCATCATGTCGACGTGGTGGAATGCGCGCAGCGGGTGGGCGAATTGGTTCCAGGTGTCCGGCGGCGTCGCATCGCCCGGTTCACCGGTGACGGCGATCGCGCGCTACTCGAACCACCTCGATCTGTTCACGATCGGGACCGACAATCGGATCTACAGTACCTGGTGGCATGAAGGGCAAAACTGGGCTGGTTGGTTCAACGTGTCGGGAGGGATCGGTAAACCAGGCGGCCAAGTGGCGGCAATCTCGCGCGTCACCGAGCACATTGACCTCGTGACCGTCGGTTCAGACGGCGTGGTCTACAGCACCTGGTGGGACGGCGCGTCCGGCTGGGCCGGATGGTTTGCGCTGGGCGTCACGTGACCGGAGGCGAGACCGGGGACCATTGCAAACCTTGCCTGGTCATTGCCGGTCGGTGGAGGAACACGACACGAAAGGGATGTTCGGAGAGGTATGGAACGCCGTGAACCACGCGCGAAGGTCACGGTCGGCCGCTCGGTAACTTCGCGTGAAAGGTGATCCCATCGATGGCAAAACGGAAATCTCGAGCAGCGACGACCGGGCGGAAGAAACCCAGCTCATCGGTACAGGGTCGAGCGAAACCTCAGGAGTCGTCGCCGGCTGAACCATCTCCACCGACCGCCCAGGCGCATGACCCCAAGCAGGTCGCCGGCCGGGCCGGTCAAGAGAAGCGACTCGATGAAAATCTGGTCAAGACGGTCATTGCGCTTCCGCTCCTCGACAAGCTGAACGAAGAAACCAAACGGCGAATGGAGGATCCGTCTCAACCCCCACTCATCTACCAGGTGATCATTGATCTGAACCTTGATTACCCGAAAGGTCGTGATGCGGCGCGCGATTGGGTGTTCGCGGAAATAGAGCGGCTCATCTCACAAGGTGGAGAAAATAGGGGAGGGCAACAGGTCGATAAAAAGAAGAGCGCCTTCAATAGACAGTACATCTTCGCTTCTCTCGAAGGGACCGTGATTCGCGAATTGGTTCGTCAGGACGGACAGGCAAAGGCGGAGGTTCGCGATCCAGCCGGCGCCCCGCGAACGGTCCGTGCGATCTACCAGATTTGGGACGATTTTCCGCTCAAGCCGCTGATCACGAGTTCCGTCAGCACGGTCAAGGCTGATGCGGCGAGGGTGGCGTTCTCTGCATTAGGCAACAACATCGTCTGGGCCGTGATCGATTCAGGGATCCAAGGCGACCATCCGCATTTTCGCGCGCACAAGAATCTTTCCGGCCAAGTCGAAGAATGGCACTACGATTTCACGGACGGGAACAGCCCTTCGAAGACCGCGCTGGTCGATGGATTCGGTCACGGTACCCATGTCGCCGGTATCATTGCAGGCGAGGTCCTTTCCGCGCCCAATCTTCCTCCAGGCGAGTCGCATCCCGATATCCTGGCCTACTCGCGAGTGCTCAACCCGGACGGAGACCAGACCCAGCGAGAGGTCGGCTACGAGCAGATCAAGGTGAAGTCCATTTCCGGCATGGCATCCCTCTGTAAGCTGGTGAGCCTGAAGGTCTTGGACAAAGAAGGCCAAGGCAGCGTCAGCAACATCATCGCCGCGCTCGGCCATATCCAGCAGATCAACAGCAACGGGCGGTGGATTCGCATTCACGGCGTGAACTTGAGCGTCGGGTACCCCTTCGATCCGGAATGGTTTGCCTGCGGGCAAAGCCAACTCTGTGTCGAGGTTAATCGACTGGTCCGGTCCGGCGTCGTCGTCGTGGTGGCCGCCGGGAATTCCGGATACGGTGTCCTCTCGACTGAATTTACGGGGCTGCGTTCAGCCGGAATACCCCTGACCATCAACGATCCCGGCAATGCAGACCTCGCGATTACCGTCGGCTCGACCCATCGAAATATGCCGCACATTTACGGGGTGTCGTACTTTTCGTCGAAGGGACCGACAGGTGACGGCCGCTTGAAGCCGGATCTGGTGGCGCCTGGTGAAAAGATTCTTTCCTGCGCGGCCGGCGGGATGAAGGAGAAGATCAAACTGAAAATCGAGAAGGATGTCACCTACCTGGAAGATTCCGGCACGAGCATGGCCGCGCCCCATGTCTCCGGAGTGATCGCGGCATTCCTTTCCGTCCGTCGTGAGTTCATCGGTCAGCCTGAGCGGGTCAAGGAGATTTTTCTTTCGACCGCAACCGATCTCCGCCGTGAACGGTATTTTCAGGGTTCCGGATTGGTGGATCTCATGCGTGCGATCCAATCCATCTAGCGAGGGAGGTCGTCATGGAACAGCTGTCAGGGTTTCCCTATTTCCCGGTGCAGTTCACGAAAGAAGCCGCCCTCTTCAACCAGGCCGAAGTGACGGCGTTGAAAGATTTTCTCCGGCAGGGAGCAACGACCGACCTGATCGTCATCTCGCACGGGTGGAACAACAACATGGACGAGGCCAAGGAACTGTACGCCCGGTTTTTTGCCAACCTGCGCGCGTTGATCGATGCCGGAACGATCGTCGGTCTCGCGAATCGCAAGTGGGCGATCATGGGTGTGTTATGGCCCTCCAAGAAGTTCGAGGAGAAGGAACTCATTCCCAGCGGCGCTGCCGGGGTCGATTCGATCGCCGGGATGGCAACGTTGAAGGCCAAACTGACCGGCCTCAAAGGCGTCTTCGATTCACCGCAGGCGGACCAGACGCTCGAGGCGCTTCAAATACTTCTTCCGAAGCTGGAAGACAGCGCGTCGGCGCAGAAGGAGTTCGTCGAAAAGGTCCGCTCGTTGCTGCACAAGAAAGCCGTGGATGAAGAAGACGGCTCAGAGCTGTTCTTCAAGGTCCCTGCGGGAGAGATGTTGGAGAAACTGCGCAAGCCCGTCTCCTTCACGACCGCGCGTGCGCCGATGAATGCGGGAGGAGCGGCGGCGATCGGAACAGGGGGGGCCGCAGGAATAGGCGAGTTCTTCAGCGGAATCTGGTCCGGCGTCCGCAACTTGCTCAACTATACCACCTACTATCAGATGAAGGAGCGGGCGGGACTGGTCGGGGCAAACGGCGTCAACCCAATCCTCCGTGCGCTCAAGGCCGAGCATGCCGGATTGAAGGTCCACCTGATCGGCCACAGTTTCGGTGGACGCCTCGTCGCCGCCACCGTCGCCGGCTCGAACGATGCCACGCTCCTACCGGTGACCACGCTCTCGTTGCTGCAGGCCGCCTTCTCCCATTACGGATTCGCGGAGAAGTGGGATGACAGCCACAACGGATTCTTTCGTCGAGTGGTCACGGGAAAGGCCGTCGCAGGTCCGGCCATCATTACCTGCACGGCCAATGATAAAGCCGTCGGCCTCGCTTATCCCATCGCGTCGCTCCTGGCCGGCCAAGTGGCCGCCGCCCTCGGGGACAAAGACGATAAATATGGAGGGATTGGACGCAACGGCGCCCAGAAGACGCCCGAGTCCACCGATCTGTCTCTCCTAGATGTCGGTGGTTCCTATCAGCTGACCAACGGCCGATTGCACAATCTCTCGACCGATCGATTCATCAAGGATCATTCGGATGTGGACAACAAGCAGGTCGTCTATGCCGTGGCCTCGGCCATCGCGACAACGTGAACCACGCCGAATCTGTGCATGGTCTACGGTGCGTGCGCTGATTCGTTGGGGATGAGCCTCGATGCCGGGCCAGACGACGTCAAGCACGGGAGCCGCCACGAAGCCGCCGAATTCGGCACCCCCATCGGCTGTACCCTTCGCAAAGCCGGATCCGCTCCTGCTCGACCTCAACCCCGCCGTGATGGAAATCCGACAGGCCTGCGACGAACCTGCACGGAAGCTCACGGTACTCCGCGCGGTGAGGGCGCGGAGCGGTCCTTTGCCTGAAGGCCGAGAGCAAAGTAGATAACACAGATCCGAGGGCGATGACTGGGGTGAGATTTCAATGAACCGTCCGAGTTAAACGCAAATCGAGCGATGGACTTGCGAAAGTATCTTTTAACGAGCGTTCTCCTCGTAACAGGCATGACAGCGTGCACGTCGTTTCAATGGCAGGACCACGAAGGTGTGGAGCACCATGTTGGCCTTCTTCTGTATGAGCTGAAGCAATGGGAGTATGGGAGTCAACTGCGGCGTGTCAGTTTCGGCATTGATGTCCGTTTGTCAGGTGCCGACAGAGGAATCTCCTTTGGCATGAAGAGTATTACTGCCGTTGCCCCGCGCGTGATTCTGCTGGAAAAGGCTGAAGAACTTCCCGAGCAGGTCGCAAAATATTATCGAGAAGCACTGCGGGACAATCATGCCGTCAAGACGGAGAAGTGGGGGGGCTTTTATCTGGAAGAGATCCTGAGTCGGGAAGTCACGATCATCGACGGACAACATGTGGGCGTCGAGTGGCGGACCGGTCCATCGGGCGGCGGAGCGAGTATCGGGTATGCACACCACCGGCAACTCGTCGGTTCGGTGCTCACCGAAGGAGTGGTGCAGGTTCATCTCAAGAAGGTTGATGGGTCCGGCCGGGAAGCCATCGCATTGTGGTTGTTACGACCCCTGTTGCGGAGTCGAGGAGATTAACCGTGGGAACGCGGGAGGAAACGATGCATCTCAATTTTCGGCTGAAGGAGATAGCCTGCGCCTGCCTGATGATCTCGCTCACAGGTTGTGGAATAGGGCTCAATAGCGTGCTGTTTGTGACGAAGACAGCGATCGCAGTGGATGCTGATACGGAACCACCTTCTGCCGATATCGGCTACGCCAGGGAAGAATTTGTATTGGCGCCCGCATTCAAGAATGGGGAGGTCTTGCCGGTCCTAACGACTATCGGCGCCAGACCCGGGGTTCTAGAATTCGGGTCCAATCATTCTTTCGCCACTGGGGATGCAGCTTTGGTGATGGCCGATGCCCTGACGAGCAAAGATGACTATCCTTTTGCTCAGAATGCTGCAGATCCGACAAAGGTTCAGCGACCGACACTCAGCAGCACCATCGAAACCGGTAAGAAGGACACAGTGCCTCATGGATTCTGGGAGTCGCTGTGGTTCTTTGTTGCCGGGAATTCCGAGCGACAGCGATACTTTTTCGGCACCGATACCAACTTCGGTCTCCATGTCGAATGGGGCGGGAGTGAGTTGCCTCGATCCGTGGCGCTCGGGTTCAAAAGAAAAGAGTTGTCCTATGTCCCCCTCGTAGAGACGGAGGCGAGCGACAAGAGGACCGTGAGCCTTGCGTCGCTGATCGCAACGGCTAATTTTGCGTCTGATGTGAAAAGTCCGCAGGAAGCCGGACTGGAGATCGGTCAAACATTTGCAACCGGAGCTGCTGCGACTCTTTTGGCCGGTCATCCGGAAGTCAGGGAAGTATTGGGTCCAAGCCTGGTGAAAGATTACCAGAAGATCCGAACGCTGAAATTTGAGAAGGATGCGAAGGATTTGAGCATTCGGGAACCGCTCGTCGATTGGATCAAGAGTAAGTTCGAAGGAGAGACGGATGCTGCGAAAAAACAGGCGATACTCAAAAAGTCTGTTGAGCTGACGCTGGTATCGGCCGACACCAATGTCGATACGTTCACCAGGAGATTGCATCACAATCTGACGACACCCTCTAGCCCGAATACGAATGAGCATCTGGCGAAACTCAAAGAATTCATGATGGCTCAGTTTGGCTATCCAGACTGAATGTTTCGAGGAGGAGCAGGACTATGGCTACATTTTGGGATGAAGTTGTTCGGATCGACGATTGCGGTGAAGTGATCCGCGAGGTGTTGCGAAGAATTAAATCTCAGAACAAGGCAGACATCCTGCTGGTGGACTCTCGCGTCATGGACGATAAGGTTCGGCTCCAGTTTGATGATCGAACATGATCCGGAGCCGGTGGGAATACAGAGGTCTGATCCTTTCCAGGTACGCCGGTTTCAAGCCGCATTGCAGATGGGCGTCCCGACATGAGGCCGTGACCGGCACGGCACAGGTCGCTTGACCCGGGAAGCTGAGAGGTCGGTATGCAAGTCGGAACACAGTCCTATGGGTACAAGAGAAATGAGAAGGAGGAACTGAGATGACTGACCCAAATCAGAATCCACCATCCTCACCTTCTGAAGCCGACCCAAAGATAGATCGCATCAAAGCTTGGTTGGTTGCGAACGTCCCAGTGATCGTAGCGTTTTTCACTGTTGCCATCTTTCTTCTCATCATCGCATCGATATTCTGGCCGTTCGTCCAATTATCCGGACAACCACAGGCCACATTGCTGCGCGAGCTATCGATCACGGAGGTCGCACGTGGTCTGATTACGTTTCTTGTCGCGGTGGCGACTGTAGGCATCGCCCTTATTTTGACCGTTTACATGGTCGTCACACCTGACTCGCAGGCTGCGATAGTGAAGGAAAGGTTCGGCCTTGCGAAAGAGGTACTCAGCACACTCATCGGCGTACTCGGCACGATCGTCGGATTCTACTTCGGTTCGACAACCACTCCCTCAGCACCGCCACCGCCGCAAGTTCAGATACTGACCGTCAGCAATGCCAAACTTGACCCCCTTACCCCCAAACCCGGCGGAGACTTCACAGTGACGGCGGAAATTTCCGGTGGAAAACCGCCGTACAACTATACGATAGGTTTCAGCCCCGACAAGATACCATCCGGCGGCGAGAAGACCAGTCCTGGAAAGCTCACGGAAAAGATCACCGTGCCTAAGGATCTGGCTCCCGGCACGACGCTCGATGTTGTGATCGAGGTCAAAGACCAATCCGGAGGACCCATAAAAAATGACAAGCTCGGAAAACTGACGATTGGGCAATAGCTAGCGGCCAGCAGCGACTGATTCCCATACTAATCCGAGGGGACATCACCGCATTATGGAAGGGCTAGGAATGCGGCAGTTACTCTTTTCAAAAGTCTGACGGCGAGGGAGGGCTTTTGTATAAAGAGGTGGTGGCGGTCTGGACGATAGTCTGAAGAATCAGCGGACGCTCACAACGTCCGCAGGATGTTCAAAATGGTTATGTAGCGATGCGAGAACAAAGGTGGGGACGGTTCACATCCCGCTACAGTTCTTCGCCGTACTTCAGGAAATGTTGTTCCTTGGCGCCGGCGATCCAGTTGTCATGGCGGATGCGGTCCGGGAAGGTGTTGAGTTCTGAGGCCATCTTTTCGACGTCTTGCTCGTTCCATTGGGCGATTTGTCGAAACGTGAAGAGTCCCATGCGGTTCAACCCCTTCTCCATGGCGGGGCCGATGCCGTAAATTTGCTTGAGGTCGTCCTGCTCATGTGCGCGGGAAGCGTGGCCGCTGCGCGCGGCGCCGGATTTGCCGTGCGACATCGAGTCGGCAGATCCGCTCTGTTTGGGTTGCGCGGCGAACCGCTGGGCCACGCGATATTCGACCAGCCGTTTGCGAAGCGCGGCGATTTCTTCCTCCCGCTCGCTCACGTCCATGACGCGGCGTTCTTCCGCTTCGCGAAGGGCGAGGTCTTTCTTTTCCACCTCGCCGCGGAACCGGTCCAATTCCTCGACCGCCGAACGAAGGCGCTGGATGTCCGCATCCCGTTCCTGCAGGGTCTCCTCGAAGCGGGTGAGGTCTTCCCGACTCTGGGCCCGCAGGCGGGCGAGTTCCGTTTCGATCTCCCTGATACGTGTCTGGTGATGAGCGAGTTCCTGATCCTTGCCTTGCAGCGTGGCCGATGCCCTGGTCCGGTCCTGTTCCTGCTCGCGTTCCAATCGACGACTCCGTTCAAGGAACGGCTCCAGTTCTTCGACACGCGCCCGCAGTCTGGTGATTTCGGCATCCTTCGGGGCCAGTTGCTCCACCCAGGTTTTCAAGGTGGCGATCTCCTGGTCGCGGCTGATGAGCACGTCTTCCGCGTTTTCCATTTGGGCCTGCATCTCCGCGAAGCCCCGCGCCTTCGCCTGGAGCAACGCCTCGGCCTCTTCGATCTCGCGGCGGAGGGTGTCGCGTTCGCGCTCGACGGCATGCAGGCGCACGCCCTGTTCGGCCACTTCCGTCTGCAACGCGGTGAGTTGTTCGACCTTGACGGCCAGGTCGGCGGTCAGGTCCTTGAGGGCGGCTTCGGAGGCAATCATTTTGCCTTCCAGCATCTGGACGGCCGAGGTGCGGACCTTCAACTCATGGTTCAACGTATCCAACTCATGTTCGCGCCCGCGAAGCCTGGTGGCGATCTCCGACAGTTGCTGGCGTTTTTCCGAGGTCGCAAAGCTGCGAAGCAGCCATCCCATGATCAACCCGACGGCCGCCGCCGCCAGCAAACAGCCCACCATCTGCAGAATCATGACTCCCATAGGTTCACCGTTCCTCTTTCACACGCAATTCGATCCGCCGGTTCTTTTTGGACGCGGCGCGCGTCCGCTCGTGGCTCAGGGGGCGGGTCGATCCATACCCGATTGCGGCCAGGCGATTCGTGACCGCGTGGTCGATCAGATACTGTCGAACGGATTCGGCCCGTTTCTGACTCAATTGCAGGTTGTAGTCGGGATCGCCGTAGGAATCGGTATGCCCGCCGATCTCGATCGATGCCTCGGGGGCGCGTTTGAGGACCGGGAGCACTTTGTCGATGACGGCTCGCCCCTTGGCGGTGAGGACCGCGCTGTTGCTTTCGAAGGCGATATGTTCGCCTCGCAAGGCCTCATCCAGTCCGGCTTGAAGTTGGGCACGGGAAGCATAGGGAGCATGGGACGTCTGGTTCGGAGCTAGGCTCACCGGGAGGGCCGAGACGACGGTCACGTGGTCCTTCAACTGGATCGAGGGGCCAAGGATGGAGGCGACTTCATGGAGAAGTTTCGTTTTTGCTTCGCCGGTCGCGACGGTGCCCTTCACGGTCGCCGCCTGCTCGGAAATCGAAAGCGCCGCCTGCTGCGGTTGCAGGGTCGAGAATTGAGCAAGCAGGGCAGGCAAAGCGGCTTCCCATCCGGCGGCATTGTCGCCTTGTATCACCTCAAGCTCATCGGTGACGCGCAGCCTGGCCCCCTTCGCCAATTCCTGTGCACGGGCGAGCACTGCTTGCTTGGCCTCGTCACTTCCGACCGCACCGGAAAGTTTCAACCGGCCGTTCTCGATGCCGGCGCTGAAGGTCGGATGCAGGGCTGCCGACGACGTCACGGGCAGGTGACGAGGAATGCAGAGAAACGCGATCACGGTGAGTGCGAGGAGTCCTGCTCCGAGAATCATTCCGCGCGACATGCGCAAACCCTTATTGTCCTAAGCATGAGACCCCGCCTGTGTGTGGCATCGAGTCTTCGGAGGGGTGATGCCGAGTCGAGACTTCGAGTGATACTTGATTAAAGTCATGGACGCAATTTCACCCTTCGGCACCCCTATCGAAGGGAGGGTACCATATCGCTCAGACTCATGCTAGCCCGCATTATTCAGGCAGGTTTCGCTCGGGCAAGCCGGCCCGGTGTTTCAGTGCGATCGTCCGTGCCGTCTGCTTGCAGTGGCCTCCGAGCATCTGCTATTCTCGCGGCGCTATTCGTCTGATTTTTTTCCAACCCACACGATAGAGAGACGTGAAGGAGTTCATCATGGCCAGCATTGCGCGGGCACTGATCAGTGTTTCTGACAAGACCGGAATCGTTGAGATGGCCAAGGGCTTGGTCGCCCTCGGAGCCGAGGTGCTGTCCACCGGCGGCACCGCCAAGGCGTTGCGGGAGGCGGGGGTGGCGGTCACCGATGTCGCCGCCTATACGGGGTCGCCGGAGATCCTGGACGGCCGTGTGAAAACGTTGCACCCGAAGATCCACGGCGGGCTCCTCGGCCGCCGCCGGGTTCCCGACCATGTGGCGCAGATGCAGCAACATGGTATCGGCAACATCGATGTGGTGGTGGTCAACCTCTATCCTTTCGAAGCCACCATTGCCAAACCTGGCTGTCCCTTTGAAGAAGCGATCGAAAATATCGACATCGGCGGGCCTTCCATGTTGCGTTCCGCAGCGAAGAATCATGAAGACGTGCTGGTCCTCGTTGATCCTGCCGATTACAGTCGCGTGCTGGAGGCCTTGAAGGCCGGGTCGATCACGCCTGCGCTGCGTCGCGAACTTGCGATGAAGGTGTTTCAGCATACGGCGCGGTACGACAGTTTGATCGCAGGTTATCTGGAAAAGCAGGTGCAGGGGAGCGAGGTGAAATTTCCGGCGATCCTGTCGCTGCAGTTCGAACGGGTGGAGACGCTGCGGTACGGAGAGAATCCCCACCAGCAGGGGGCGTTCTATCGCGAACTCAACGCCAAAGAGCCGGCCGTGTCGCGTGGAAAAATTCTGCACGGCAAGGCCATGTCGTACAATAATTTTCTCGACTCAAATTCGGCGCTTGAGTTGGTTAAGGAATTCGACCAGACCGCCGTCGCGATCATCAAACACAACAACCCCTGCGGCTGCGCGCTCGGCACGACGCCGGTCGAGGCCTACGTCAAGGCGCGCGCGACCGATCCCGTGTCGGCCTTCGGCGGCGTGATTGCGTTCAACCGGCCGGTGGATCTGGCGGCGGCGAAGGAAATCACCTCGACCTTTGTCGAAGTCGTCATCGCGCCTGGTTTTGCCGACGAGGCGTTGGCGGAATTGAAGCGCAAGAAAGACATTCGCCTGTTGGAAGTCGGTCCGCTCACGAAGGCGACCTCCGAAGGATACGACCTCAAGAAATTGGTGGGCGGCCTGATCGTGCAGGATCGAGATTTGGGTGTGCTCACGGATATCAAGGCCCTGCCGGTTCCGACCGCGCGAAAGCCGACCGAAGAGGAATATGCGGCCTGTGCCTTCGCCTGGGTCGTCTGCAAACATGTGAAGTCCAACGCCATCATCTATGGACGGCCCGGCGAGATCGTGGGGATCGGCGCCGGACAGATGAGCCGGGTGGACTCCGTGAGGCTGGCCGGCATGAAGGCCCAGTCGCCGGTGAAGGGCTGTGTGATGGCGTCCGATGCGTTCTTCCCGTTCCGTGACGGGATCGACGCCGCCGCACAGGCCGGGATCACCTGCGTGATTCAGCCCGGCGGTTCCATCCGCGACGCCGAGGTGACCAAGGCGGTGGATGAGCATGGGATGGCGATGATACTGACGGGCATGCGTCACTTCCGCCATTGATCGGTGACTGAAAATGGCCATCAGCTGCGTTCTCGCTCGTCCATTCGTCTCAACGTACCCAGTAGGGTACGCCTCGACGCCTGGCCTCTCTGCGGCCTTGCTGAATGACCATTTTGAGTCGCCTCTGACGCAGGTTCACGCGAATTCCCTGCAACGCAGTCATTCTTTTCTTTGCTTAATGTAAAGGTTGAACTGTGAAGGTTCTTGTGATCGGCAGCGGCGGGCGCGAACATGCGTTGGTCTGGAAGATCGCCCAGAGTCCGCGAAAGCCGCAGATTTTTTGTGCGCCGGGGAACGCCGGCATCGAACGCCTCGCCGTCTGTGTGCCGATCAAGGCCGACGACATTATCCGGCTTAAGGAGTTCGCCCTCAAGGAACGGATCGATCTCACGGTGGTCGGCCCCGAAGCGCCGTTGGCCCTCGGCATTGCGGATGAGTTTCGAAAGGCGCGGCTGAAAATCTTCGGGCCGACTAAAGCCGCCGCGCGGCTGGAATCCAGCAAGAGTTTTTCCAAGGACATCATGGCGGCCAATCACATTCCGACCGCTGTATCACGTAGCTTCGAGCAGATGGAGCAGGCGTTGGTCTATCTCGACGCCCAGCCGGTTCCCATCGTGGTGAAGGCGGACGGGCTTGCGCAGGGCAAAGGCGTGGTGGTGGCGACGACGCGTGATGAAGCCAAACAGGCGGTCCGCGACGCGATGGAAAAATCCGTCTTCGGTCAGGCCGGACATCGGGTGTTGATCGAAGAGTTCCTCGACGGCGAAGAATTGACCGTCATGGCCTTCACAGACGGAAAGACCGTCGTTCCCATGGTGCCGGCCCAGGACCACAAGCGGGTGGGGGACGGAGATACCGGTCCCAACACCGGTGGGATGGGCGCCTATGCCCCCGCTCCTCTCGGGACTGCCGCGCTTCGCGAACAGGTCACGCGCCAGGTACTCCAGCCGACGGTCGATGCGCTGGCGCGCCTCGGTTGTCCCTTTCAGGGTGTCCTCTACGCAGGTCTCATGATTGTGAAGGGTACGCCGTACGTCCTCGAGTTCAACGCCCGCATGGGCGATCCCGAAACCCAAGTCGTGTTGCCGCTGTTGAAGACTGATCTGGTCGAGATCATGGAAGCGGTGGTCGATCATCGCCTCGATCAGCTGATGGTCGAATGGCACAATGACACGGCGGTCTGTGTGGTGATGACCTCCCCCGGCTATCCCGGTTCGTACCGGACCGGCCTTCCCATTCACGGACTGACCGATCAATCTGCCGATTCGCACCTCGCCGTGTTCCACGCCGGAACGAGACGGGATGTGGGGCATGTGGTGACAGCCGGTGGGCGCGTGCTGGCCGTCACGGCCTGGGGGCCGTCCTTGCTCGCCGCCAGAGAACAGGTGTACAACGCGGTTCCCTCGATTGTGTTCGACGGGCGACATTACCGAACCGACATCGCGCACCGTGCCCTGCAGCCCAAGACCTGATCCGATATCCCGCGTCCGCCCATGGCCCTCCTGCTTCCCTTCACCGAGAAGACTTGCGCCGCGATCCTGCCGGAGGTCCGTCGGGTATTGGCGGCGCAGGGTATCATTGCGCTTCCCACCGAAACCTACTATGGCTTGGCGGTTCGGCCCACGGAGGAGCCGGCGTTGCGCCGCCTCGTCGAGGTGAAGGGGAGGCCGGCCGATAAACCGATTCTGGTGTTGATCGGCAATCGCGACCAGCTAGCGCAACTGGTCGAATCGATTCCTCCCGCTGCCGCCCTCCTGATGAACCTCTTTTGGCCCGGTCCCTTGACCATCGTCTTTCCCGCCGCGTCGGGGCTGTCACCTTTGCTCACGGCAGGGACTGGAACGATCGGGATTCGGTGTTCTCCGCTGACTCGGCTCCGGACGTTGTTGGAGGAGACCGGTCCCCTGACCGGAACCAGTGCGAACCGTTCGTCCGAACCGCCGCTGGACAGTGCCGAGGATGTTCAGCGCTCGCTGGGGTCGGCACTCGACGCGATTTTGGACGGAGGGCGCACGCCCGGCGGCCCGGCTTCCACCATTGTGGATGCCTGCGGCCCTCCGCGTCTGTTGCGAAGCGGAGCCCTGTCAAGCGATGTGATTCGCGCCGCGCTCGCGTCACAAGGCTACACACTTTCATCATGATTTGAGGGTCGGTTATCGGTATAATCCGCCCCCATGGGAGGATCGTCTATGTCCATTCGTTCAGGTCGCGCGGTGGTGGGATTGTCGATGTTCGGACTCGGCGCCATGCTCATGCTCACAGGATGCGATTTCTGGCCGCCGGCGCTGCAGGCGCAAATCGAACAGTTGCGCTCGGAGGCTCAACAGGCTGCAGCGGACAAGGCCCTGCTCCAGAATCAGCTCAATGCGGCGAACAAGGCGAAGGAAGAGTTGCAAATTCGCGTGGAAGATTTGACGCGCGTGAACAAGGAAAAGTCGGCGATGATCGCCAACTTGGAACATGCCCTCGCCGCCGCGAGGGAACGGACTGCAAAGGCGGCCAAAAGCAGTGCGACGAAGCCGGCGACGAAAGCGGCCGTGAAGAAGTCCGTCCCATCTGCGTCCAAACCAGCGGCGAAATCAATCCGCAAACCGACGAGTCCTAAGAAAACAAAACCTGCTCCCGTCAAACAAGCCACCCCGTAACACTCGTCGGCAGACCGAGGTGCCGTGACCCTGCGTCCGACCCGAACGGTACAGGCCGCCGTAAAGGAGGGGCCTTGCCGGTCCGGGTGAGTGCGAGCGACGACAACGCCTTCTGCGCGAAGCCGATCAGGTCGCTGCGGAAGATGAAGATGAGGAACTCGAGCTTGGGGTGCCGGCGCTTGATGCACCGGATCCGGACGAGGTTGTCGAACCGGATGGTGCAGGCGAGGTGGCCGCAGCCGGCGCTGCGGCAGGAGCCGTGCCCGCGCTTTCCGAGGCGGCAGGAGTTTTCGTCTTGTCTGTGTCGGATGCCGGCTTTTCGGCCGATTCACTTCCCGCATCGGGCTTCATCTTGTCCGAGTAGTCCGTGATATACCACCCGCTGCCTTTGAACATGATGGCGGGCGGTGAGATCAACTTCATGACCACCTTGCCGCAACGGGTACATTCTTTGACGGGCTCGTCCTTGATGCTTTGTTTCACTTCAAAGCGGTAGGCACAACTGGTACATTGGTACTCATAAATAGGCACGGGGTTCTCCTCCTCTTCTCACACCGACCTCATCAATCGTCACCATCGCACCCTTCGATTCGACAGGGTGCGCTCATCTCCATAGCCTCGATTCAACCGAAATCAAGAGGGGAAGGCGTCGAGGTGCTGCGGCAGTCACGACAAACGGCGGAGCGCCGCCTCGATCCGGGCGAGGCCTCGCTCGATGGCCTCCATGGCCGTCGCATAGGACAGGCGAATATGGACCCCGCTTCCGAACGGCTCGCCTGGGACGACCGCGACCTGGGCCTCGTTGAGTAAATAGGTGGCCAGCTGAGCCGCGGATCCGATCGGTTGATCCTTCCACCGCCGGGACAACAGGCCGCCGACATTCGGGAACGCATAGAAGGCTCCCGTCGGCATGCGGCAGGTGACACCGGGCATCTTGTTGAGCCGCTCGACCATCACGCGCCGGCGTCGATCGAATTCCGCCACCATGGTCTTGGTGAAGGGATCTCCCAGCCGGAGCGCGGCCACCGCGGCCTTCTGCGAGATCGAACAGGGATTCGAGGTGCTTTGACTTTGAATATTGGCCATGGCCGTCAGCAAGTCCTTCGGGCCGGCGGCGTATCCGATCCGCCAACCGGTCATGGCATAGGCCTTCGAGACCCCGTTGATGATGACCGTTCTGGCGGCCACTTCCGGACTCAAGGCCGCGATGCTGACATGGGGCACGCCGTCGTAGAGCACCTTCTCGTAAATCTCATCCGAAATGATGACGAGGTCATGGCGCAAGGCCGTGGCCGCGATCCCTTCGAGGGTTTTCCGATCGTAGGTGGCGCCGGTCGGGTTACAGGGACTGTTGACGATGATGGCTTTGGTCCGCGGCGTGATGGCGGCTTCGAGCGCGTCCGGACTGATCGTGTATCCCTCTTGCTCCTGCGTCGGCAGCAGAACCGGGGTGGCGTCGTTCAGCAGGGTCTGGTCCTGGTACGAGACCCAAAAGGGGACTGGAATGATCAACTCATCGCCCGCTTCTAGGAGCGCTTCCGCGAGGTTGTAGAGCGAATGTTTCGCGCCGCAGGAGACGAGGATCTGCGATTTGTCGTAGGTGAGCCCCTGCTCGGCCTTCAATTTCTCTGCAATCGCGCCGCGCAATTCGTCGATGCCGGATGAGGGCGTATACTTCGTGAACCCGGCACGAATGGCGGCCTCTGCCGCTGCCTTCACCGGTTCGGGCGTATCGAAGTCCGGTTCTCCGGACGCAAAATCGATGACGTCGATGCCTTGCGCCGCCATCGCCTTCGCGGTGGCAGTAATGCTCAGGGTCGGGGAGGGGACGATTCGTCCGGCACGGGCTGCGAGTTTCATCCTTTCAAACTCCGAATTCGTTCTTGGAGCCGTCTGGCCACTTCGGGATGCACAAAGTCCTGGAGCGGTCCGCCGTGGCTGGCGACATCCTTAATGATGGTGGAGGACAGATACGAAAATTCTTCGCTGGGCATCAGAAAGACCGTCTCGACCGTTTCTGCGAGTTTTCGATTGATGAGCGCCATCTGAAATTCGTGCTCGAAATCGGAAATGGCCCGTAAACCCCGCAGTACGGCATGGGCGCCGCTCTGCCGCACGAAATCCACCAGCAGTCCCTCGAATGTCGTGACGTCCAGGTTGGGGAGGTCCTTCGTGACCAGGCGCACCATCTCGAGGCGTTCCTGCAAGTTGAAGAGCGGATGCTTGCTCGGATTGGGCGCCACCGCCACGATGACTTTCTCGAACATCCGGAATCCGCGCCGAATGATATCGCTGTGTCCATGCGTGATCGGATCGAACGTGCCGGGATAGACCGCAATTTTCATGAGGACCGCGCTTCTTCCGACGTGAGCTGAAACCGTGTCAGCGCCGTGTCTCCATAGTCGTATCGCTTCACCTGTGACAGCGACCCCATGGTCGGCGGAATCGTCGCGTTCCGCCCATGCTCCAGGATGACGACGGCATCGTCTGCCAGCCATCGCCTGTCCCATTCCTGTATCAATTCGATCAACTCCGACGCCAGGTGGTAGGGCGGGTCGCAGAAGACGATGTCGTACGGACCGGACCACTGGGTCCCACGACGGAAAAACTGAACGACCTGGCAGGCGCAGATGGTGGCATGCTGCTGCAACCCGCACTGGTGAAGGTTGGACTGCACCAGCCGAAGCGCCTCCCGGTCGGCTTCGACGAACGTCACATGTGCTGCGCCGCGACTCAACGCCTCAATCCCGATCGACCCGGTTCCGGCATAGAGGTCGAGCACGTGGGCTCCCACCGTGCGGTCGCCGAGGATCGAAAAGAGGGCTTCTTTCACGCGATCGGACGTAGGACGGATGGCATGTCCTCTGGGACCACGCAACCGGCGGCCCCGATGAACCCCTGCGATGACGCGCATGATCGTAGTCAGGTGAGGGTCACTCGCTATCGGTCGAAAAGTATAAGAATCTAACACGGCGTTTTTGAAAGGGTCAAGGCGAGTGAACGCGAAGCCTACGTTGTGCCACGGTGGAGAGGAGTCCTCTCCCCGCCGCGGGGCGGGGAGTGCTGTCGCCGTCGAGGAGGAGTTCGCGCTTTGACGCGTGGGAGGAGGCTCGTTATAATGCGAGCCGTATCAACGTTCGGTTTGCAGGGGCTGAGGAGGCGGCCGATGTTTCAGGGCCTTTCCATCACCGGACCAATCACCGAACAGAGCCGGGAGAGGGTCGAGTTAGCGAGCCGCAACCGGTTGTGCTTCGCGGGCCGCGAGGCTCTTTCTCCGATTAGCCGAAATCGTCCGATCGATGATGGCCCCACAGTTAATACATTTCCAGGCGTAGAAAATGAGGAAGAAATCTGAAAACCGTTCCAACATCATCATGCCTTTGCACTTCGGACATTCCATGTGCTCCTCCTGGGTGGCGACGTTGACAGCTGTGTCTGCTCTCAAGCAAGAGCTGCACCAAAATGTCAAGTCACGGTGTTTCAATGGGTTATGTCCGTCAAATGCCCTACACGAGATCGTGCAAGCGTCAAGTCGCCGGCACAAAAAGGTGCAAGCCGACATTTTTTTGTCGTAGAAACCGGCTATGACCTCGAAGAAATCGGGACGGGGGATCGGGGAATGGCCTGAGAGTGAACGTCCGCGTGAGCGGCTGCTCCGGGAAGGCGCCGAAAGCCTCTCGGATGCGCAATTGTTGGCGATCTTATTGCGGGTGGGACGGCAGGAGGCCTCTGCGGTGAATGTCGGGATGGAAGTGCTCGGTCGTGTGGGGGGCATTGTCGGCCTCCTGCATTGCAGTGTCGAAGAACTCTGTACGATTCCCGGGGTGGGGCCGGCCAAGGCGGCTCAGTTGAAGGCGGCGGTGGAAGTCGGGAAACGTGCGGTGTCTGCGCCCTTGACGACCGGCACCCGCATCGGCTCCAGTGCAGACCTGTTCAAGCATTACCATGCGCGGTTGCGTGATCTGCGGCACGAGATCTTCGCCGTGATCCTGCTGGATGCCAAGCACCAGGTCATCCGCGACGTGACGATTTCCGAAGGCAGCCTGACGCTGAGCATCGTGCATCCACGGGAAGTCTTTATCCCCGCCATGCGGGCGTCGGCGGCGGCGGTGATTTTTCTCCACAACCATCCGAGTGGAGACCCGACGCCGAGCCAGGAAGACCGTGTATTGACGGCCAGGCTGGTGTCCGCCGGTTCCCTGTTGGGGATTCAAGTCTTGGATCACCTGATTGTGGGGGACGGCCGGTACGTCAGTTTCGCGGACCAGGGATGGCTGAGCGGTGAGGCTTCACAGGCATGAGTCACCGTAACCGGCTGCATCGTCTGCCATCACGGCAGGACTCGACTGCATGTACTGAGATGCGCACTGAGAAAGGATGGTATCACCCGCTGTTGTCTTTCTAACCAGGCCCAGAGCGGCCACCGACTCACCGGAGGAGGTTAATCATGAACGTTCCCCCCACCGAATCCATCAGGAATGTGGCTGTGGTGTCGAATGCGGGATCGGGCAAAACCTCGTTAGTCGAAGCGTTGGCCTACTGCGCCGGTAACCTCTCCGCTCCCGGCTCCGTGCTCGCCGGCACTACGGTCTCGGATTTCGAACCGGAAGAAATTCACCGCCGGACTTCACTCAATACCAGCGTGTTGCATTGCTCCTGCAAAAACGTCTCGCTCAATTTCCTGGACACCCCGGGTTCGCCGAGCTTCGTCGGTGAGACCAGATCGGCCTTGCGGGTGGCGGACGGTGTCGTTCTGGTCGTGAGTGCGTCAATGGGAGTGCGCAGCGAGATCCAACGGCTTTGGAGCGTCATCCGTGAGGCCGGACTTCCCTGCGTGGTGTTCGTGAACGACCTCGATAAGGATGGCACGGCGTTCGCCAAGACGGTGGATGAGTTGGCCAAGGATCTCGAAATCACTGCTGTGCCCTTGACCCTGCCGATCGGCAGCGGCGCGCAACTGACCGAGGTCGTGGACCTGCTCCAGAATCGTGTCGTCACGCCGCGCCCAGAGCGCCCGCATCCACAAGAGGGGCCGGTGCCCTCCGAGTGGCGGGAGCAGGTCGACCAGGCAAGGAACCGCTTGATCGAGTTGGTTGCGGAGGGAGACGAACCACTGCTCGAACGTTACCTGACCGACGGCGGGTTGACGGATGAGGCCTTGTTGGAGGGGTTGCGGAAGGGCGTGCAGGGCGGTTCGCTCGTTCCAGTCGTCGGTGGATCGGCCCTGTGCCATATCGGCGTACCCACACTCTTGAATGGACTGATCGACCTCATGCCTTCGCCGATCGACCGAGCGCAGTCCGTGCCGTTGCAGGGCTCCGGGCTCGCGGAAGGATCGGCTCAGGTCACCCGGCAACCGTTGGCGACCGACCCGTTCTCCGCTGTGGTGTTCAAAACCATCATCGATCCTTTTATGGGCCGTCTTTCTTATGTGCGTCTTTATTCGGGCACCCTGGAGGCGGATACCGGATTTTATAACGCAACCAGACAGGTGAAGGAGCGCGGCGGACATCTATTCTCGATTTTTGGAAAAAAATACCAGCCGGTTCCGCGCGCGGCGGCCGGCGACATCGTGGCGATCGGCAAGCTCAAGGATAGCCTGACGGGTGATACGCTGTGCGATGAACAGGCGCCGATCCGGTATCCCGCTGTCCAATTGACACGTCCCGTAATGTCCTTCGCCATCGAGCCGAAATCGAAGGCGGATATCGAGAAGGTGAGCCTGGGCCTCCATAAGTTGATCGAAGAAGATCCAAGTTTGGAGTTTGTCCGCAACATGGAGACGAAGGAGATGGTGCTGAGCGGCATGGGGCAACTGCACATCGATGTCGCACTGGAAAAACTCCATCGCAAATACGGCGCCGAGGTGACATTGCACGCGCCGAAGATTCCCTATCGCGAGACGATCCGCAGCGTGGCGCAGGCGCAAGGCAAGTATAAGAAGCAGACCGGCGGACATGGCCAGTACGGCGATTGCTGGTTGGAAGTCGGTCCGCTCCCGCGCGGCAAGGGCTTTGAGTTCGACAACAAGATCGTCGGCGGCGCGATTCCGCGCAATTTCGTGCCGGCGGTCGAAAAGGGAGTCGTGGAGGCGTTGCACGAAGGTCCGCTCGCGGGGTATCCCGTCGTCGATCTGCGGGTGGCCGTCTATGATGGCTCCTACCATGTCGTCGATTCCTCAGAGCTGGCGTTCAAGATCGCGGCGTCCATGGGGGTGAAGAAAGCGATGGAAGCGGCCCATCCGGTCCTGCTCGAGCCGCTCATGACCGTTGAAGTGGATGTCCCGGCCGACTGTGTCGGTGCGGTCCTCGGCGATCTGAACGCTCGCCGCGGGCGGATCGTCATGGTCGTGGCCAACGGCCACATGGAAACCGTCAAGGCCTTGGTCCCTCAAGCCGAGATGCTCAGTTATGCCCCGTCGTTGAATTCGATGACCGGAGGGCGGGGGAGTTACCTGATGGAATATGCGCAGTACGAAGAAGTTCCGCGGGAACTGGCCGCCCGCATTATCGAGGAGCACAAGGCAGAGCGACATGCCGTCGCTGCACACTGATCGGTGTGAGAGGTGAGGAACGCCTCACGGATCGGGACCCGGCTCACGTTCCGCTATCGATCGGGGGGCTTCAAAACGACATAAAAGGCCCGCCCTTCGCGCAGGACGCGCAGGAGAATCGTCTCGCCGCGTTTGACCTTGGACACGGCGACGGTGAATTCTCCCACGGTGCCGATATCGACACGGTTCACTTCCTTGACCAGATCGCCTTCGCGCAGGCCTTCAGCCTGGGCCAGGCTGCCAGTCTCGACCTTGGCGATCAGCACGCCGCGGCTTTCGTTGAGGTGAAATTTCTCCGCCAATCCTGCGGTCAGGTCCTGCACATCGATGCCCAGCTTCATATCGGATCTCGTTTGGGGCAGCGATGCCGTCACGACCGTATCCCGACGTTCGCTCAAGGCTACATTGAGCTTCATCCGCTTGCCGTCCCGCACGACTTCAACATGGGCCGTGGCTCCCGGTTCCAAGGCTGCGACGAGGCGCGACAGTTTGTTCGGCGTGTCCACCGGGGCACCGTCGACTTTGGTGATGACATCGCCCGGCTTGATGCCGGCCACGGCCGCCGGGTCCCGTTCAAACACTTCGTTGACGAGGACGCCTTCATTCTCATTCACCCCGAACTTCTTCGCCAGATCGGGAGTCAACGGCTGTAGCCCGACTCCCAGCCAGGCCCGGACGACCTTGCCCTTCGCGATCAGCTGATGCATCACTTGCTTGGCCATGTTGGAGGGAATGGCGAAGCCGATGCCTTGGGCGAAGTTGATGATGGCCGTATTGATGCCGACGATTTCGCCGCGCAGATTGAACAGCGGCCCACCGGAGTTGCCGGGATTGATGGAGGCATCGGTCTGGATGAAATTTTCATAACGCGACAGATTGATGTTTTCCCGCCCGATCCCGCTGACGACCCCGAGCGTGACCGTTCGGTCCAGCCCGAAGGGATTCCCGACTGCGAGGACCCACTGGCCGACCTTCACGCCGGTGGAGTCGCCGAAGCGGGCGGCGGGGAGGGGGTGGTCGGCCGTGACTTTGAGCACGGCCAGATCCGTGTCCGGATCCTTGCCGATCACCTGGGCGAAGAGCTTGGTTTTGTCGGAGAAGCGCACTTCGACTTCCGAGGCGTCGCCGACTACGTGGTTGTTCGTAATAATGTGGCCGTTCGGATCGACGATGACCCCCGAGCCGGACCCCGTCGAGTTCGGTACCCGTTCGCCGGCCCCATCCCGCGATCGTCCCGGTGCTTGGATGGGAAAAATGCTCACGACGGAGGATTTGGCTTCCTCAGCCAGGTCCGTAATGACGGTTTGTAGATCTTCCAACAGGCGCAGTCCGGGGGACTCTTTATGCGGGGATGCGCCGTGGTCTGTCCCGGCGAGGCCGACGCCGCCATCGCCGAACAGCCATGCGGAGAGAACGACGATCAGCATGCGCAGCGTCGAGAAGAATAATCGTGTCTTCATGGTGGCGGCAAGCTCCGGCGACCACACCCTGGCCCGGCTACAGGATACCAGAATCGTGATTTGCAGCGAAAGGAGCGGCTCAGGCCGTCTTGGATACCTCGGTCCGGTGGAAATGCGGGAGCCAATGGGTCAGATCGTTGCGAAGGCCGGCAAGAATCACAATGTCATCGGCCCGGAGCGTCAAGGAGGCTGAAAGGGGGAGCAGGAATGGGCCTCGAAACACGGCCACGATTCTGGTGGTCGCGGGGAGATCGAATTCGCCGATCGGATGGCCGATGACGGCCGCGCCGGGGGTCACCACCACGCGTTCGATGGCGGCGTCGCGCAAGCCCAACTCGCGCTGCAGGATGAGCAACTCTTCTTGGGCCACTTCAACCTTGAGTTCGCGGATATGGCTTTCGATGTGCTGCAGGGTCGTTCGCTGTCCCTTGATACGATCCGAGGCCGAACGGATGGCCTCCTCCAGCGGCAGCAGCGTGGCGCGAGATTCCGACTGCGCCGAGCCGGTCGGTGTGGCGAGGGTGTCGGCTATGCGACGACCGATTTGCCGGTGCAAGGCCTGGATCTGACTCAGAATCGCCGCGGCCTGACCATGGAGGCGGAGCACCTGCACCTTGCGATTGACGCGCTCCGCGATGGCGACGATCGTCTCGTAGAGTGCGCTGCCGGTGAGGGAGAGTTCTTTGCGAAATCGCGCGAGCAGCTCAAATGACAGCATTGGAGAGATGTCTGATAAGATATATTATGTCAACTTTTTCCGATCCGCGATTCCGTGCCACTCCACAACCGAACTCCGAACAACTAAATCTTATTACACTTTGGAAGTAAAATGATTTCAGTCCTCTACCCGCACAAAAATGTTCATTCCCCGTCCTCATAATAGAAAAATTATTAGGAACAACTGCTCTCGGATACTTATGACTGTGGGTGCCGAGTGTAGGCTTAGATCCCGATCTCAGTCAATTGGATGATTTTTGAGAGAACGGCGGAAAACAGCTTTGCAATAGAAGGATGGTATCTTTCAGACCAACCTATATAGAGCAGCCTGAAACCGGGTCGGATGCGCGCGAATCACTGGATTAAGCCGATGCTCCCCCTTACGGTATATTCTTCACCGACAAATACCTTTTTAGAATGTCATTCTAAGCAGCCCTTTTTGATTCGTGGTCTTGAATCGAAAGAGCCTTCTCCCATCGCCTCGGCCACCACCAATGGAGCCTCTGTCTGTTTCCGATTTTAGGGACCTTCACAACCCATTCGCCTGCGCGATCCTTATTCAGGCGATACAACGGGAAACCGATATGCTCTTTTTGCCGCATCACGCTCCCAAGCTCCTGGCATCGCCGATACGTTCTCAGACATTCCAGTCCGAATATTCGCATGGTAGCCTCCGGAGAGAGGTCCGACGGGATTCTGTCGGATACAAAATCTATCTCACGATGAATGAGTACGAGCTGTCGCGAAAAGAACTTTTGCGGAACATCGATGTTTTCCCAGAACATTCTCCAGAGAAGCAACGCGTAAGCTTCTTGGCAGAAATGCCGCACGGGCACTTCTCTGGCTGTGACCGGGAACCAAATCCCACGCCCCATTTTTTCAAAGCACTCGCGGTGGGCTTTATGAACTCGCCTTGTGAGTGCACGGCGAATCGCACGATACACCTCGAAATATTTCCTGTTGTCTAACAATCCGGATGAACTCGATCCATCGACGTTCCACGCCGTATACTCCACCGTGACATGCAAATCTGTCTCTCGCAATTCAGCGATGTGGTGCGGCACGTTCATTCCCAAGACGTTCGCCCATCTCTCCGGCAGACGTCGAACGTAGGCCTGAATTTCATGCTCGTCTGGTATAAACCGAGCCAATTTAGAGATTTGCGCCTCAATCGTTCGGTCCTCCCTTCTTTTCGTGAGCCACTCGCCGATCTCAGACATGAGGCGAAACCGCTCTTCTTGCTCCCCTGCTGTCATCTGTCCGACACGACTCCGTTGCCACCAGACCGCTCCGCATTCAGCACAGCCATAAGGGTTACAACATGACTCCCTTGACAAAGAGTACAGAGGCGTCGGCTTACCGCAGTCACCACAGACCTCCAGGAGTGGCTCCTGGTGCAGAGGGCATTGGGGAATGAATATCAACTGATGGAGAGGGGTATGAAAGCCTCCCTTGATACATTTCGGGCAGATGCGAAGGGATCGACTGGCCAACACTTTCGCTTCATCCGGGCGAATATAGTCAACAGTGCGTGCCGTCCTCATGTGGAGGTCGGTCAAGTTCAGTGCGCGCTGCACGAGCTCCGGATTGAGCGCGCCCCAGTCGTGTAAGTTCCGATCCCGATCCGACCAGTTTTGAGGATAGTGTCTTTTCCTCGCAAGCCCGAATTCGCGCTGAATATCTCGAGCCCCGCAGGCATTAAACCCCATGAACTTCTGAAAGATTGACCACGTGGACTCAAACGGAACGCATTGGCTGGCATCCCACGTATATCGTGTGTGTGGCACCATCTGATCATGTCCTTCGTTCAATTGGCTCATAAGTATCGCCCCGCATCACGGTATCCAGAACGTTCGATGGCTTCTTTCCACTGATTCAATGAAATGGTCGGTGGGCCACCGTCCATCGACCTGTAGTCCCTGAGCGCGAATTCCACAGTTCGTGAAAAGTACTGCATCGGGATTTCAGCTTTACCAGGTAGCTTGGCCTCAGCCCTCACATGCTGGAATGCCTCCCAGAGAACCTTTGCTTCCCCGGCCAAGCGCCATCCCGCCTCAAATCCTGAGGGAAAGAAATATCGTGTGAACGAATAGCCGCTGGCCTCAGGGTACTCGGACTCATCGTCATAGCCCTTCAGGCAGTAGGCAAAATCCTTCTGGTTCCGCAGGCCGGCAAATCGGTGAAGGTGTACCATGAACCGGCCGACAATCTGCATTTTCTTGGCCGTTTCAAAGGCGTCTCGTTGATGGACTAATTCCGGTTGCCCGACAAGCACAACGGTTGTCGCGATATCGTGGCGATCCAGCCCATTATAGATATCGACCAACCATTTATAGTGGGGTTCTCGGAGTTTCTGCGCCTCGTCTCCAATCAACACCAAGCGCCGATGGTCATTGGCGCAGGCTTCCTGTACCAAAAACTGTATTAACCGTGCCCGCTTTGCGCTGGCGGTTCCACGGAGGCTGAGACTATGACCGAAATCGCTGAGTAGACTTTCAAAAAACCGTGATTCGGTCGGGTACTGATGGTCCTGACAGCAAAACGTTAGGATCGGGAGCGTCGCGCCAAGTTCCTCGTGCAACTCGTTGACGGCAAATCGAATCCCTTTTGATTTGCCGAACCTGGGCGGCGCGGTGACGATGGCGCCTGCCGCTCGATTATTGACCCAGTTTTTGAGATCGTCGCAGAAGCGGCCCAATGGTGGCGTGAAGAGTATATACCGTCCGGTTTCGATCGGGTGGGTTCCAGAAGGCACAGAAGGCCTTAGGTGTAGGACATGTGACATTCATTACTCCTTTCACTGCGGTTAATCGAGGCGGGTCTTCCTCATAGCGGGGGTATAGACCGTGCGGGACGACGCTGGGGGATTCGACTCTGTGACATCAGCGATCGACGACGTGGGCTGAGTTGGGGGAACTGCCTGAAGCTCTGTGTGGAGTTTGGCCGACTGCCCCCTCGCCAGCTTACTCGTCGCCGCTTGCCGATTGAGGAAGTCCATATAGACGAGGATTGGATCCTCGTTATCCGTATAGAAGATCAGCTTCCGAGCTCGGAGTTTATTAATGGCCTTTCGAACGGTGAGCGTATGCGGCGTCCGGCCCCAAAGCCCATGCGCCGTGAGCACACCAAATTCTCGGCCGTCCTCGAGATACGCGGTGACACAGCGGAGATCGTCCGGATCGACGAGGAGCGAGAGGTGTTCTCCCACGAGGTCCGGACTGTGACGGAGGACCTCGTTGTAATAGCGGACGCCTTCAAATTCAACGTAGGGGCACTTCCCCTGCGTCACATCTCCGCGAATACACCGCACGACGCGGATATGGAGCAACGCCAGATCTTGTCGCTTCTGTTCAGGCACTGCCCGGAACTCGCATCCCTCATTCACAATAAAGTACTCAAGCATCTCGAGCGGTGACCGATTGCCCAGCCCCGTGTGCGGCTCGGCATTGTAACGAGCAATGAGTACGTCGGTCAGTTCAACAAGGTGTTGGTACGAGATATTCCAGCGTAGCGCCGCGGCTTCTGGGTCGTCACGGCGAGGATCATCCGGACCGCTGCCCGTCGTGGACGGCAGCCGATGAAATCCGTTCTCTTCCAACGTTTGAAAGAGTCGTTCAATGAAGGGTCGACGCTGAGGGGTTTTCACAGGGCCAGCATTAATGGCACATCCGACTACTCGACTGAGATTTGACCTGACCGCATCGGCCAGATTGGCTTTGGCGTTGTCGAACCATAGTTCGTCCCACAACGCCCAGGCACATTCGGCATAGACTCCAGAAGGGAGTCCACTCCCCTTCGTATACTTCAATCCGGGGATGGTTAAGGTCATGGGGCTCCAAGGTGTCAGCGCATGCTTGACGCAACGGAGGACGTCTTCTGCGTTGTATTCGGGATTCAGCACCAAGGTGTACCCCAAAATTGCGCGAGTCTTCACGTCAATGATGGCGAGTAGCCACAGTCGATCAAGGACAAGCCGTTGAATGCCTCCATAGGGATTCGGCAGGTCAATCGTGAAAACCGCGTCGATCCGATGGCCGTCAAACTCAACCCGTTCGAACGGCCTGGTCACGATGCTGTCAGGTCCCGCTTCCCTCGAAGCCAGCGCGCGCGCGGCGTCCTCCCCATGGCGCGCCTTTATTGCTTGTTTCAGGTTCGATTTGAAGAGCCGCTTCAGATAGCTCGACAGCGCACGCCGTCCCCGATGGTTCATGTTGAGGGGATAGTGTCTTGCGGTCAGGCCAGCTTCCTTACACTTCTCAATAAAATATTTATGAATCGTCTTGACCGGCATGCGGGACTCCTGGACGACATGCTCTTTGACTTTCTTCAGGAACAAGGAGTCCACTGCTTTTTGGATCGTCGGGTATCGGTCGAACAGCATTGTGAGCGCCCCAGCGGCCCCTCCCTGCTGAGAAGGTCGGGAGCCATCTATCGTGGCTGTTCGAACGTAGGGAGTGATGCGACACGCCGGCAGCAGGGCTCGAAACCCCCAGATTCGGCCGTCAGGGTGGAGCTTCATGCAACGTTTTGCGAGCCGATACACTTCTTGCCGTGGCATGCCTGCTTGTTTCGAGAGGATTCCAACGGGTTGCCCTTCGATATAGGCACGGACGGCCTGAATCCGTCTCGCTACTCGGTCTGCATCGTTCTCGTCCAAAAGGGTGAGATCGATGGTCGGCCAGCGAGAGAGGTTTGTCACATTGGGCGGGAGTGAGTCGCGATCAATTCGAGGCTTCGATACCGTCATTTTGTCCCTCGCTGTATGGTTAAGGTATTGGTCAACGGATACCTGTCGAGCGGAGCCGTGCACAGACCACCATGGATGAGGCGAAACATCGCGGCCTTTACCGTCTGACGGTCTGGACGAGCGATATGACGTTCTAGATCTTTCAGGGACCAGGACGGTTCGACGTCGAACGCGGCGAGGATTTGATTTTCAATCTCCGCGAGATCATAGGACGCATAGGTGGCGAGATACGCCAGGATCTGTTTCCAGTTCCGAAGGAACATGGCATTCCGTCTGATTTCCTCCTCCGTGACGATCTTGTAGCCATGAGCGGTGACGAACGCCCATTCACGCTGAGCGGCAAGTTGTCGAGCCACTCGTGAGCCATTGTCGGCTCGTTGCACATCACTCGTATATTTGACTTCACGATATTCCTCTCGGCCGTCCGTGAACTGGATCAACATGTCCATCACTGTTTCGCGATCTCGGCCATCCACCTTAATGTTGATACGCAGCGGTTGTTCGCAAAACCATGCGACCGTGGGATCGGCTTCGACGATCACGCCGTGGTCGCGCTCAAGACTGCTGTAGAAGTGGACATCTCGATCCAATTTCCGGCTGTACATCTGCCAAAAGTTACTTCCGTAGTTCCCACGCGGTTGTTTCCACACCGGCTTTACGCCGTCGCGTTCGACCGTTTTCTGTTCCCAAATCGCTTTTCTCATTTCCATCCTTCTTTGTCGTGTTATCCTAGCCGCCTCGGAGGTAACTCTCCCTAAGGCATACTCGCCTATACTGATCTTTCGTCGGTTTTTAACGGAACGATCGTAGACAAATATTTGAGCCAGCAGTTTCGAGTTCTGGATTGAAGTAAATTATGGTAGCGACTCAGGATGAAATCCGACGCGCCATCGAGGCACTAAGCCTAGAGGAACGCAAGAGCTTAATGTGGCTAGCAAGGCAGCTTGTGGCTCGCATCGGCGTATTGGCAGGAGGGCGGGAGGATGAAGACTTCGTGCACGAAGCCATCGAGGCGACACTCGCAGGATCGCGGCCCTGGAACAAAAAATACTCGATGCGCGATCATCTGCGCTGGGTAATCAGATCAGAAGTGAGTAACCATGCGCAACATCACAATAGTCAACGGTATCAGGAGCCAATCCTTGTCTCCTCGCTCAATTCGAAAGATGAAGAAGATCTCGACAACGAGGTGAGGGCGAAGACCGCAGACGACTTTCCCTCTGCCCTTCCAAATCCGGAAGAAGAGTTGGAATTGAAGCGGCGCGAGATCGCTCTGGACAAGATTAAGTGTCACATGGCAGCTCTTCTAGGCCAACACTCCATGGGAGAGAAGGTATTTCAGCTTCAAATTGAGGGCTTAAGCGGTCCGGAAATCTGCCAGCGGCTAAAAATCACAAAACCGCAATACGCCGTATACAATATGCAGATAGTACGCGCCACGAGTAAGATTAGGAAACGCAACTTGGAAGGACTGTTATGAAATCAAAAACTAACGCTAACGACGTTTGGTCTCAATATGAGCGCCTGCTCGATTTAGAGGCCGAAGCAATTATGAACCTCTCAGAAGAAGAATTGGACGAAGAAATTCGGGGAAGTGGCTTGGACCCACAACAGTTTGGTCAGCGCGCGACAAGAGTGTTCGCAGAGGCGCTCGGAGAGTCTGGTCACCAAGCACTGGCTGAATCCCGCCAGACTTACCAAAAAGAGGTGACTTCACTAAAACGTGTCCGCCTGTCCTTGCCGACGACTATGAAAGACAAGTTGGAATTGCTCAAAGCGTGCCTCGCACATCATCATTATTTGAAACCCGCGGTGTTGACTGGTCAGCACCGGAAATTGAGCGATATGGCGCCGTCGGACGTCGATAGCCTGTTGCGGCAGCTTCATGTCTTGGGCCTTCTCAAATTCAAGAAAACCTAATGAGGTAACCCGTGGGATGTGTTGAGGTGCAACACCACGGTTATGAGTCGTCGACAAGTAGAGCGCGGCGAGGATCTTTCTCCCTCCCTAACGCGATAATGCACCATCGCGAAACATGACCGTAAATGCTAGGTGAAATCGCTCACGCCGTCTCAGTGCACATCCATATTTGACGGCAAACAGGCGTCACCGCATTCCAAACTCTCCGTGGTCAGTCCGAACGACGTCCGACGCTCCGCTGGTTACAGAAGAGTCGAAGTCCCCTGGGTAAAAGTTCCTCGATATTGTGTGTGATTCGCATACATCGTTTCAACTAAAGTAGAACAATGGACTCCGAAATTCGCAGGCGACTTCTGTGGGTACAGCTCTATCAGCGAACCGGTAATGCAGGCCTGGTCTGTCGACGATGCGGGGTCTCCCGCCCCACACTCCGGAAGTGGGTCCGCCGGTTTCATGAGGCAGGAGAGGCCGGTCTCCTCAATCGCAGTCGCCGCCCCGTGCGGTCACCCAATCGGCGTGTGTTCGAGAAAGAACGACGGCTCATTCTCAGCTTGCGAGCCGAACGGAAACTGGGGGCACGACGAATTCAGAGTGAACTGCGGCGCCATCATGATCTCAAGCTCTCGTTAGACTCAATTCACAAGGTCCTGGCAATCAACCAAGTTCCCCCGCTAGTGCGCCCGGCTCGGAGGAAGCCACTACTGCGGTACGTCCGGCCCATTCCTGGAGACCGCGTGCAGCTCGACACCTGTAAGATTGCTCCGGGATGCTATCAGTACACCGCGGTGGACGATTGTACGCGTTATCGGGTGCTGGCGATCTTCTGCCGACGCACGGCGGCAAGTACCCTCGCGTTCTTGGAACGCGTCCTGGAGGAGATGCCGTTTCCGGTGCAGCGGGTTCAAACCGACCGGGGCCGGGAATTCTTCGCGGGGTCGGTCCAACAGTGGCTGATGGACCATTGCATCAAATTCCGTCCCATCAAGCCCGCCTCACCGCACCTGAATGGCAAAGTAGAGCGCTCCCAGAAGACCGATCGGGAAGGAATTCTGGGCGGTCGCTGATCTGAACAGCCCTGATCTGGAATTGCGGGTGGCCGAGTGGCAACACTACTACAACTGGGATCGACCTCACGGATCGTTGAACGGCCAGACACTCATCGAGATGTTGCACACGAAGAGCGAGGACACGCCGTTTTGGGATGACGTTGAAGCCAACTACGACCCTGGCAGGGAGCGATTCCAGGTGGCTCACTACCAGACAGACTTGGCGCTCCGGCGGCACGTCCAAGCGCAATACCAGGCTGGAACAAAGTGAAAGGATGTCTACGAATCACACAGATATTGCCATGGTTCTCGTCCTCGAGACATACGCATAAAATGTGGCTAACTTGCCGTCGCGACGGGTGTACAGTACTATCAGGACTGCCTGCTTTATCCATGCAATCTCACACGTTCTCCAAATTGAATCGTCAGGAGACTTCCTGCTCCGTGATGCGAGGGGTGTGGACTCATAAAGCTCTTCTTTCCTGTATGGCTAATTATGATTGCTGACGATCCACAAGCGTTGCTGAAAGCATTACACGTTACCGCTCCTCGTGACATCGATATCGAAGCCATTGCGCAATACTGCGGCGCCACAGTGATTTACGAACGGCTTGTTGGGTGTGAAGGACGGATTATCGGCCACGGCAATCGCGCAATTATCACAGTGGACCAACGGGCGACCACGTCGAGAAAGAGATTCTCGGCCGCTCATGAATTGGGCCATTGGATGAAGCATCGCGGCAAAGTTGCCCTCGTTTGCGATAATGAACAGCTGATGTGTAAGTGGGAAGGACGTGACAGAGAAAGCGTGGCCAATCGCTATGCAGCTGAATTGCTCCTGCCACAGTATTTGTTTCAGCCGCTTTTAAACGATAAGCCTCTCACCTTAGAAACGGTTCGAGGGTTGGCGGAACAATTTGAAACCAGTATCACCGCGACCGCCATGCGTTTGGTCCAGCTGACAGATCGTCCCGCCGCGCTGATTTGTGCAAGTGCGCACGGTCGAGCGTGGTTTGAGCTCAGTCCCAGTGCCAAAGCGGCGCAATGTTGGCCGCGACGCACCCTTCCGGTTGATTCCGGAGCGGCGGCTATTCTCAAGCGTGATGAGGAACCGATTGGGCCCAGAAAGGTACCCGCCACGGTCTGGTTTGGTGGAAACAATGCGTCCATCACGGATGTCGTCGAAGACACGGTGAGAATCACTGCCCATCTTGTCCTTAGTTTAGTTGTTTGGACCTCGTCTTGTGCAAGATAATGCATTGCGAGCCCATTCTCCCGAATGGCGTGGACGTCAACGCGGATGGAGCGCAGCGAACCGTCGATGTCGGCGCACGGCATTCCTGGCTGAACTCAAGGAGCTCAGTGCGCGTGGCTAAGACGTTGGACGAGGACGCAATCGAGCGTCACAAGCGCGAATTCATCGAGCCGGCGGCCATGCTGTATGCCGTTCAGAAGGTCTACGGCGATCAAACCAAGGCGAAGGCCATGGCCGCATATGGTCGATTGCTTGACGCCCACATGCTTGTAACCGGGTGTAGACAAAAAATAAACTTGTTTACTGCACATCGCTAGAAACCAAATATTTGGGCCCTTTGTCTTGCTCCGGAGCAGGTTGAAAAATTTGTTTACTTTCAAGACATACCCCGCGACATTGCAAAAAAGTCCTTTACTTTCAGGACTTAATCCAGACGAACTGCAAGTGATGCGTGCCGGGAAAAGAATGTAACATGACCTAGGAACCGTGATCGCAGTGTGCAGAATGCCTCGTGCAGGTGAATTCGAGACTGCAAGGCTGATAGAATCTTCGCATGGATGCTGATGCCGTCATTGCCAGAGCCGTTGAGGTCTTCGGATCCGCGGAGAAAGCCAGGGGCTGGCTCGATGACCCAAACCTTCTGCTCGCCGACGCCACACCAGGGTCGCTCCTCTCTACGCCTGAAGGCGTTCAGCGTGTGCTGACCGTCCTTGGTCGTATTGAGTACGGAGTGTTTTCCTAGTCCACTTGATGTTCAGCCTGGAAATAAGAGTCCAACAGAACCATGGACTCAGCCCTGCATGAAGTAGTGGCATAGCTTTCAAACGATTTGAGAGAGGTTCTAGCCCTTACTCCCCAGACGACGTGACGGTAGTCGAGGTCAGCACGCACACTCGATCGATCACCCTACCGATCTACGGTTTCCCATCCCGCCTCACGGCACCTAAAACAAGGTACCGTCAGACACATGGTCAACATTGCTCCTCGTGCTCTTAGTCCTCTCGGCTCTCGCAGCATTGCTGCGTGCACACTGAACTCTGTCCTAGTTGCACTCGTTTCTACCTTTGTATCATCATAGCCTACAGAAGGAAATGTCATCTAAGGATGTGGCGTCACGAAAGGTCACAGGGCGGCCAGAGACGGTGCTATTGGATCGGTTGGACATTGCGCAAGCACAGGAAACGTTCAGATTCGACTTGCCATCATTGATCTCCTGCCTTCACGGAATTAGTGGCCGCGACGTCTCCTTCGGGGCAAGGTTGTGCGGAAGACATGAGCCGAGACCGTGATGCCAACTCCCGTGCACGTCTCTTGAGACATTGCCGCCCATTACAGGGTCGATGTGGCCTCACGCGAGGCCCTCAGCCAGTTTTTCAATCACGCGCTCCCACGATTCCCCGCTGAGGTTCAGATCGCTATTGCGCAAGAGTGGGCGAGAGTGGGAAGCAGCTCTATAAGGGGGATCCCATGGATCACATTGTCGCGTTTGCTGTCATCATTATCGGAACAGGCCTCATCGCAAAGGTATTCCCAAAAATCATGACCAAGATCTTTGACCACTACCCCCAGCATTTCTCCCCAACGCACAAATCTGGTCCAAAAGATGAGCTCCCAGGCTGAAACATGCGATGTGCGGCTCCGCCATGATTGCAGCGTGCAGGGCACGCTGTGCACAGTGTGGATGGATTCGGGGCTCTTATGGTGATAGCATTGCGGCATGGATCATACGGTGGACATTGAGATGTCTGTCGGTCCCGAAGAGATTTTGCGGCGCGCCGCACGAGTCTACCAGGGATTCACCAAAGAAGACATCGCGCAGGTGGAGGCCATCGCCTTGGACCGGCAGCACTTCTTCCTGAACCATGGCCACGAACATGATTAATGCTGATGCCGTCATCGCCAGAGCCGTGGAGGTGTTCGGGGAGGCTGAGAAGGCAAGGGGCTGGCTCGATCACCCAAACCGCGCATTGTCCGGGGCTACGCCTCGGTCTCTGTTGTCCACGCCGGAGGGCAGAGAGCAAGTGCTGACGTTGCTGGGCCGCATCGAACACGGCGTGTATTCCTAACCCAACACCCCCACAATCTTATGCAGTCCCCGCCTTCCCCCGGCGTATACGTGTTCGCCCTGTATAATCCGCTGCATGGCGAATTCACGGCTCACCACGCAAGACGCAGCACAGGCAATCAAGGCACTCAAAGCAGCGGGCGGCGTAGCGGCGCGGCGCCTTAAGATCCTGATCAACACGTTCAAGTCACGAATCGACGCGGCAGTGGGCCGGTTTGGGTTTGAGCAGCCGGAGCCGTCGAAGATTGAGCGCGTGAAGCTCATTGAGCCTGCCACGCCGGCGCACTTGCGAAAGATCGCGCAGCTCGAACAGACTGTCAAAGATTTGCGCGGGCAGCTCGGGGAGATGACGAAGGAGCAAGTCTCCGTTCACGCACTCCGCGAAATCATCCACGGATCCGCTGACGTGCCGGCCAATCCTCTGGCATGGCGATTTAAGCAGGCATCGGGGCATACCACCGGCATCCCCCTCTTGTTCGTCTCTGACCTGCACTGGGACGAGATGGTGGATCCCGCGCAGATCGGCGGGGTGAATGCCTATAATCACCGCATTGCGGTGGACAGGTTGAAACACTGCTTCGGGACGTTCATCGACCTCACCACCAACCACCTCTCCAAACCGTCATACGACTACGCGGTGTTGGCGCTGGGAGGCGACTGTCTCTCGGGGATCATCCACGACGAACTACGCGAGACAAATGAATTCCCTATCCACGTCTCCGTGCTCTCTCTCGCTGACCACCTCATTGCCGGCATCACTGCCATGCACAACGCGTTCGGGCGGGTGTACATCCCGGCCGTCGTTGGGAACCATGGCCGGATCGATAAGAAGCCGCGGGCGAAAAACAGGGTGTTCGACAACTACGATTGGCTCGTCTACCAGTTACTCGCGAAGCATTTTAAGGGCGAGAAGGACATTACGTTCGAGATCCCTGAGGGGTCGGACGTGCAGTTTGCGCTGCACAACACGCGATATTTGCTCACGCACGGGGATCAGTTTAAGGGTGGGAGCGGTATCGCCGGAGCCCTCTCGCCGCTGCTACTGGGCTTTGCGAGGAAGCGCAAACGGCAGATGGCGGTGATGCGGCCCTACGATTTCATGATGATGGGGCATTGGCATCAGTATTTGATGGCGCGGGGGATAATCTGTAACGGGTCAGGTAAGGGGTACGACGAATACGCCGCACATCTCAACTTCGACTTTGAAGTCCCCACGCAGGCCGCATGGCTGACGCATCCGGACTGGGGGATCACCGCGAGATGGCCGATTTTCTTAGAACCGCCAGGGAAGATCTTTAGGTCTGCCTCGATCCTCGAACGTGCCGCCTAGTCTCACTCTTTGTGTCCATGACCCAACCCGCCCACGAACACTTCATCAAAGATGCGCTGCTGTACTTTCTTTGACATGGCGGGGACGACTTTCTCGAAAAAATCCTGCACTGCCCTCTCGTCGTTCGGGTCGACGCTCCCCCAGCGGGCGGCAGCCTCGGCAAAAACCTGCATGATGCCGGGCCTCTCTTCGTGTTGCGGCATACGACTACTCGTATGACATCCAAATTATTTTAGCACGCTTTCTGGAAGCGGCGCATCAAAGTCGCGAGCGATACGGATCCGCCCTTTGAGGAGCCCAGGTCGTGGCACGGGTTTCCGTCGTTCGAGCGGAATCAGTTGCGCGACTGGCTGCCCGCGCTTCGTCAGAACGAAGTGCTGCCCCATGGCGACTTGCGCGAGGAGTGCAGAGAGGCGCGCCTTTGCCTCGTGTATGCCGACAGTCTTAGGGAAGGTCTGATTTATTCTCCGCTCGCGATGTGCTACGGGTAGCGCAGCACTGATGAGGAGGCGCCCCCATGCAGCAATCGACGTTTGCCGAGGTCACGTTTGAACAGTATCGCAAGCCCACCCGCCGGGAGCGATTTCTCGACGAGATGAACCGCGTGGTGCCGTGGGCGGAACTGGCTGCCGTGATTGCGCCGGTCTATCCCAAGGCCGAGGGCCCTGGGCGTCCGCCGGTGGGCGTCGAACGCATGCTGCGCCTCCATTGTCTGCAACAGTGGTTCAACCTGTCGGACCCGGCGGTGGAGGAGGCGTTGTACGACTCGCGCGCCATGCGGCAGTTCGTGGGCATTGATCTCGGCCGCGAGCCCGTGCCGGATGAGACAACGATCTGCAAATTTCGGCATCTGCTGGAAGCCCACCAGGTGGGCGAACAACTCTTTGCGCGGATCGGAGCGTATCTGGCCGCCCAAGGCATGACGGTCAGCCGGGGCACCATCGTGGATGCGACCATTATTGCGGCGCCCAGTTCGACGAAGAATCGCCAGAAGGAGCGGGATCCAGAGATGCATCAGACGAAGAAAGGGAACCAGTGGTACTTCGGCATGAAGGCCCATCTTGGGGTGGACAGCCGGACCAAGCTGATCCATTCGGTGGCCGCCACGGCGGCGAATGTGCATGACAGTCAGGTGTTGCCCAAGCTGCTGCATGGACAGGAGACCCGCGTGTGGGGGGACGCGGCCTACAGCGGGCAACGCGACGTGATCCGGCACCACGCCCCCGGTGCCCAGAACTTCATCCAGACGAAAGCCCATCGGCATCGGCCCCTGAGCGAGGCGGAGCGCGCCCGCAATCGAACGAAGTCGAGGGTCCGCGCCAAAGTCGAGCATGTGTTCTTGGTGATCAAGCGAATCTTTGGATGGTCCAAAGTCCGCTACCGCGGGTTGGCGAAGAATACCCACTGGCTGTTCATCAGCTGCGGCTTGGCGAATCTGTACGTGGCTCGACGGCGCCTGTTGGTGGGGGCCTAGCGGGCGGATGTGCGAACGAGGGAGCGGGCGCCAGATGATGGGCGAACCCCGACAACGACGCTCCCGGACTATCGCAGTTCAATACGGATAGCCCTTGTTGACCACCCCAGAAACAGATTTCTCAGCGCAAACGTGAATTAATCAGACGTTCCTTAGGATTTATGAGCCAATAGGCGTCCAGAATATTTTGCTCGAGCTCACGCAGTGTCGCTCCCTGACTCATCACGCCGGGAACTTCCATTACCTGTCCAACGTACCAATCCCCGTCCTTCCAATACTCCATGGCGAGTCTGACACTTTCATCTCGCTGGCGTTTCGCGCTGATCAATTTTTTAGCCACGACTACACCCGCACTTTCCCGCCCTCAGATGCCGGCGTATAATATACCAATCATGCCCAAACCTCACCGCCAACCCCACAGCGAAGCCGACTGGGACGCCCTCCTAGCCGCGGTCAAGGAGGCCACGCAACGAGCCGAGAAGTCCATCGACCGGACGATTGCGCTGTGTGATGCGTCAAATGAGAGGATGGCTAAGGTTGAGGAGTTGATAAAGAAAGATGGAGATCGTATGTGCCACTACGATCCTAAAGGCGGATTCTGAAATGCCCAAACCAGACCACGACGATGCCGCCCGGCTCGACAAGATCATGGCCGAAGCTCCGAGTGAGAAGCCGGACGATGAGATGACGGACGAGGAGCGCTTAGCAGCGCGGATGCGCGCGCTCGATGAGCAGCGAGGTTGTCGCAGGAGCTGGGGATGTATGACGAGCCGTTTGTGAGCGAGAATCCGCTCGACAGGAAGAAATAGGGGCGCTGCCGTGGGGCTGGCCAAACGCCTCCTCGAACGACACGACATTGCCGGCGCGGACATCAGCTTCACCTTCCCGGATCGCCTCCATTTCCTCCGCGTCGGCCAGGGTATCCAGCGTTTCGGCCCAGCTCTCGTATTCAGCGTTCATCGGATCCTCCTCGAAATCTGGCCGTATTGTCACATGTGGGCAGGAGTTGGTCAACGGCCCTCACGCCGGTCAGGCTGGATGCGAAACGGCTTCTCCCACGCCTCGTAGAGAAACGCCATCCTCGGTTCGCTCGGTTGCCCCACAATTTCAGCTAGCTTGAATGGTGGGTCGGGTTTCTCGCCGACCTTCAGGCGCTCATACCGAGCGTAGACAATAAAATCCCCTACCTCGACGGTTTGCGAATCAATCCTTTGATCTCGTGATTACGGTGTGCGATCAGGCCGCTGGTGAAAGTTGTCCACTATTTGCGGGGAAGCCAACAAAGCTGCATTGGAGCACGCCTGATCCAGCCAAAGCGATTGGATCTGACGCCGAAATCGAGGCGGCCTTTGACGAGGCTTTTTGTATACTCAGAAAGCGCGTCGAGGATTTGACGAAATGACATCTGGTCGTGGATAGACGCGGGGTTAGGGCCTGCAGTACTGAAACAGCTCTTCGCAATGCTCATGGCCGGCCGTTGACTCCGGCATGATCTGGTACTGCACCTCTGTAACCCGATCATTCTCCATCGTCACGATCGCCAAACAGGCGTGCCGCACGCCTTCCGGACGACCGCTTTTGCTTCCAGGGAAGGACTGTTCGAGCACTCCTCCCCCCTTGTAGTAGCTCAACACTCTCAGACCATGCTGCGATGAGACCATCCGTGGTGCACCGGCGCAGGCCAGGATTGCCGACTCCGACTTGCCAAGTAGCGCCTGCTTGGCAGTGGCGAGGCGAGACGAAGGTGTCTCGATGCAGCCACTGATCGCGGTAGAGGCGAGGGCCATCAGCAGCGTGACCATGACCAATGCAGGAACATCCCGACAATTGCCCCTCATGTTGCCACCTCACTGATAGAAGTCGGTTTCGAGGCTGCGATCTCTTGAACCCGGGGGTGTTCGATGCCAGCCCGTTCGCGGCTCGGCGTTTCACCAGACAGTCAGCCCCAGCACCGAGAGCAATTGGCGTGAGTGCGGGCGGCTGCTGACATCGCGAAACGCCGACCCAGCGGAGGCCGGCCCGTACTCGTCACTGATTCTTTTACGACACAGCAACGTCGTCGTTCACGAACGTGGCCCGTACATGATCACTCCCATGCCAACCAGGCAAATCATCGCTCCGACCGCATCGAGCCGGTCTGGCCTTGTGCCGTCGAAATCCCAGCCCCAGAGCAGCGACAACACGATGAACATGCCTCCATAGGCGGCATAGACGCGGCCGAAATGGGCCGGCTGAAACGTTGGAATGATGCCGTAGAGGACTAAGATGAACGCACCCGCAACTGCGTAGCCGATCGGTTTCCCCTCGCGGAGCCACAACCATACGAGATAGCCGCCGGCTATTTCGCAGAGTCCGGCGACGATAAACAGTCCGATTGAGCCGAGCAACGCCATCGCAATGTCCTCCTAGGTGAAACAACTTCCACACGTTGCGCACTCAGGGATATCTTCAGAACGCGGCCGGGTTCTCCACGTCGTGCTCGCTATGCCTGAAAGCTGGATTTATTCGATCTCATCGTGAGAGGCCTAGGAATCGATCCGAATCCGATCCGAACCTTGCTCCACAATCTGCAACGTGACATGTTCAATCCGAAACTGCTCCGCCAGCAGCTGTTGCAGGCGGAGCAAGACCGCATCTCGATCTTCCCCAACCAAGACCACAACATGGGAGCTGAGTGCATTTAGACCGGACGTGATGGTCCAGATATGGAGGTCGTGTACCCCCTTCACCCCCGGTACGTCGGCCATCGCCCGCCCGACTTCCCGTGCATCCACACCCGCTGGAACGCCTTCCATGAGAACATGAACGGCTTGAGAAAGGAGCGTCCACGTGCGCCAGACAATGAAGAAGCTGATCCCCACGCTGAGAAGTGGATCGATGAGCACCCATCCGGTCGTCCAAATAATCGCGCCACCGAGCATGACGCCGATAGAACTGATCGCATCACTCAGCACTTCAAGATAGGCGCTCCGCAGGTTCAGACTCTCGTCAGCATGGCCGTCGAGCAGTTTCATACTGGCAAGATTCACCGCCAACCCCACTAGTCCGACCAGTAGCATCGGAAGGCCCAATACCTGACTTGGCTCTCCGAAGCGGTCATAGGCCTCATAGAGAATCCACGTCGCCAGGAGCAACAGCACGACGGCATTGACAACTGCGGCGAGAATCTCCGCGCGATGGTAGCCATAGGTGTGTTCGGGAGTGGACGGTTTCCCAGCCATCCACAGGGCAAAGGCGCTCAGACTCAGCGCCGCCACATCTGTCAGCATGTGACCGGCGTCGGCAAGCACCGCCAAACTTCCCGCAAAGAAGCCCGCGATCACTTCGACGACCATAAACGTCCCGGTCAGCAACAAGACCCGTCGCAGATTCTTTTCCTGCCTGGGTCTGCTCTCTGACTTGTGCTGCATGGGAACTCCGCCTTTCTCAGCCACCGATTATATTCCCAGTGGTGCACTATAGAGGACGCATCGTCTTCGCGATCCTTAACAAGCGCTAGTGGCCATGGCCATGTTCCTCGGCCTCCTTGAGTCTCTTACTCCGTAACCTTCACATGATCGGCCGCTGGGCTTGCACCCACGGGTTTTCTGTGTACGTCTGAATCCTTTTCTCATTATGCTGCGCAGCGGTGGCTACGATACCTGTCGGCGCATACAACAATTTCGGAGGAGAGGTTCCTGGTATCCGCTGCATATAATTAATACGAACGCAGCCATCAGTGTTATCTTGCTCAGCATTGAAGCCTTTTTCTAATCAGCTATTCCGAAGTTGATACGCACACTATTGGCCAGGCGACTCGCAGACCATTCGCGACGGCGATCAGCTCGCTGACTTCGTGGACGAGGACGGCCACGGCGACATTCAAGACGCCACCCACCGCCAAGGGTATGAGGATGGCCAGAAGCAGGAGGGAGAAGACGATATTCTGCACACTGATGCGCTTCGCTCTTAGCGCAAGCCGGAGCACCTCGGGCACCTTCGCCAGATCATCGGCCATCAGTGCCACATCCGCCGCCTCGATGGCCGCATCGCTTCCCGCTACCCCCATAGCAACCCCGCACGTCGCAGCCGCCAGGGCTGGCGCATCATTGATCCCATCGCCGACCATCAGGACCGGTCCATGCCGACGTTCCAACTCCTTGACGGCCTCGACCTTGTCTTCCGGTTTGAGATCGGCCAGGCTGTCATCGAGGCTGAGCTTCTTGGCAACAGTCCGTGCCGTACTCGCGTTATCCCCCGTCAGCATGACCGCGCGCAGGCCCAAGCCGCGGAGCTCGAGGATGACGTCTTTCGCCCCTTCCCGGACGGGATCCTGCAAGATGAGTAGGCCATGCAGAGCTTGCTTCGTTCCCACCAAGACGACGGTTTTTCCCTGGGCCTGCTGGGTCTGCACCTCCGCCCGAACGGTGTCCAGGGTGACCCCAAGATCTTTGAACAGCGCCGGACTACCAACATACCATCTCACACCATCAGACACCGCGGTTGCCCCCACGCCTGTCAGGGCCTGAAAGTCCTGCATCGACCTCAGAGCAAAACCCTCAGCCCGAGCCTTGTCGAGGATGGCCCGCGCCAGCGGATGTTCAGACCCATACTCGATGCCGGCTGCCACCGCGAGCAACTCGGCGGGTGAGCCGTTGAGCGCGATGATGTCTGTGACAATCGGTTTGCCCGCAGTGAGGGTCCCGGTTTTATCGAAGGCGGCAATGCGGATTCCCCCGAGGTGCTCCAGATGCACGCCGCCTTTGATCAGGATGCCATGTTTTCCGGCCCAGCCAATCGCGGCCGCGGTCGCCACTGGAGTGGACATCACGAGCGCGCATGGAGCGGCCGCGACCAGGAGCACCACTGCCCGCTCGGCCCAATCCTCCAGTGGCAAGCCGAGGAGCCACGGCACCACGAGGAACCCGACCGAGACCAGCAGCACGGCGGGGCTGTAACGGCGACCGAAGCGCTCGATCCATTGCTGAGCTTGCCCCTTGCGCTCCTGCGCCGCTTCCACCAGATGAATAATTTTGGCCAGGGTGTTGTCCTGAAACGACGTGGTCGCCTCGATTTCCAGGAGACCTTGCCGGTTGAGGGTTCCTGCAAAGACTTTCATGCCGGGGACCTTATCGACCGGAATGGATTCACCGGTGACTGCCGCCTCGTCCACGCTGGAGCTTCCGATCCGAATCACCCCGTCGGTCGGAATGGTCTCGCCAGGTCGGGCCAGAAACCGGTCTCCCACCTGCAGTGCTTCGGCAGGAATCGTGACTTCCTGGCCGTTGCGGAGGACATGAGCCTCTTTGGGCGCCAAGTCTAGGAGAGCGCGGATGGCCGAGCGCGTGCGAGCGTAGGTATATTCTTCCAGGCCCTCGGCCGACCCATAGAGAAACACCAGGAAGGCGGCTTCATCCCACAGCCCCAGGATGCCGGATCCGACGGTGGCCGCCAGCATGAGGAAGTCGATCCCGATGACCCGCTCCTGGATCAGCGACTCCAGAGCTTCCCGGCCCCAGTGGTAGCCGCCCAGCGGAATTGCTACAAAATAGAACAGCGCCTCGGTCCGCTCAGAGACCAGACCCAGATGAGCCAAGGCAAATCCCACGCCCGCCAGCGCACCGGCCATCAGCGCATTGCGCAGAATCGGGTATTGCCACCATGGGCCGGCAAAGCCTCCGTCGTGGTCTTTATCCATCACCTTCTTCCGGGCCTCCATCAGGGTTGACCTGCTATCGCGAGCGTGACACTCGTAGAGCCATGATTCGACTTCTGTCCCTTTCGGATTCTTAAGGAAGATCCTTGCGTTTCTCTTCGAATTCCTCTTTGCTGATCTCCCCACGGGCATAGCGTTTTTTCAGAATTTCCAAAGCTGATTCCGGTTCTCGTGACGCTGAGCCAAGCCGTCCTTGTTCTAACCATGACTTTAGCCACAGTAAGAGTGCGACTATCCCCACTGCCAAAAAAGCAACTATGAGCACATAACCAACCAAACCCCAAAGTCCCATCATCGGTTCGTGCATGCTGGTCTCCTGTAGCTTTTCAACCAACGCCTCATTGTGGCGCCTGTTCGGATTCCGGTTCTGGCCCACAGGGCTTCAGCCGGAGCGACCGGCCTGCAGCATCGGCAATGTCTCGGATGGCGCGTTCCAGATTGACCCCGAGTTGGACCTCTTTCCGCCGTCGCTCTTCAGGAGGGAAGACGGCAAGCGTTTTCCCGGGAATCAGGACCATGACCGTCTGCGTATCCCAAAGCGGTCCGCCGCAGCGCCCTGTTTGCACGGCCTCGACCTGGACCCGCACGGGTCGAAGTCCCCAACCAAAAGCATACGCCCCGCCCCACCAAAAGGGCAGATCCGTGGACAGATCGAGCGCCATGAAGCCGCCCACGACAGCCGGGTTCCAGCCTGAGGCGAAACCGACGATCATGAGATGAGCGGTCGCCGTCATGGCCCAACCTCCCACCCAGTACTGCCAGCGCACGGCCCCATAATCCGGGATGCCTCCCGTGATAATGATATCGGCCCCGCCCTCGTCGGCAAGGGCACGGAGTTGCGCGTCACTGAGTGGTTCCCGCCGAACACCCAGATTGCCGACCAGACGCCTGGTCTCGCTGAATGACATGACCTGGAATCCCGGTTGCGCCGCCAACTGTTCCGTCAACAGCCGCTGCGCTCTGAGTTCTACCTCCTCGATAAGCTGAGTCCGGATGACCGGTTCGATCTCTGCAGACGGCGTCTCTTCGAACGTCTGCATTTGTGTACTCTTTGTGATGGGTGCCTCCAGCGTTATCTGTGCCACCACAATCTTCAGCGGGGGCTCTGGCTGCGGCAGCGTCTTGGACCACCAGCCAGCGCATCCACCGCTTAGGCAGAGAAGGATCAGGGTAAACGCGGTGAGGAGGCGGCGCCTCGCGCACACGCTCTTAGTGGCTCCGGACGCCACGCCCTCATCGCTCACTTCGCCTATCATCGCTTCTTTCCCTTGCGCCGCCCGATTTCATAATAGACCCGAGGCCTACGGCCGACAGTGCCAGACTCCCCGTCCAGATCGCTCCGATCACTTCCAGGATCAGAAAGGCGACGGTCAGTCCGAGCGCCCAGCTCAGCCTGGTGCTATGACGATTTCCTGATGTTGTACCGGGAGTCTCCGGCTGATCAGTGGACACATCCATCTCTCCTATCCACGCTTCCCCTTCCCATCCAATTGTTCCGCACTGTGTCTCCTTACTCTGATCATGAAGGGATAGTGCGCAGGTGCTCAGCGTAACCAGTCACAACACGTTTCAACGGGACCCGCTTCGACTCCTTCTTTCGCAATGACCGATACGATCACAAGAGCGTCGACCAGATTGACTTACCACCGCCCGAACGGCATTCAGGAGTCGGCCTCCTGCTCTACGCGACTTAAGCGTAAGCGGGCGTAAGGTTCTTTGAAAAGCTATTGCTGACAGTTTTTGAAGATCTCGTCGCAATGGTCGTCGGCGATACCAGGAGTCGGGACGGACTTGTATTCGACCCCTATGACCCGATCGTCATTGATGCTGAACTCGCCCAACACCCATGATGAGTCCCCGATCTGCTCCCTTTAGAGCCCGTGAACGACTCTTCAAACATCGGCGCCTCTTTATAGTAGTTCAGCACGATTCCCTCGGCCGCTGGGATTTCTCGAAGGGGATTCCCGGCACAAGCAAGAAGGCTCTGTTTCGATTTACCGATCAGTGCTTCGGCCTGAGAAACGTGAGGGGCTTGGGGGATGGTCGTGCAGCCGAGGAGTAACGCAACTGCAATTCCAGCAACTACTTCCAAAAGCCTACTCGCGTACCGTGACTTAGCTGTTGAGTCCATGTTTTTTTTCGCTTCGACCTAGGGAGCGCCCACCCATTGCCTGACCCAATGCTCGAGCTCGACACTCTCGAAGGGCTTGGACAGAAAGCCTTGGGCACCATTCGGCCCTACCAAATTGTTCGGCTGTCCGGAGTGAGCAGCGCTGATCAACAGAATCGGTAACCCGAGGCCCTGCTCTCTGATCAGTCGGAGCACCTCGGCTCCTTCCATCCCTAGGAGATGTAGATCCAGAAGCATGGCATGAATCTCAAGCGTCGAGAGTAAGGCTAAGGCCTGCTCCCCACTGGCCGCGCTGTGAACGACATAGCCCCAGCCCTCAAGCCGATCTCGACAGGCGAGTCGGATATCCGGATCATCATCGACCACCAGAATGGCTTTCACTCTTACTCACCCTCTGCGTTGTAGTGCGAGCAGGGCCAGGGAAAGTCTTGCTGGGACCTTCATTCCGCTGAGCGCAAGGGACCACCAAGTCACGTCATTCCCAGGAGGTAGTCTTTCCTTCTCTCATGACCGCCTCCCTTCTTTGGTTTTGAATTACCTATCCTGCTCACCTCCGGCCTCGAGCATATTGAGGTCCTACACTTCCTGCCCGTACGGCACTGACGCTTCTTCGGCCTTCCCTCTCCGTTGGGCCCACGTTTCTCGCAGCCGCTCTTCCCAAACATACAGGGTCGGCAACACCAGCAGGGTCAAGGCGGTGGAGGTCACGAGTCCACCGATGACCACGGTCGCGAGCGGCTGCTGCACTTCCGCCCCCGCGGAGGTCGAGAGGGCCATCGGCACAAAACCGAGGCTGGCCACCAATGCCGTCATCAGCACCGGACGCAGACGAATCATGGCGCCTTGCGAAGCGGCTTCCGCGCGCGACAGGCCCTGTTTCTGCAGATCGAGGATGTAGGCCATCAGGACGACGCCGTTGAGGACCGCGACTCCAAACAGCGCAATAAACCCGACCGCGGCCGAAATCGAAAAGGGCATGCCGCGGAGCGCCAGGGCTATGATGCCGCCGGTGGCTGCCAGTGGCACATTCAGAAAAATCAGCATCGCCGGCCCGACCGCGTTAAAGGTCGTGTAGAGGAGCACGAAGATGAGAAACAACGCGATCGGGACGACGATCGCCAGCCGCGTGGACGCCTCCTGCAATTGTTGGAACTGTCCTCCCCACTCGATCCAATACCCTTTGGGTAAGGGGATCTGGGCTTCCACGGCTCGCTGCGCCTCGGCCACGAAACTCGCTAAATCCCGGCTTCGGACGTTGGTTTCCACCGCCAGACGCCGGTGAATATTTTCCCGGCTGATCTGCGCCAAACCGGTCTCCGTCCGAATGTCGGCAAGCTGACTGAGTGGTATCTGCCGCCCTGAAGGATCGGCGACCCGGATGTCCTTGATCCGATCGAAATTGCTCCGATCTTCTGGCCGAAAGCGGACCTGAATGAAGAAGCGCTGATTGCCCTTGACGACCTGCCCCGCCACACGTCCACCGAGGGCTTCGACGGTCCCGAGAATCTCCGAGGCATTGATGCCATAGCGAGCGATCGCCTCGCGGTTGATGATGACTCGCAGGTACGGCATGCCCGCAACTTGTTCGGCCTTGGTGTCCGCGGCCCCCTGGACCCCGGAGACCACTTGCACCACTTGATCGCCCAGGCGTTTGAGCGTGTCCATATCTTCGCCGAAAATCGTGATGGCGATATCGGAACGCACTCCGGCAATCAGCTCCTGCACCCGTAACTCAATGGGCTGAGAGTAACTGAAGATCGTACCGGGCACCGCCGCCTTGAGCGCCCGATCGAAGGCCTCAATCAGGTCCGCTTTCGTGTGGGCCGTCCTCCATTCCGACTTGGGTTTCAAGATAATATAGACATCACTCACCTCCACCCCCATTGGATCGGTGGCAATCTCTGGACGACCGGTTCGCGGGACAACAGTGGTGACCTCCGGAAACTGCCCCAGAATTTGCCCGATCCGGTTCGTACTCTTGACCGATTCCTCTAAGGCCACGCTGGGGAAACGCCAGGCTTGCAGCGCGATCGCTCCCTCGTCCAACTTGGGAATGAATTCCGCCCCCAGGATGGAGGCAAGGGCTAGGCTTCCGGCAAAGGCGAGGGCGGCAACGCCGGCGGTGATCACCGGATGCCGCAGGGTCTGGGACAAGAGAGGCTGGTAGACCCGTTTGGCCCAGCGAATCACCCACGTTTCTTCTTCACGGACTTCTCGGCGGAGGAACAGGCTCACGAAGACCGGAGCCACCGTGAACGCGAGGACGAGCGCAGCCACGAGCGCAAAGATGACGGTCAGCGCCATCGGTCGGAACATCTTTCCTTCGACGCCTTGCAGCGTCAAAATCGGCAGGTAGACGATGATGATGATGCCGACGGCAAAGAAGATCGGGCGGAGGACTTCCCGGCCGGATCGCAGAATCACTTGCCGGATTTCTTCGGAACTCGGTCGCATTTGTTTTCGCCGTTCAGCCAAATGGCGCATGATGTTTTCAATCATCACGACCGACCCATCCACAATAAGGCCGAAATCGATCGCCCCCAGGCTCATGAGGTTGCCGGAAATGCCGGCGGCCAGCATGCCGGTGAGCGCGACCAACATCGACAGCGGGATCACCGAGGCCACGATGAGGCCGGCTCGAAGGTTGCCGAGCAGGAGAAATAGGACGGCGATCACGAGGAGGGCGCCTTCGGTGAGATTTGTAGCGACCGTTTGAATGGTATTGCGCACCAGGTCGGTTCGGTCATAGAAGGGGTCGACCGTCACGCCGGGCGGGAGCGACTTCTGGATTTCCGTGAGTTTCGCTTTGATACGGTTGACGACCACCCGCGAGTTTTCGCCGATGAGCATGAGGGCCACGCCCGTCACGACTTCACCGCCCTCGTCCCGGGTGACCGCTCCCTGCCGTATCAGTGGTTCAAAGCGTGTCTGCGCGATGTTACGTATCGTGATCGGCGTCCCATCATGCCCCGTCGCCACGACGATATTGTTGAGGTCCTCTAACGTTTGCACCAACCCCTCGCCGCGGATCAGATACTGCTCTTGCGCGTGCACGATGTAGCCGCCGCCGGCATTGGCGTTATTGCGTTCGATTGCCTCGAAGACCCGGCTGATCGGAATCTTGTACGCCACCAATTTGCTCGCATCGAGCGCCACTTCGTACGTTTGGAGCTCCCCTCCGTAGCTGTTGACCTCGACGACGCCCGGAACGGACCGCAACTTCAAGGCGATGTCCCAATCAAGAATCGTGCGTAGCTGCATCAAGGAGTAGCCTTGGCCCTTGACCTCGAACTGGAAGACCTCCCCCAATCCCGTCGAAATCGGGCCCATCTCGGGATTGCCGAATCCCGGTGGAATCGCCTGCTGGGCCCGCGGGAGTCGTTCCATCACGAGTCGCCGGCAGAAATAGATATCCATCCCTTCCTCGAAGTACACGGTGACGGCGGACAGCCCAAAACGGGACACCGAGCGGATGAGGGTGATGCCCGGCAGCCCCGACAGCGCCGTTTCAACGGGAAAGGTAATGAACTTCTCGACCTCCACGGGACCCAAGCCGGGCGAATCGGTGAGGATCTGCACCTGATTCGGCGTCACGTCGGGCACGGCATCGATCGGCAACTTCCGCATGGCATAGACGCCGGCAGCAATAATGAGGCCCACAAACACCAGCACGAGAAATCGGTTGCGCAACGAAAATTCAAAGAGTGAGTTCAACATGAGTGGCTCCTCTAACGATGCTCTTGCTAGTCTCCCGCGATCCGTTCCTTCAACAGAATGGACTTGAGATCGAAGGATCCTTGAGTGACGACCCGCTCGCCTTCAGCTACGCCGGAATGCACCTCCGCGTCGTTTCCAGACCTGCGACCAACAAGAACCGGCCGGACCGTATAGGCGCCCGGGCGCTCCTCCACAAATGCCACCGATTTCTCGTCGACCTGTTGAATGGCGTCCTGGGGGACGACCAAGACCTTTTGGTCTTCTTGTGTGCTGGGAAGAATGAGGGCCGCTCGGGCAAACATGCCGGGTCGCAGGCGGCGGTCGAGGTTTGCAATCTCGACCCGTGCATCGACGGTTCGTGTATCCGGATTCAGCACGTAACCGAGATAGGCGATCTTCCCGCGAAATCGCTCCTTCGGATAGGCGTCCACGGTGATCTCTACCTCGCTCCCCACTTTGACAGCGGCCAGATGCTGTTCATAGATATCGAGGAGGATCCAGACGGTCGAAAGATCCGCGATGGTGAAGGCATTATCCTTCGGTGTCAGCAGTTCGCCACGCGTGATGTTCCGCTCGATCACAGTCCCCGCCTGTGGAGCCACCAGCGCGAAGGAGGAGAGAGCCTTCCCCTTCCCGCTCCAGCCGATCTTCTTGATGTCATCGTCCGAAAGGCCGACGAGCCGCAGGGCTTCGTAGGCGGCCCGATAGGCCGCCATGCTTTTCTCGTAGGTGCCCTTGGCTTCCACAAATTCCTTCTCTGAGGAAATGCGTTGCTCGAACAAGCCTTTCTCTCGGGTGTAGTTACGATAATCCACATCGCGATTGGTGACACCTTGGAGAAATGCTGCCTTCTTCTGTCCCAGCTCAATGCTGTCAAACAGCGCTAACGGCTGTCCCTGCTTGACGGAATCACCTAGCTCGGCCATGACATCGATCACGCGGCCTTCGATCCGGGGACTGAGGTGGAATAATCGATATTCATTCGGCTTGATGCTCGCGGTGGCTTGAATTTCATCCCGGAAGGCGCGTCGTTCAACGACGGCGGTCTGGAACGTCTGTCCTTCGAGCGCCTGAGGTGGAATGGTGAGTTGATGGGGCTCACCGCTTTCATGAACAGCCTCGCCTTGCTCCTGCTCGGCCGTTGCCTTCGGCGGTGGTGGCTCGACCTTGCTCTCGCTACAACCCACGACAACAGAGATGAGGAAAAATACAACTAGAACGACAATATTCCGGCTCATCGGAGACTTCCTGCTTAGAAGACAACCGGCGTGGTGTGAGGGGGCAGCTAGGGTGAGTCTGGTTTCAGCGCCTGCCCTAAAGAAATCCGTCAACCAGCTCATCGAAGTTCTCCCGTCCAGCGTTCCAGCCGCGCCCGAGAGATAGAAAACGCCGCGCGAGCCTCGGCATACTCGAGCAGCATTTGTCGGTACACCCGTTGCGCATCGATGAGATCCAGGAGGCTCGCCGCACCCTGCTGGAAACTGATTCTCGCGATCCGGAGCGCTTCCTCGGCTTGCTTGAGGAGGCCTCTTTCAAAGACATCAATCTGCTGGGTCGCCGTTCGGGCCTCCTGCATCTGCTCGGTAAACGCCGTGACCAATTCGTTTTGTGTCCGCGCTTGTTCTGCCTTCGCTCGTTCCATGGCTCCCAATGCGGCTGAGATATGCCCCTGGCGCTGGTACCAGAGCGGGAGGGGAACGCTCACGACGGCCAAGAATGCCTTCTCGGCCGCTTCCGCATGATATTCCCCTGACACGGTGACCGAAGGAATGAGAGATTGGCGTTCCTGCGCCACGCTGTGCCCGGCCTTTTCGATCTGCTTCTTCAACCGAACGAGCAGCGGATGTTGTTCCACCGCGCGACCGATGAGGTCGTCCAAGCTTCTGCTTTCGCGAGGGCTCGCGAAATCGCCTCGGACGGTAAAGTCCTGACCGAGGGCCCCGCCAGTCGCCATATCCAGTCTGACGCGCGCCACAACCAGGTTATTTTGAGCACGGTTGAGATCCTTGCTCACCTTCTGGACTTCGACACCGGCTTTCACGGACTCGAACGGTCTCGCCTGACCGGCCTCAACACGAGCCTTGATGCTCTGAAACAGGTCTTGGACGATGCCGAGGCTTTGCGTCGAGAGTTCGACATCGCGCTGGGCGAGGAGCAGTTGATAGAACGCCACCTTGGCATCCGCCAACACCCTCAGCCGAGCATCGGCAAAGCCGGCCTGAGATGCAGCCACATCTGCATCGGCAGCACGTTGACGTGCCTGTCGCATGCCGGGCCATTCAAGCGGCTGGTTCAGCCTCACGGCCTTTTCCAAAACCGACACGTTCCCAAGTTGCTCGCGAGTGATGCCCGGGCCAAAAGTCCCGTCGATCGAAGGATTCGGATACGCGCCGGCAATCTCGCGCAGACCGCGGCTCTGGGCAATCGTGCCATTGGCCTCGGCGATAGATGGATTGTGCTCAGCAGCAAGCGTCATCACTTCGTCGAGGCCATAAGACGCCGTGCTGGGCGGCGCTGCATGGGCCGGCTGCTCAAGAGAAACGAAATGGCTGAAAGCGCCAATGAGGAGGAGTGCCGCAACACATTGCTGTCGCATAGGATGACCTCCAAATGCCAGCCACGGGACCGCCCCAGATAAGGGGTCCCCGCCAGCGTTACGAATGTTCAGGTTCTTTTGGAGCGGCTTGTGAAGCTTAAATAAGGGCAGGAGGATGGAACAGGACCACGACAAAGGTCGGCACGTACAATGTAGAACTGAAGATCAGATCATCAGTTAGTGGAGACAGGTTTGCAGGAGCAGGCAGCGACACTGACTGGAACACAAAATGGCAGGGACACCCATCATCTGTCACAGCCCCATCAGGAGACGGAGAAAGATCCATGGCTTCGACGACAGTTGTAGCCGCTATGTCTTGCCACTCCCCAAGACAAGTGAGACCCGTCAATTGGACTCCGAGGAGAAGAACCAGCCCGACGAGCAGCAGATTTCCGATTCGCCCTTTCAACACCAGCTATGTCTCCAACTACAAATCAATGCCAATATAGCATAACTCCTTCCGCAACGCTGCACATTCTTTGCGCCGATCGCTATCGTCAGGAACCTCCGCGCGACTCTGCATGCTCAGTTCGAAGGCCCAGTGCCTATCAATAAGGTCGGCAGCAGCAGCGCGGTCAGCACTATGGCAGCCTAAAGAAGTGCCGATCCTTCCTCACCCATAACAACGGCTTGTTGGTCCACACCCCGATGGTGAACACCGAGCGTCGCTCATGTTGACAGGTGAGCGTATGGGCATGCTGAACTATGGCCATAATGGTAAAAGCCAACGTACGCGCCCGTGAGTGCCTGACCTTCGTGGTGTCATCGCAACATCCATTCTTTTCATTGTGAAGCAAGAGGCTCAGACCTAGTCTCACGCGGGAACATCTGCCTCTGCACCGTGACACGTGCACATGTAGACTTCTGCCCCCTCTCAGCACAACCTCGTCAGTGACTATGCCCGCCTCCTCCGTGACCTGGCATTTTGCTCTCTTTCTCTGGAACTAACACGCCAGCGAGAGGGGGTGAATTCCAGATGATTTTGTCCCCCGGCGCCAAGTTTGCTGCCTTGATGAAATGCGCATACCCCTCACTCAATGCACCGAGCCGATACAGCACCATCCCCAGGTTGTAGTGGGCTTCGGCCAACTCAGGCGATGCAGTGATTGCCGCTTCGAAATGTTGCCTCGCGCTCTCCCACTGTCCCTGCTGATAGGCGAGAAGGCCTTCGTCATTGTGACGAGATACCGCAGCATTCGCCCCGCTGGTGCCGGTAACACTGTGTGTTGTAGTTTTGGCGAGGACTGGCAGCCCTCGCTTCCCAACAAAGCCACCGCGACGAGGGCGATTAGGAGGCCGAACGTCGTGAGTGCCATATATTCCTCCTTTTTCAGAAACCCATAGATAACCCAATAGTGCTGAAAAATACCGACCGATCGGCCGGTCCGAATAACTCACTCCCGATCCCTATATCGGCGACGACTCGCGAACTGACCTGATGCCGAAGACCGATCCCGATCCCTGTCGGATTCCGTTGGCCCATCAGATCAGATTGACGGGTGAAGACGTTGGCTATGATGGTATCGCGAAAACTTGTCGGATACCCGAGGGGATAACTCACCGCCGCCACAACCCGGTACGTTCCACTCCGTTCCTGGCCCTGCGGTGATCCTAGAAACGTATATCCAACATTGAGATGGGTTCGCCATTGCCCGAACGAGCGCGTCATGACCCCGGTCACCGCGGTATCGACTCCCTTCGCACTGACACCGGTGGGAAACCCCAGTTGCACGCGGGCTGCAAAGGCCGGCAGGTTCAGGGTCTCGGTATTGAAGTTATACAGCGCGCCGACCGTGAGATTGCCCGATTTATCATCCCCCACGACGGACCTCGGGTCCGTCGACACATCGCTACTCAACTCCAATTGGGTATTGTTAAATGCCCCGATGATCAACTGGGGCTGGAACACGAGTCGGCTTTCCCCTCGCTTGCGGTCACTAAACAATAGTCCTCCCTCGACCCCGATCTCTCCTTTCGGCACCACATAGGCATCTTCAATGGCAATGGGACGGTTGGGGTCCAAATTGTCGTGGTCCAACGCCCAGACGACGGTCGGCACTATCAGCAGGAACAGTATGACAACCCTGGAAGTATTCATTTTCACTGGTGACCTCCTGAGTGCCCGGAGTGTTCGCCTGGCGCTCCAGGTTCTACAGCCGGCGTCGAGCCCGAGTGGTGGGATTGTCCATCACGTACGATGAAGGGATTTGTGGTATCCGCACTGGCCCAGTAGTACGCCTGGGTCACGCGGTAGATTTCCTGACGCTTCTCCTCCCATGTCGGGAGGAGATCGGTGGTGAGAATGTCACTAATGTTGTCATGCATCATGTGGAGGTTATCGAAGATGTTGGCAATCTCGGGATACTCCGCCGCGAACTTCGGGCTCAGCTCTGCCGTCATCGGCATAAAGGTCCATTCCACCGGTGGCTTGTCGAGGTAGCCGTGATAGGTGCGTAGGATCGGCTCCACGACGTGCTCTTTGACGTCCAGAGTCGGGGCTGCGCCCAAAGGGTCATACACCGCCACTTGCAGGTAGTGATAGGCCCAGATCGTCGCATTGAAGAGCGGGAACTTGCGGCGAAACGATGTTGAATAGGGAAAGGTATCCAGACGCTGATGATCCAGCCGCTTGGCCGTAATCGCATACTTGCTGTCCCGATAAAACGCCACCACCTTTCGGATGGCGGCATCTTTATCCGCCAGGTCAGAGCTATAGATATCGTATGTGGCCCGATGCAACGCATGCGCTTCATCGAAGGTATTCTGGGCCTTCCAGGCCAATTTCATATAATTCGGCGCAATCGCTTCCTCGTTCGGATTGAGGACTGGTCGAGACGCAATAAACCGGAGCGTCTCCTTTCGAGCCCGGTCCTCGATCGCAGGGACATCCTTGGCGCCGGTAAGCAACAGATTTTCATAGAGATTGGAATGTCCAAAGTCGACTCCGTTGAATTCGATGTCGAGCGCTTGCAAATTTTCCCGTAGCGCAAAGTTCCAGAGCGCTCGGTAATAGAACCGCTTATCCCGTTGCTCGATCTGGGCACAGGCCCCCGTGACGCCGGCAATGAGGATCGTGACGCCGAACAATGCCAATAGTTGTTGCGTACGCATGGTGTAGGCTCCCCTGGAACGCCTGAGCGGATCCGCTGTTCAAGCACAGCTGACCAGCACAAGCGAACCTGTCGCAGCTGTGTTCTGATCAAACTTTCTGAGAGACGAAACGGTGTGACAGCGTCAGCGCACGCGAGGAGGATGGAACTGATCGACAACCAGTGTGAGAGGAGGTGCAGTGGAAACGATGAGGCTTAAAAGGCCAAACACAGTGAAGAGTATTCCGACCGTACTCATGGCTGCCGAGCCCATGCAGGTCGAGCAGGAGGTGGATGCATCATGGTGTAGATGGTCTGAGGCTAGGTGATGGCTCCCCATGAGCGGGACCATACACAACACGAAGAGACACAGCAGAACGAGCAGGAAAAGTTTAGTCATCACATTGTTTATCGTACATCAGCCCATGTGCCCGGTCAAATGAACGACGCCCGCTTCTGAGTGTGAGCCTTCCCAGATCTGAAATCATCACTGCAGCACGACGACCCGCTGGGTTTCACCTGCACACAAGAGCACGCCGTTTTGGCCTATCGTGTGGACAAGTGTCACCACCTACTCGATCCCATTGTTACGGAACCACTTGCGATCTGAATATTACGTTCCACAAGACGTGATGCCCTCAATGATGGCCGATAGGCACCCGTTTCAACATGGTTTGTCGGATAGCCGAGTCGTTCAACCTGACAATTCGATTCGGCTCGTTGGCCACCAGAATACGCTCTTGCGGCGGACCTGTGTTCCCAGCGCCGCCTTGGTGTAGGATCTGATAATCGACTCAGGTTCGTTGGCGCCCCTCAATAGGCCAAGTGCTGACGGCGCGCACTCACGAAACCGGGAAGCGCAGGGCGTCAGGTGTGAGATGCTAGATGACCATAGTCTTACACGCTCTCAATCCGAACGGAATGACCTCGATGTCTGTCCGGCTCTATCTGTCAGTGTTCTTTTTTGCTCGCTTCCAGATTTCCATGGCGACGAGCGGCAGTGTCCCTATGCCAATGGCCAGAACCCAATGTTCAGGATCGAAGGGCGCGACTTTGAAGATGCTTTGAAGCGACGGCCAGGTCACAATGCCGGCCTGCAGCAGCACGGACAGTCCGATCGTCGCGAGCAACGGCTTGTTCGTCCAGAGGCCGAGTGCAAAGATCGATCGGTCCTCGCTCCGGTTATTCAGTGCATGGAAGAGCTGGGCCAAGACCATCACTGTAAACGTGAGGGTGCGAGCCCGATCCAGATTGAGGTCCATACCGTAGAGGCAATACAAGAACGCCAGGAGCGTGATCGCGGCGATGAAGGTTCCCTGAACAAAGAGTCTCAGCAAGCGTACCGGTGTGAGGAACGGTTCCTGTGGCGGACGCGGAGGCCGTTGCATCAGACCCGTGTCCGCCGGGTCAACCGCTAAGGCCAGGGCGGGCAAGCCGTCCGTAACCAGGTTGATCCAGAGGATTTGTACCGGAAGCAGGGGGAGCGGGAGCCCGAACAGCGTCGACAGCAACATCAAGAGGATTTCGCTGATGTTGCAGGAGAGCAGGTAGTAGACGCTCTTTCGAATGTTGTCATAAATCGCCCGGCCTTCCTCGACGGCGGCCGCAATGGAGGCAAAGTTATCATCGGTCACCACCATGTCAGCGGCTTCTTTCGTCACATCCGTGCCGCTAATGCCCATCGCCACCCCGATATCCGCTGCTTTGAGTGCAGGCGCATCGTTCACGCCATCGCCTGTCATCGCCACGACGGCTCCCTGTTGCTTCCAGGCGCGGACGACTCGTAGTTTGTGTTCTGCTGTTACGCGCGCATAGACCGCCGCTGTCTTTACTCGATCACGCAACTCCTCATCCGAGAGTTGGTTCAACTCCGCACCCGAGATGGCTTGCGCGTCTGGCTCCATCAGACCGAGTTCTTTCGCAATGGCGCCCGCTGTGTCCTTATGATCTCCGGTGATCATGACGGTTCGGATCCCAGCCGCGCGACAGGCTTCCACGGCCGCCTTCGCTTCCGGCCTGATCGGATCTTTCATCCCAACCAATCCCAAGAACACTAGATCGTGCTCCAGACTCTTGTCCTCATAGACGTCCGGAATCTGGTCCAGCGGACGTATGGCCACTCCGAGGACCCTGAGCGCGTGTGACGCAAAGCGCTGATTGGTGGCCGTAATCTCCTGGCGGATCGCATCCGTGAGCGGCTGGATGTCGCCGCCTCGCGTGAGCCAGGCATGACAGTCGCGCAGCAGGACATCCGGGGCTCCTTTGACAAAGGCGACGGGACCGGATGGAGTTCGGCGCACCATGGTCATTTTCTTTCGCTCTGAGTCAAACGGCACTTCGCCCAGCCAGGGGTTTTCCTGTTCAAGGTCATTCTTTGTCAATCCGGCCTTGGCCGCCGCAACTAGCAATGCGCCTTCCGTCGGATCACCCACGATCTTCCAGAGAAAGGCCTCCAGCCGCAGCTCAGCTCCGTTACACAGCACCGAGGCGCGCAAGAGCGTCATGAGTCCTGATTTCAGAGGCGGTGTCATGGGCTCACTGTCAGACCGGATTTCCCCGTCTGGTGCATACCCTTCACCGGTTACAGTGAAGATTTCTCCTCCTTGATAGAGAGTGATCACCGTCATCTCGTTTTTCGTGAGCGTCCCCGTCTTGTCGGAGCAGATCACAGTGGTCGAGCCCAACGTCTCGACGGCTGGAAGGCGGCGGATCAAGACATGCCGTTTCACCATCCTTGTGACGCCAAGAGCGAGCGTGATAGTGACCACGGCGGGCAGGCCTTCTGGAATCGCCGCCACGGCCAGGCTCACGGCGGTGAGGAACATCGTCACAAGGGGAACCCCGCGGAGGGCCCCAAGCAGAAACACCACCACCACGATGCCCAGCGAGAGCCAGAGTAATGTGTGGCCGAGGTGCTCCAGTCGACGCTGAAGCGGCGTCTCCTCTTGCTCGGCCTGGACTTCTCGGTGCATCAGCGCGGCAATCTTTCCGAGTTCCGTCTGGGCTCCGGTGGCCGTCACCAGCGCGCGCCCTTTTCCAGAGACAATAATGGTCCCCATGAAGAGCATGTTATGACGGTCACCCAATGGCACCTCTGTTTGGAGAATCGACTCAGCTGATTTGGCAACCGGTGTCGATTCGCCGGTCAGCGAGGCTTCCTGTGTCTGGAGCCCCGTCGCATAGACTATGCGACTGTCTGCGGGAACACGGTCGCCCGCTTCGATCTGAATGAGATCGCCCGATACCAGTTGACTGGCGGGAATCGCTTGGGCGGTACCGTCGCGGATGACCCCTGCGGTGGCCACCGTGAGACGTTTCAACGCTGCCAACGACCGTTCGGCCCTGAACTCCTGCACGAAACCGAGGATCGCGTTGAGCACGATGATCGCAAGAATGGCCCCTGCATCGATCCATTCCTGCAAGAGACCGGACACGGCGGCGGCGCTGATCAGGACCCAGACAATCAGGCTCGTAAATTGACTCAGAAAAATCTTGAGCGGTGAGGGCGGAGCGGCTTCCTGCAGTTCGTTCGGTCCCACTGTCGCCAAACGATGCTGTGCCTCGGAGACGGTAAGCCCTGTGTCCATGTCTGACTGGAGCTCTTGCTCAAGGGCTTCGGTGGTAAGGGTATGCCAAAGGGAGGTCATCGCCTGCTTATCACCTTTCCCAGATCCTACACATAGGCGTTCGTCGCATACTGCTGCACCATCCGATGGGTGTTGAAGAACGAGGCATTGAACGCGATCGTGTGTCGCATTACATCGATCCAGTGGTCACGCGACTGGTAATACATGGGCACGATGGTCCAGCGGAGTTTCTGATAGAGTTCGCGTGCTTCCTCGTCCGCATTCACCTCTTGTACGGTCGTTCGTGACCCGATCGACCACCCTGTCACGCCTTCGATGTGACCCTCCAGCCACCAGCCGTCCAGGACACTGAGACTCGGCACCCCGTTATGCGCCGCCTTCATGCCTGAGGTCCCCGACGCTTCGAGGGGACGTTGCGGTGTGTTGAGCCAGAGATCCACACCGGCGGTGAGGAGTTGGGCAAGCTCCATGTCATAGTCCTCTAGGTACAGAATCGTCACCTCCCGATCGAGCTGCTTGACGACTTGCACCACACGCCGGATCATCTCTTTCCCCGGTTCATCCTTGGGATGGGCCTTTCCGGCAAAGATCATTTGTAGCGGTCCGACCCTGCGAACGAGATCCTTCAGTTCGCTGGGAGCCGACAAGACTAAATCGGCTCGTTTATACAACGTTGCACGTCGCGCGAACCCAATCGTGAACGCCTCGCTGCTCAAAGCCTGCCGCGTGCGCTGCTTCACGGCTTCAAGCAACCGTGCCTTAGCTTGCGCATGGGCGTCCCAGATATCCTGATTGGGAAGGCTGATGGCATGGCGCAGGGCGAAGGAATCAGTCTGCCAGCCGGGGATATGCCGGTCATAGAGGCGCTGGAAACTGGGAGATGTCCAGGTGACCGAATGAATCCCGTTTGTAATGGAGTCAATGGCATACCCCGGGAACATTTCCTGCGAGACCTCCCCGTGGCGCTTGGCGACCCCGTTTACATAGGTGCTCATATTCAAGGCCAGGAGTGTCATGTTCAGTCGGTCTCTGCCCCCCAGCATCTGCAGAACTTCTAGCGGCGTGGTGTCGCCGAGCATCTGCTTCACCAGCTCATATGAGAACTGATCATGGCCGGCCGGCACGGGGGTATGGGTAGTGAAGATGCAGGCTCGCCTCACTCCATCGAAATCCCACGCCGGCGACTCTCGCTCTTTGCGCTCGCGCAGGAGCTCAATGGCGAGCAAGGCTGCATGGCCTTCATTCATGTGGAGCCGTTCGACATGGGTGTAGCCCAAGGCTCGGAGCATTCTGACACCGCCGATGCCCAGCACGATTTCCTGAGCCAGACGGTACCGTTCATCGCCACCGTAGAGGTCACTGGTCAGCTCCCGATCGACGGCTGCGTTCTCCTCGACATTCGTATCTAAAAGCAGCAAGGGAATCACATAGCCTGTGAGGCCGGTGATGTCATACTGCCAGGCCCGGACAACGACGGGGCGGCCTTCAATGGACACGCGGACTGTCGTTGGGAGCAGCCGGGCGAGCCTCGAGGGATCCCACTGCACGGGTCGTTCATGCTGATTGCCCCATTCATCCAGGTGTTGCTCGAAATAGCCGCGCCTATAGAGAAGGCTGACGCCCACGATGGGGATCTTGAGATCTGCGCAGGAACGCAACGTATCACCGGCCAGGACGCCCAGACCACCACTATAGGTCGGCATACGCGAGTCCACCCCGACTTCCATCGAAAAATAGGCGATGCGCCTGGTCACGCCCGGAGCGCCGGGGGCCAATCCTGTCGATCCAGTCGCGTAGCGTTCCGGTGTGGCCAGAAAGGTTCGTTTGCAGAGATCGGAGCAGAACCGAAACTCTTGTCCCTGATAGACAACAGAGAGTCCTTCACCGACCGGAATCATCATGCCGCAGACCGGATCTTTCACGGTGTTCATCGGTGATGCACCTTCTCTCTTCGCCCGTACAGAGTCCCAACGACGGTGAACCTGTCGACTAGGAGGACATTCGCTCCTACCCTCGGGGTACCGTAAGAATTTCTCGCTCCGCGTCGACCCAGTCCTCCACGTCGCACCCCTCTCGGCAACCTCGCTCGAGATAGAGCTCATAGGCCCGCTTCGCGATGCGCTCCTGTAGCTCATCGGATAAGGCGCCCTCTTGGGGGTTATCCTTCTGTGTGGTGACGGCCTTTTCGTCGCGCTTCCCCTTCACAAGTTGCTGTTTCATTTCGCCCCCCTTTTTGCTGGTATCCAATCGAATGGTACTTCCTCTTTCCACCGCGCATGGGCCTGCCCTCATCGTTCACTCTTCGCCACCGACTCTCAACCGTTGACGTCAATGATCGTATTGTCCCATTTGAACTCGTGCCTCACCGCCTTTCACAGAACGACCAGGATCGAACCGGTCACCAAGCTGAATCTCTTCGCGACAGTGGCCTTCATAACACTCGGCTCTCATTGTCCACAGGCTTTGGTGCCGCGCATGCCATCGACATATCGAGACACGACGGCGACACCCCGAAAGATCAACGGTGGAAGCACCAGCATCTGGATCATAGGGGCAAGGCCGATGTTGACGATGGGCACGAGCGGCATGTGTTCACCATACGTCCACCAGCGCAGCACATGAATGGTGGTCCACTCGACGCCGACGCTGATCGCGACACCTGACGTTAGCATCACAAGGTAGCCTTCGATTCCCGGCTGTTCGAACCATGTTCGGCGACCCAGGACAATCCAGCCAACGCCGAAGATCACCAACACGAACAGGCCGTCCGCCAGACTTGCAGCCAGACAGAGCCACCACGGAATACTGGCTCGGCCGGGATGAACGTAGAGCGGCGACTGCAGGCGTTCCCAGGTATAATTGACCAGGACCGCCACGACAAAAAGCATCGTGACCTGCCGGATTAGATCGCCAGACCAGTGCTCGGACGATGACGCGCTCACGTTCTCCTCGCCATGAGACGTTCCTGACTCAATGCGGTTCCTGCTGCCCACGCAACCTCTCCAGTATCCAATCCTGAAACGCTCGGTGCGCCGCCAGTTCCTGAAATACCGTTCGCTCGAGCGTCGGATGGTGGTGGAAGTGTTCAGCCAGGAGGCGAGCGAGCTTTCGATCCCCGTCAGGTCCTTGTCCGAGTTGATGGAGCACCTCGTGCACAAAGTGCTCATCCTGCGTGCCTCGTGCCACCAGTTGCTCCCGCAAGGCTTGATCTCCCAGGACCCGATCCACCACCGGCGCATCCGCCGGCATCGTATGGGCACAGGCCGAGAGTCCGAGCGCGACACCAATCCCCAGCCATCCCGTCGGCCACCGCATGCTGTCCTCCTTGCCATACCTCATGAAACGGTTTTGCGACACCGCTTACTGAATCATGCCGTGCGGACGCATCGCCCGGTGTTCTTGGGCCAACGCATCGGCTTCGTCCGCCGCTTTCATGTAGTTTTGCGCAATGGTTCGGCAATGCGCGGCATGCTGAGCCGGCTCAGTCTTGCCGTGCGGCTCCGAATGTTTGTCGTAGTACTCGGCCGTGAACTCCCACTGTTTGGCTTTCTCCCTCAGTTCCTGGGCCTGCTGGGCATAGTAGTTGGCCAGGCCGTTATGATCGTTCGCGTTAATCATCCGTTGCGTTGAAGTCTCTGCACAGCCGTGCAGCACCAGCACGAGCCCGACCGCAAATACCCTGGACACCAATCTGGCTCTCAACATGGCACGCCTCCTGTGGTGGCAATGAAGCTTGTCACTGCATCGATGAGTTGCAGTTGTCTCGTCTCATCACCCGTACTGTGTTCCCGTATCTTTCCACTGCTCCATCCAAGACACTGACACACTTCCTCTATAAGATAGACGTTGAGGACCCTCTAGCATTACAGTTTGAGGTCTCCGCGCGAATGCCGCACCCGACTTTTCATCGTCGGAAAGGAAGAGACATCACACATGCAGTTCCGACAATTGCGCTCACAGCACGGACCACAAAACTGCACTAAGCGTGCCCGTAAGACTTGGCGTGCCCGATGTAAACGCACTCTCACGTTATTGCGGGTCACCGCCAAATCTTTCGCGACTGTTTTGGATGACTCGCCCTTGAGATCAATGCGCCGGATGAGTTCCGCATAACTTGGCCGCAGGGTGGCCAGAAGCACGGATGCACAACTGCACGGGTTGTCGCCGACCTCCTCAAACGGAGGCACCTTGCCATGCCCTGAGTGGATGAGGGCCTGGCGATAGGCTTTCTTTCCCCTCGCTTCGACTGCATGCTTCCGCAGATAGTCGACAAGGGTGTGGCGGAGAATGCTGCAGAACCAGGCCACGGCATCCTCACGACGCCGTAACGAGGATTGGCGTTCTACGGCTCGGAGAACACTCTGCTGAAAGAGGTCCTGCGCAACGCCGGTATCCCCAATTCGGTTGCGCAAAAAAGATAGGAAGGCGGCCTTCACATTCAGGATTTGTTGGATCGGGTCCTGCCCACTATACGCTTGTGCACGCCGATGGTTGCTTTGGTTCCTGCGCCTCACCATGACCTGCCCTCTCCCTGTCCACCAGTGCTGACTTGCCTGGCACCGACCCCCCGACCGATCCACGTTGAAGCAGGCTGTCCTCCTTCAGCGCTGGACCTTGTCCACGTCACACCAACTCGTTGAGTTGGCGCATTGTTGGCGTGCCTACTGGACCATGCCATGTGGGCGCATCGCCCGGTGTTCCGTAGCCAAGGCATCAGCCTCATCCGCCGCCTTGCGGTAATTCTGCGCGATGGTCCGGCAATGGGCGGCATGTTGGGCCGTGCCCGCCTTGGCGTCTGGTTCCGGGTGTTTCTCATACAATTCGGCGGCGAACTCCCACTGCTTCGCTTTCTCCCGAAGTTCCTGAACCTGGTCAGCATAGTAATTGGCCAGACGCGGATGATCGTGAGAGCTAATCATCTGTTGGGGCGGCATCCCGGTACTCTGCTGGGACGACATTCCCGCACATCCTTGACTCCAGAGAGCCAAGCCCAGAACCGACACGACGGACACCAAGCGAATCATCAACCGCATCTTGACCTCCTCCTGTTGTGCGAGAACACCCAGAGTTCTCGCTTCAATGAATCCATCCGACTATTTGCACAGACCAATCCACTGGTTGAAACAGCAAAACCAATGCCGTCAACGTATTTATGCCGAAACTCACTGGTGAAGCGGGTCATTGCGAAACTGTTCCCCAACAATCAAACCGTTCAGGCGCTTCTGAAGAGGAAAAACAAGGCAAACGCTGAAGCTCCCTGATCCGAAAGGCTACACCTGGACACTGTCGTTGACTGCATTCTCAGCCTGTGTTACCGAATGATGCCGCCATGCCAGAAAGGATGAAGCTCATGCGCACCTTTTGGTTGGGCCGATGTTTCAGTGCAGCGCTGCTGGCAACCACCATCGGCTGCGCATCGGGTCCTCCACAAGATCTCATCTTGCGGGACGATCATGCCGGGCTCGCGCGCTGGTATGAGCGGGAGGCCGCCACCCTGCGGGATAAGGCAGAAGAGATGCGCCGCATGGCGGAAGAATACGCCAAGCCCGACTATCTGCCGGCTCCGAAACAAACCAAGGAGGAACTGATTGCTCATTGTCAGCTCTTCATCAAGCTTTACACCGAGACAGCGCGGGAAGCCGAGACTCTGGCCAAACTGCACCGCGACCTGGAGAAAACTATTCCCTAAACAAAGGACACCGTTCCGCCCTGCCTAGTGGTTGTGCATATGTCCATCCGACGACATTCCCGGAACTTCCTTGTCCGGAACCTTCACGCCTCGGAGAGGCGGCGCATTCCAAATGACTTTGTTCCCCGGCGCTAGATTCGCTGCCTTGATGAAATGCGCGTCACCCTCTTGCATCGCCTTCAGTCGATATAAGGTCATGCCTAAGTTGTAATGGGCTTCGGCGAACTCCGGAGACGCGACGATCGCCGCATCGAAATGTTGTTTCGCACTCTCCCACTGTTGCTGTTGATAAGCCTGGAGCCCTTCGTCATTGTGACGCGCCGCAGCGGCATTCGTGCCGGCTGGCGCAGCCAAGACCGTCTGCTTCGGTGTCGCCTGACACCCAAGACCCACCATCGCTCCTACCAGCACCACGACCGTGAGCACTCCTCTTCCTGTCATTTTCTTCTCCTCCGTTCTTGGTAATGCCGCATCACTCATCTGATTTGCTGTCCGTTCCTTCCACCAGCGCCACATGACATAGACGGGCGGAATGACAAACAGCGTGAGCATCATCGCGGAGAACACCCCGCCGACTTGGGGGGCGGCGATGCGTTTCATCACATCCGCGCCGGTGCCGGTGGCCCACATCACCGGGATCAATCCGATCACGTCCACGAGCCCGATCATCATCATGGGCCGAATCCGTTCCACGGCGCCGAATTGCACCGTCTCGATCACATCCTGCAGGGTCGTGAGGCCGCCCACCGCTTTGCGGCGGGCGCAGGCCTCATCCAGATAGGCCAACATGACGGCACTGGTCTCCGCGGCTGTGCCTACGACCGTAATGAGTCCCACCCACACCGCGATGCTCATGTTGTAGCCCAGGATCGACAGGTACCAGATGGCCCCCACCAGCGAGAGCGGCACCCCCACCATCACCATGCAGGTTTGTGCGACGGAGTGGAACGTGAAATAGAAGGTGACAAAGATGATGATGAGCGTCAGCGGCACGACCAGCTTCAGCCGCTCTTTCACCCGCTCCATAAATTCATATTGACCGGACCAGACAATCGTATAGCCCTGCGGCAGTTCGACTTTGGCCGCCACAACCCGTTTGAGATCCTCCACATATCCGCCGACATCACGCCCCGTCATGTCGAGAAAGACGTAGCCGGCCAACATGCCGTTTTCATCCCGGACCATGGGTGGACCATTGACGAATCGGAGCGTCGCGAGTTGCGCGAGCGGCACTTGCGCGCCGGTCGGCGTATCCACGAGCACGCGCTTCAGCTTTTCAGGATCATCCCGCAACTCACGGAGATAACGGACGTTGATCGGATAGCGCTCCCGGCCTTCGATGGTGGTGGCGATATTTTCACCCCCGATGGCCGTTTCGATGATCTTCCCGACATCCATCAGCTTCAGACCATAGCGCGCGATCTCGTCCCGGTTGATATCGAAATCAAGGAAGTAGCCGCCGGACACTCGCTCCGCATAGACGCTCCGCGTGCCTGGGACCTCTTTGAGCACCATCTCCAGATGCTCGCCGATCTGTTCGATCTGCTTCAGATCGGGACCAAAGATCTTGATCCCCACCGGCGTCCGAATCCCAGTCGTCAGCATGTCGATCCGCGCCTTGATCGGCATCGTCCAGGCGTTCGTCACACCAGGAATCTGGAGCGCGCGGTCCATCTCATCCACGAGTCCCTCATAGCTCAACCCTGGTCGCCACTGATCCTTCGATTTCAGCTCAACGACCACTTCCATCATGCTGAAGGGCGCCGGGTCGGTGGAGGTTTCGGCTCGTCCAGCCTTGCCGAAGACATGCTCCACCTCCGGAAAGGATCGCAGCTTTTGATCCATGATCTGCAGCAGCCGGCTGGCCTCAGTCACCGACAAGCCCGGCAACGTCGTCGGCATATAGAGGATCGTGCCTTCATACAGGGGCGGCATAAACTCGGAGCCCATCTGCTGGTAGAGCGGTACGATGCTGGCCATCAACACGATGGCCCCGATCACGACCGCTTTCCGATAGTGCAGGGCCGTGCGCAACACGGGCGCATAGAGCCGTTGGAGCGAACGGGTGACAGGATGCTTCAGTTCCGGAAAGATCTTGCCTCGAATGAACGTCGGTAAGCAGGCCGGGACCAACGTGATAGCCAGGACCGCGCACATCACGATAGCCAGGTTGTTGGTCCAGGCCAGCGGCTTGAACATGCGGCCTTCTTGCGCTTCGAGCGCGAAGACCGGGATGAACGAGATCGCAATGACGAGCACAGACGCAAAAATGGGCGGGCCGACTTCTTTCGCGGAATCAATCAAGACTTGGAGCCGGTCGCCGACCTTCCCATCCCGCTCCCATTCCTCGAGGCGCTTGTGAGCGTTGTCCACCATCACGATGGCGGCATCAACCATGTCGCCGATCGCCACGATGATGCCGCCCAGCGACATGATGTTCATGCCGATGTTCATCAGATAGATGGGAATGAACGAGATCAGGACGGCGAGAGGAAGTGTAAGGATAGGCACGATCGCGGACCTGACATGGAGCAAGAACGCCAGAATCAGCACGCCCGTGACGACCAGTTCTTCCAGAAGGCTTTCGTTGGCCGTGGCGATCGATTCGTGGATCAAGTCGCTCCGGTCATAGACCGGGACGACCTTCATGCCTTTCGGCATGGAGGGTTCGATCTCCTTGAGTTTCGCCTTGACTCGTTCGATCACATTGAGGGCGTTCTCGCCGAACCGCATCACGACGATGCCGCCCGCGACCTCGCCTTGGCCGTTGAGCTCCGCCAGCCCTCGTCGCATGTCCGGCCCGAGCCGGACCGTCGCCACGTCGCGCAATAGGATTGGTGTGCCGTTTTCGTTGACCCCCACAGCGATCTTCTCAATGTCCCCGACTTTCTTGATATAACCTCTCCCACGGACCAAGTATTCAATTCCGGAGAACTCCACGACGCGGCCACCCACGTCGTTATTGCTCTGGCGAATCGTTTCGACAATAGAAGGAAGGGAGAGGCGATAGGCCAATACTTTGGTCGGATCCAGATTGACCTGGTACTGCCGGACAAAGCCGCCGATACTGGCCACCTCGGCCACGCCTTCCACGGCGCGTATCCAGTACCGCAAATACCAGTCCTGGAAACTGCGCAGGGCGGCGAGATCATGCTGGCCGGTCTCATCGACAAGGGCATATTGAAAGACCCAGCCCACGCCCGTCGCGTCTGGGCCGAGTTGCGGCGTGACCCCTTCCGGCATGCGGCCAGAGAGTTGACTCAACCGTTCGAGGATGCGCGACCTGGCCCAATAAATATCCGTGCCGTCTTTGAACAGAATGTAGACGTAGGAATAGCCGAAATCCGAGAACCCACGAACGACGGTGACTTTGGGCGTGGACAGCAGCGCCGTGACAATCGGATAGGTGATTTGATCTTCCACGAGATCGGGCGAGCGTCCCGGCCAGGTGGTATAGACGATGACTTGCGTGTCGGAAATATCCGGCAACGCATCAATCGGTGTTTGCCACATCGCCCAGAGTCCGACCACTGAGAATGCAAAGACCAGCAGAAAGACAATGAAGCGGTTTCTCGCGCTGAACTCGATGATCTGTTCGACCATGGGCGTTCAATCCTTCATCTTCATGCCCAGCATCCCCGCCATCCCGCCGACAGCCGCTTTCAACTGGCTCTCCGAGTCGATCAGAAAGTTCGCCGATGTGATGATGTGGTCGCCTTCCTTGAGTCCCTCAACCACCTCCACCCAGTCCCCGGCACTCACGCCCAGCTTGACGGATCGCCATTCCAGTTTGCCGCCTCCGTGGTGGATGAAGATAAGCTGGCGCTCCCCCGATTCAATGACCGCGTCGCGTGGGACCGCCAGGCGTGTCCCAAGCGGGATCTTTAACGCCACATTCGCGTACATCTCGGGCTTGAGCTTTTCACCGGGATTTTCCACTTCGAATCGAACCTTGGCCGTCCGCGTCTTGGGATCGAGCGTCGGATAGATGAAGCCGACCTGGCCGTGGAGCTTCGTACTGGGATCGTAGGAGAGCGTGACCGTAGCTCCCTGGCCGATGGTGATGAAGGGCAGCTCGTACTCATAGATGTCGCCTAAGATCCAGATGTGGGCGAGATCGGCAATCATATACAGCTCTGTTCCGGGGCTCACGTAGGTGCCTCTTCGGGCTTCCATGCGAATGACCGTTCCCGTAATCGGAGAATGCATCGGCAGGGTTCGGAGCACCTTTCCCGTTTGCTCGAGGTCCCGGATATGATCCGGCGTGATGTCCCACAGTTGGAACCGCCGCCGCGTCGCTTCAAGCAGATCTTTCGCTCCGCGGGACACTTCAGGGAACTCGCTTTGACCGAGCTCCTTGATGCTCTGCAGGGCCAACAGATACTCCTCTTGAGTAGCGACGATATCCGGGCTGTAGATCGTAAAGAGGCGCTGCCCCTTCTTCACGTGATCCCCGATGGCGCTCACGAAGAGTTCGTCGATCCAGCCGGCGAATTTGAGGTTCACACGTGCGAGGCGCCGCTCATCGATCTCTACCCGGCCGACGGTGCGAATGATTTTTTCGAGCGGGCGCCGTGCGACCTCCTCAAATTTCACGCCGATCGTCTGTAACCGTTCAGGGGCAATCGTCACGGTGCGTGACGTCAGATCCGGTGACGGCGAGGGCAGGTCCTTTCCCCCCTGTGCTTTCGATGCCGGCTTGTCCCCTGGATGTTCCATACCTGGCATGGCCTCATGGGTCGGCACGGCCTCAGGTTGCGTCTCGGGAGGGGCCGGCATGGAATCCCGGGTGGTCCACCACCACGTAATGGCAAGCCCCACAGTCAGCAGCAGTGCCAGGCCGATATACAGAGGACGACGACTCATTGGCCCTGAGTTCCCTCCTGGACTCCCCCAGTCAAAGGTCCACCCGTTATGGCTTCCAACCTCGCAAGGGCTTTCTCATGTGAGACCATCTCACCATGGAGCTCGAGTTCACTGTCCTGTAACGTCAAGAGACTATTTAAGAGCGTGAGGAAATCTACTTTGCCGACTGCATAGCTCGATTGCGCAGCTCGCAAAGCAAGGGTGGCCTGTGGAATGATGGCATCACGCAGGATCATCACGAGCCGCTCCGCCCGCTGGGCCTGGACGAATGAATCCTTCACTTGGAATAAGACTTCCTGGCGCGTGGCCGTCAACTCTTCGCGCGCACTGTTCAAGCCGGCAGCCGCCTCCCTCACACCTTGACGCTGCTTCGTTTCGTACCAGAGAGGAATCTTAATTCCGAGCATCACTTGGTAGCCGTTGTCGTTAATGCGATCGTTCCGCAGTCCTAATGCATTGATGTCAAAATCAGGAAAGTACTGTCGCCGCGCGAGCGAAACTGCTTGCTCGCCCCGTTCCACGCCCTTTACGGAGGCTCTCAGGATAGGCGAGAAGTCCTCGGCCCGTTGACTCAGGTCCGGCAACGGCACGGTCAGGAGTGTGACATGGATCTCCTCGGGAGTGCCGAGGGGTCCAGCAGGAGGACGATTCAAGAGACGATTGATCTCCGCGTGCAAACTTTCTTTTTGTTGATCCAGCACGGCGAGCCGGTCGAGGACACGGGAAATCTCTACCTGGGCGCGAAAGATGTCCTGCTGGGCTGCTTGCCCCACACTGTAGCGGGCTTTGGCCGTCTTCTCAAACTGCAGCAGCAGTTGCTTGTTTCGCTCGACGATCTCAATGCCTTTATGGATGAAATGCAAATCGAAATAGGCCTGCTTCAGCCGGGCGATCAACCGCAGCTGCGTCGCAACATACTCCTGCTCCAGCCGCTCTGCCTCTCTCGTGGCGACCTCGCCTCGGAGGCGCAGCTTGCCAGGGAATGGAATTTCCTGCGCAAGACCATACATGGCCCCTTGAAGGGGCTCCACCATCGGCATCCGTTGGTATCCGAGCTGAACCCTTGGATCTGGCAGCGTCTGCACCTGGGGAACGACGGCTTTGGCTGCCTCCCAGCGCTCTCGCGCTGCCTTAACCTCCGGGTTCTGCCGGGCGAGTTCCTCGATGAGACTCTGGAGATGAACCCGATCGTCACCGGGTGCCGTGTGGACCGCGCTATCCGAGCGTGTAACCCCACCAGTCTCTTGTGCGCCACTGACACTCAGTGGGGTGAGGCCCAAGATGGAGAGTGTGAGGGCAGAAAAGACCCACGGCAGGCTATGAACGAGTGATCGTTTCACGACAGCACCTCCAGGAGGACGTTGAGTAATGGAATCCGTACCACTCAATGTTGGACATTGAGCGGTACGTGAACGAATTGGCGGTGTGGGATCAGATCCTGAGGACCGGGGAAGAACCTATGGAGACGGAAACAATGGACAACACGCTGCTCCAAGACCGCGGCGTCGGGACCGAAGGACTTCTAAGAGCTACGGCAACGCTGAGTAGGATCGGCGCATGATCAATGTCTGTGACCATGTTGTTCTTTATCTGGCGTTCGGGAGACGAGGTGAGTGACGGCGGACACATGACTGTCCCATCCATCGGGCATGTCATACCTTCTTCCAGCAAGATGGCAGTTCCTTTTGAGACCGACAGATCGGGTACGGCACACATCATCCCGATCACTTGGCAGAGGGCGAAGGCGAGTACCAGCGCGATACACTGCCTATTCATCCGCGGAATCATTGAACCAAGTACTCCCTGGAGCACGGCTCCCCCGACTTTGTGCACAGCCTCTGCCAATTTGTAGCCATCACGTCAAGTCTGTCGACTCACCCGCCTGTTGATAAAGCATGAGCGGTGCCCAGCCAACGAGAACGGCAGCATATAGTTATTGCACGTGATTTTAGCAACTTACGCAAACCTTCACCGCAAACCATGAACCTCATAGACGGATCCTCTTGAGGCATTTCGGGTCAATCGCCCACGTCATACCGTCGCAAAGCGCCTCACACCTTCTCCTTTCGTCTCTCCGAATCCCTCACGCCACCCGCGCACGCCGGAGGCGTAGGCTGTTCGTCACCACGCTGACTGAACTGAACGCCATGGCCGCACTGGCGAGAATGGGACTGAGCAGAATGCCGAAGGCCGGGTAGAGGATGCCGGCCGCGACCGGAATGCCGACGACGTTGTAGACAAATGCCCAGAACAAATTCTGTTTCATCGTCCGCATTGTTCGCCTGGCCAGAAGAATAGCCGACACGACGCCGTGGAGATCGTTCCGCATCAACGTCACGTCGCTCGCCTCCATGGCGATATCGGTGCCGGTGCCGATCGCGAACCCGACATCGGCCTGCGCCAAGGCTGGAGCATCATTGATGCCATCGCCCACCATCGCGACGACCTCTCCCGCCTGCTGATGGCGTCGGACTTCGGCCACTTTGCCATCCGGCAATACGCCAGCGACCACGCGGTCGATCCCGGCCTGCCGTGCGATGGCCTCCGCGGTGCGTTGATGATCTCCCGTCAGCATCACGACCGTGAGCCCCAGTCGCTGTAGTTGTTGAACCGCGTCACGAGATGTCGGCTTGATTGGATCGGCTACGGCGATCATCCCCGCCAACGTTCCGTTGATCGCGATATACATCGGCGTTTTTCCCTCACCGGCTAGACGTTCCACCTCCTCTTTCATTGTGGTGAGATCCACCGCATAATCAGCCATGAGCGCCTCATTGCCCACAACCAGCGCGGCACCATCTACCACGCCGGTGGCTCCCTGTCCCGTGGCCGATTGGAACGAGTCTGCCGTCGCCATGGGCAGCGACTGCTCCTTCGCATAGCGCACGATCGCTTCAGCCAGCGGATGTTCAGAGGAGGCCTCGAGCGAGGCGACCAGCCGTACGAGATCTTTTTCAGACCACTCCGTACCCAAAACCGGTACCACGTCCGTGACGGTCGGCCGCCCCTCGGTGATCGTGCCGGTCTTATCCAACACGACGGTGTTGATCTGACCGGCCCGCTGCAACGCCTCGCCGCCTTTGATCAGGATACCCCCTTCGGCTCCCTTGCCGGTCGCCACCATAACGGCAGTCGGCACGGCAAGTCCCATTGCGCAGGGGCAGGCAATGATCAGGACCGCCACCGCCGCGGCAAATGCACGCATGGCCGGCGCCTGGTCAGCCGTCACAAACCAGATCACAAACGTCGCGATCGCAAGTGACAACACGATCGGCACGAAGATCCCGCTGACCTGATCGGCGAGCCTCTGGATGGGTGCCCGTGAACCCTGAGCATCACGCATCAACTTGACGATATGGGCCAGGACGCTGTCCAACCCCAGCGTCGTCGCGCGATACCGGAAGGCGCCGGTCCGATTGATCGTGCCGCCAATGAGGCGATCCCCCGGCTGTTTTTCGACCGGCAATGATTCGCCCGTCACCATCGATTCATCGACCGCGCTCGTCCCCGAAATGATGGCTCCATCCACAGGAATGCGTTCTCCCGGTCGCACGATCACGATTTCATCGCCCTGGACCTCGTTCACGGGGATGTCTAGCTCGGCGCCGGCCCGCACCACCCGCGCGGTGTTCGGTTGGAGTTCCACCAAACGCCTCAAGGCCGCAGAGGTCTGTCGTTTGGCCCGCGCCTCCAGCGCATTGCCGGTCAGGATCAGCGCAATGATCATGATCACCGCCTCGTAATAGAGGTCCGGCAGCACGCCCCGACTCAGGAAGAACTCCGGCACCACAGTCGCCAATACGGAGTAGAGGAAGGCGGCTCCTGTGCCCACGGCGATGAGCGTATTCATGTCCGCCGAGTGATGTCGGAAGGCGGACCAGGCGCGCACGTAGAAATGTCGCCCTGCCCAACCCATGACCAGCAGGGTCAGCGCGAGCAGCGCAGACGATAACATCCATGGGGTGAACGTATAGAGCCAGGGAGCGACGGCACGGATGGCGGGGGTCATGGATGCCATTGCCCATCGCATGAACGGATCGGCAACCGGTCCATGGACATCCGCCTCGGCAGCCCCCATGAGCGGCATGGACAGTGCCATGGCCAACAGACCGATGCTTCCACTCCACAGCGCCTTGCGCCTGAGTTCCCGATACTCTTCCTCCTGCGCCCGATCCTGTGCCTCCTGCTCATCGAAGGCGCTCTGATCCTGCGCGGCTAGTTCCGCACCATAGCCGGTCTCGCGGATCGCCTCGACCAGGGCCATGTGGGAGGTCACCATAGGATCGTACGCGATAGCGGCATTCTTCAGCATGAGGTTCACTGAGGCGTCGAGGACACCCGGCATTGCCTGCAACGCCCGTTGCACCCGCGCCTGACAGGCGGCGCAGGTCATTCCCTTCACGGGAATCGTGACCTTCTCACGGGTGGTCGCTGCATTGGTTCCGGTTTCGTCCGTATCTGTCAGGTTCCGTTTCTCTATCACCATCACAGGAGTCGTGGTCGGCATGGTGTCCTCCTCGTCAGTCTTGCACGATGAGCCGACCGCGCAACATGCTCATCCCGCAGGTGAACTCGAAATGGCCTGTCTGTGCCGGCGTCAGCTCGAGCGTGGTCTTTCGGAAGGCGGGCAAGAACTTGCGGACCCCGAAATCTGGAAAGACGATCTCTTCCGAACAACCTGACCGTTCTCGGCGATCGAAGACGAGCCGGACCGGCCTGTCCCTCTTCACGCTTACCACAGCTGGGTGATAGCCGCCTTCAACCACAATGGCGATCTCCGGCACACCCTCCAGACGGATCGCGGCGTTCGCCACCGGCTGTCGGGCCAGAAAGAAATACCAGTTGATCCAGGCGATTAAGGAGATGCCGCCGATGATGACGATCCAATCCATCATGCTCATGCTACTCTCCTGACCAACTGGGCCTTATATCCCGCCTCGGTCACAGCCAGGATAATCTCCGTGGGAACGATTTCCCTCGGGTCATACACGACGATCGCTTCGCCGACTTTCACGCTGTTCACCTGCACGCCGTCGAGCCGGGTCAGCGCCTTCGTGACCTGTCCGACGCAATGCCCGCAGCTCATCCCGGTGATCTTCAGGGTCAATTCGTCCATGGCGAACCTCCTCAGTGAGTGGGTTTCGCGCGTCTCACAATCAAGAAACGCGTATCCTTCACCCCTTCAGACGGAAGAGAGCGCGAATTATTACAGTGCCTGTGGAGACAATTGGGCTGGCGTGGGTATGAGGCGAGGACTCGTCCTTAGGGACGGTGCCGGCAGACTGGGTTATTCGCAGGTGCAATTTAGGCAGCCGTGTGTACTGCAGACCCCGCAGGACTGCTCCAGGCTGGCGCGCAAGGCTTGACGGGCTCGATGCAACCGAACCGTGAGATTGTTGTGGGAGATCTTCAACTCCTCAGCGACGCGTTTCGGAGATTTGTCTTCGAGATCGATTCTCCGGATGAGCTCGGCATAGTTCGAACGTAGCTTCGGAAGGAGACGGTGAAGGCAGGTGCAGACGGTGGCTTTCACCTCGTCGAGTGGAGGCTCCGTATCGTCTCCAGAGAGAGTCAGTTCTTGGAGAAAGGCTTCATTACGACGAGCTTCCGCACCGTTCGACCGATAATAGTCGATGAGGGTGTGGCGAATGATTTTATAGAACCAGGCCACCACACTTTCATCATTTCGTACGGAATGGTGACTTTGAACGGCTCGGATGATACTTTCTTGCAACAAATCCTCAGCCACTGCCTCATCACTGACACGACGACGTAGAAATACTCGGAACGCAGACTCATGCTCTAGAAGTCGTTGGATCATGTCGTTCAGGTGCGGCTCAGGAGTCGCGTTCGATGCGGTGAAGGAACCCTCGCCTTGTGGTTCTGATTGGTTCCTCTTATTCATGGAGTGCCTCATGATTCGTAGCCTACCGTCTCTCCAGACGCGCAACAGATTCTAGACGTTCAGAAATATCATGCAAGGCCAGTCTTGTTCTCTCATGCGTCGGAACCGCCGTGCTCGCAACACAGCGCGGTCGTGTCTATGGGCCCACCCATCAGACATTCCTTGTAGATTCGATACGCCTTGAGCGCCCACTCTTCGCCGGGACAGCCTTGCATCGTCATGGCCACGTCGAGGAATTCAATCAGTTCCTCCTGAGAGACACCCTTCTCATGGGCCATCCTCACATACGCCCTGATACAGGGTTCGCAACGAATGGTGATGGAGACGACCATTGCTGCCAGCAGTTTATATTTGGCGGCGACAGACGCATCCCGATAGGTCTCCTGGCGCATGCGTAGTAAGCCGCCGGTTACCTGTGGGCTCAAGCGACGCAGTTCCGCGAACAGACTCTCGCGATCCGTTGTCATCGTTTGTCCACTCCCTTCTTCATATCAGCCGTTGTTTCGTCTTCGAGGCTCATCAGAATCGGACAGTAGCCAGTGGGCTGGCCGACTCTGCAAGCCCGGATCAAACTGTTCAGCGCGCGGGCCAGTGCCTGCAAGTCGTCAACTTTGGATTCCACCTGCACGAGTTTCGCCCGAGCTTTTTCCAGCACATCACCGCAGCGAGCCGTTGAGGTAATCCGCAGAGCAAGCAACTCATTGATCTCGCGGAGCGTGAAGCCGAGCGCCTGGGCGTTCTTGATGAATCGCAACCGGCGTTCCTCTTCATGCCCGTACAGTTTGTACCCCGAAGGCCTCCTTGCTGAAGGCCTAAGCAGATTCAAACGCTCGTAGTAACGGATTGTTTGGATATTCACTCCGACAATTTTTGCAAGCTGACCGATCGTCAATTGAGTAGCCATATACGCACCGTGGAAGACAGTCTACACCTTGTACTCTGGTAGAGAGTCAAGCGTCTCAAAAACAATCTAACTCCCCTTGACCCGGTACTACGGTACAGGCTGTAGGATGGCGTTTGCGAAAGGAGGTGATTGCGATGTGTCCATGGGTTGAACAGTTTGGCTTTTGCCCCTATGAGGCTGCATCCAAGGTGTGGCAGTGGGTGCATAGCCTCGTGAGCTGACCGCTGAGAGGGCAGAAGGGCGGCTTCTCACGATGCCGCCCTTCTGTGTCTCCCCTTCGTTGAGACAATAGCATGCGAGTTATTCCGCCTCGCGTCTGAGACGCGCGCAAGTATCCATCCTGAAGAAAAAGTCGAGCACGGGCTATAAATTAGATGAGAACAGACCTCATGAGCGGTGTTGACCTGCCTACTGGCCTGTGTTATCGGAAGCTCGTCTTTCCCCTGTGTGGAGGTTAGCCATGAACACATGCTGGCGTCTGGGATGCGTTGGAGTCCTGCTGGCAATTGCTCTCATTGGGTGCACGTCTGGTATCCCACGCGAACTGGTAGAGCGCAACGATCATGCAGGGCTCGTCCAGTGGTATCAGCAGGAGGCAACAGTCCTTCGTGCCAAGGCTGACCAGATGCGCGCGATGGCTGAAGAATATGCCAAGCCGGCCTATCTGCTTTCTCCCAAAGAGTCCAGGACGGATCTCATCACCCATTGTCAGCGCTTTTTCAATTACTACACGAAAGCGGCGGAAGAAGCGGAGGCACTGGCCAAGATACACCGAGAGCGTAGCCAGGCCATTCCCTAAGAATGGCACAGTGCACTGGGAACTCCGGTCCATAATCAGCGAGATATACGCTCCAAATACGCCGTGATGTCCCTGACCTCCTAGTCTGTGATCTCCCTGCGTCCCATACTCTTCATGTTCCCTCGCATCCGCTTCGCCACGGCAGTCCATTCTAAGGCTGTGTGCGGTTTCGGATCAGGGAGAGCGTGGCATTATGCACAAGTCTGCTGAAACAGCACGGCACCTGGTGAGTCCGGCATGAGCACCGTGCCCGGTACCAATGCCCGCATCGCGTGCTGTTGAAGATACTGCAGCAATGTCTCTTCTTCCTGGGAGGATGGAGCTTTCACCTGCATCATCATGCCGCGCATTCCAGCCATTATCCGCTCCCGACTCAGCATTCGCCCGGCTACGCGTGGCCAGTCTTCTGCCGTATGCATACGCGGGCTGGGAAGATTGTGACATTGGGAGCAGTAAGCATTCAGCAATTTCGCGCCACGGCTCTCTGGTTCCGGAAGGTCTTGGGGCGTGATGCCTGGCGGCAACATCCCGTCCATCATCTGTTGCATCATTTCCTTCATGTGCCCCTGGTCCATCATGCCCTGATCTTTCTTGTCGTCCATGCCCATCATCCCCATCATGGGCATCATGCAGGAGACCAGGGAACCAACTACAACCAAGCTTGCACCGCCAAAGGCGAAAGCAACTGTTCTGAAAAGTGGGCACCGCTTCTCATTCATAAGATGATCCTTTCAGAACTTCTCCGACTGGACAGTCCGGGCGGCACTCGTTCGTACCGGCCCGTCTTCCTCCGGAACAGAACAGCCACGCCACAAGGAATAGAGAACGGGAATCACCAGCCGCGTAAGCACTATTGTCCAATCACCTCTCGATGGGCTCGTGCCATGACCTCGGCTTGCTCAGCCGCCTTGGTGTAGATTGCCGCGAGGGTTTGGCAATGCTGGACCATATCGATCTTGGAGGACACAACCCCGCGAGTACTCGGCCCGGGATTCTTTTGATATTCCTCCGCCATCACAAGCATATCTTTGGCCCGTTGATGGAGGTGAGCTGCTTCCTTCACATACCAGGTTTCCAGCCCTGCGTGGTCGTTCTTGACAACAAGGTCTTGAGGCGGACTCGCAATGACTGCGCATGCCACGACTCCAGCCACCATCAAAGCTGCCATGACACCTCTGAATATGTTCCATTGCTTTGTCATGATTCCCTCCTTTTCATCTACAGAGAAGCCGCCAAAGAGAAGCCTGCACTACCAGGGATGAAAACACGGAGCCCACGCATCACGCTGTATTAGTGCACCTTTATCGGAATGTCTTCCTGTGCCAGGTCAACGCTGTTCAGCAGCCGGCGCTCCTCTTTCCAAATGGACCGGCCACGCCACAACGCGTAAAGAACCGGGATGACCAGCAGCGTCAGCACCGTTGAACTCACCATGCCGCCGATCATCGGCGCGGCGATCCGTTTCATCACGTCCGCCCCGGTGCCGGTCGTCCACATGATCGGGAGTAAGCCACCCATGATCGCGGCGACGGTCATCATCTTGGGCCGCACCCGTTGGACCGCTCCTTCCATGATGGCCTCGCGCAGGTCGTGAGCCGTCGTCATCAGGCCTGCACGCATTCGCCGTTCATACGCTTCATCGAGATAGACCAGCATGACCACCCCGGTTTCTGCCGCCACGCCGGCCAGCGCGATGATCCCCACCCAGACGGCCACACTGAGGTTGTACCCGAGATAGTCGAGATACCAGATGGCTCCGATCGCGGCGAAGGGAACAGACAGCAGCACGATCAGCGATTTCGCAAGCGATCGAAAATTGAGGTACAGGAGTAAGAGGATCAGAGCCAGGGTCACGGGGACGACCAGCTTTAATCGTTCTTCGGCGCGGACCAGATGTTCGTATTGACCGGTCCAGATCAGCCGGTATCCAGAAGGCAGCGTAACTCGTTCTCGAACCACGCGCTGGGCCTCTTGGACATAGCCGCGCAAGTCGCGTCCACTGACCGCGACCGACACCAGACCGGCCAACGCCCCCGCCTCATCCGCGATCGACGGTGGCCCCTGCGTGATCACCATTTCTGCGATCTGCCCAAGTGGGATCTGCGCACCGCTCGGTGTAGGAATCAGCACCCGTTTGAGTCGATCCGGATCGTCGCGCAGCTCGCGCTTATAACGGACATTGACCGGATACCGCTCCCGCCCCTCGACTGTCGTCGTCACGGTGTCTCCTCCAATGGCGGAGGTGATCACCGCCTGCACATCTCCCACCGTCAGGCCATACCGGGCCGCCTCACGCCGGTTGATGATCAGGTCCAGGTAATACCCTTCGTTGAGCCGTTCCGCGAAGGCGCTCCTGGTGCCTGGCACGCTCGCCAAAACCTGCTCGATTTCCACTCCGATTCGCTCGATTGTCTTCAAATCTGGTCCCAGCACTTTGATCCCGACGGGACTCCGAACCCCGGTCGTGATCATTTCCGTACGGGTCTGGATCGGCATCCACCAGATGTTCGGAAATCCCGGAATGCGGAGTTTGGCATCCATCTCATCCAGTAACCGGTCCCAAGTCATGCCAGGTCGCCATTGCGCTTCTGGTTTGAGGGTGACCGTGATCTCGGCCATTCCAACGAAGGCCGGATCGGTGGCAGTCGGGGCTTTTCCCATTTTGCCGAACACCCGTTCCACTTCCGGGAAGGTCGTGAGCAACTGGTCCTGAACCTGCAAGACCTTCGTCGCTTCGGGGATCGAGAGACCAGGCACGGTGGTCGGCATGTAGAGAATCGTGCCTTCATTCAACGGCGGCATGAATTCCGCACCGAGGCGCATGAACACCGGTATCGTGAGCCCGACCGCCGCCACTGCCATCCCGAGTGTCAGCCACCGGACGCACAGCGCGCCCGAGAGGACGGGGCGATACAGAGCGATCAGCAGCCAGTTCAACGGATTCTTGGTTTCTGCTCGGATGCGTCCTCGGATCAGGACCACCATCAAAACAGGGGCTAACGTCACCGAGAGCGCTGTGGCAAAGAGCATCGCAAATGTCTTGGTGTAGGCCAACGGCGTAAACAGTCGGCCCTCCTGCGCTTCCAGTGCGAAGATCGGCAGGAACGATACGGCGATCACCAGCAATGAGAAGAACAGGGGACGGCCGACTTCTTTGGCTGCCGCGATGATGGTCTCGACCCGATCTGCAGCCGGAGCTTGCTCTAGGCGCTTGTGCGCGTTCTCCATCATCACAATGGCGGCATCGACCATCGCGCCGATGGCAATGGCGATCCCACCAAGCGACATGATGTTGGACGTAATCTTCAAGTAGGCCATCGGAATGAAGGCGAGGAGCACGGCCACGGGCAGAATGAGGATGGCCACGAAGGCGCTGCGAATGTGGAACAGAAAGACCAGCGCGACCAGGCTGACGATGACACTCTCCTCCACGAGCTTCTCGCGGAGCACGGCGATGGCCCGATGAATGAGGTCAGACCGGTCATAGGTGGGAATGATGCGCACACCCTTGGGCAGGGCTGGCATGACCTCTTCCAGCCTTGCTTTGATCCGCTCGATCACGGCGAGCGCGTTCTCGCCGGCCCGCATGATCACAATGCCGCCCACGGTCTGGCCCTTGCCGTCCAACTCGGCGATGCCTCGCCGCTGGTCCGGCCCGATTTGGACATGGGCAATATCCCGAATCAAGATAGGTGTGCCGCGCCCATCCGTCCCGACTGGGATCAGCTCAATATCATCAACCGAGCGCAGGTAGCCGCGCCCTCGAATCACGTACTCAGTGCCGGCCATCTCCAACACGCGCCCACTCACCTCCGCATTGCTGTTACGCACCGCCTCGATTACGGTCTTGATCGGCAGCCGATAGGCGGCCAACGTGTTCGGGTCCACCTCGATTTGATACTGTTTGACGAACCCGCCGATCGCTGACACTTCTGCCACTCCGGGCACACTTTCCAGTTGGTAGCGCAGGTACCAATCCTGAAGGCTGCGAAGCTGAGCCAGGTCGTGTGTCCCGGACTCGTCCACCAACGCGTACTGATAGACCCACCCGACTCCCGTGGCATCCGGTCCTAACGTCGGCGTGACGCCGGCCGGAAGCTTACCGGTCAACTTCTGCAGATACTCAAGCACACGACTTCTGGCCCAATAGAGGTCGGTCCGGTCCTCGAAGATCACATACACATAAGAGACACCGTATTCAGAAACACCTCGGACCCGTTTGACTCTGGGTCCCGCCAGTAGAGAGGTCACAACTGGGTAGGTTATTTGATCCTCGATGAGCGTGGGGCTTCTGCCCGGCCATTCGGTGTAGATGATCACCTGGACATCTGACAGATCCGGAATCGCATCCAGCGGAACCTGAAACACCGCCCACAGACCCCAGGCTGCCAACAGCAAGACACAGAGGATGACCAGGATTGGATTACGGGCGCTCCCTTCGATCAGTCGTGCGATCATGATTGACTACATGCCTCCCCCGGCGACCGAGAACTGAAACTGTTCGGCAATGGGCGGTCGCCCTGGCACCGTCACATTGACCGTCACAACCCAGGTGCCGCCCATGCCGAACATCACCTTGCCTTCGTAGAGCCCTTCCTTGGTGTGGCGAGCCGTCGCCTTGGAATCGACCATGCCCGGCATCGGCATGGTATAGACGAAGAGCACTTGCGCATTGGTCACCGGCTTGCCGGCCTGATCGGTCACCTTGAGTCTCACGAGCACTTCACCGGCCTTGGGTTTTTCCGGGGCGGTCGTGAGGGAGAGAGTGAGTCCGTTCATCTGACGGGTCTCAGCCCCTGTCATCCCTTTCTTGCTCCCCATCTCCATGCCCGGCATGCCTCCCATCCCCTGCATGCCTTGCATGCCTTCCATCCCCTTCATCCCTTCCATCTCCATGCTCTTCATGTCACCCATGCCACCTTTCTCACCCTCCCGCCCCGGAGACGCTGAGACGCGCTCCTTTCCCATGTCCATGCCTTCCATCTTGGCTTCGTAGGCGCCGCGCATTTGCCAATCGGCCATGCCGATCCGGCCCATCATGGCCTGCATGCTCGACGCCGATGCCAACTTGCTCTCTGCGTCCAACAAGAAATTGGCCGAGGTGACGATGCGATCTCCTTCTTTGAGTCCTTCCAGCACTTCCACGTCATCCTGATTCCGACGCCCCAGTTTGACCGAAGCCGGCTCATATCGGCCTTGCCCCCTGTCCAGAAACACGAGTTGGCGAAGCCCCGTCTCCAGCACCGCTTCCTTGGGCACAACTAAGGTGTGGACCGCATCCGTTTGCAGGGTCACGTTCCCGTACATGCCGGGCTTCAGCTTCAATCCAGGATTTGGCAATTCCACCCGCACGCGCACCGTACGGGCGTCGGTATTGACTGATGGATAGATGTAGGCCACTCTGGCCGGAAAGGTTGTGCCAGGATAGGCCGCGAAAGTGACCGATGCCGGCTGACCGAGTTTCGTGGCAGCCATTTCTGATTCATAGAGATCGGCAGAGATCCAGACCGTGGAGAGGTCCGCCACCTCATACAACGTCGTGCCTGGTTCCACATATTTCCCAGGCAAGGCTTCTCGCTTCAGGACGATCCCGGAAGAAGGAGCATAGACCGTGAGTACCGGCTCGGCTTTGCCTCGACGCTCCAGCGCCACGATTTGCCGATCGGTCACGTCCCACAGGTGCAGGCGTTCCCGCGAACCAGCCACCAGGGCAGCGGCGTTGGCCTTGACTTCAGCGAGCGGACTGGCAGCCAGTTGGCCCTGCGTTCTCACGGCAAGGAGATACTCGTCTTGCGTGGCCAGGAGGTCGTTGATCTGAAATCGGGTCAGGTTTTCTAAGGTATGTTGCTGCGCCCGTGCGGCCGAGACCGCCGCCGCGGCCTCCTGCACGCCTGCGTCATACTTCGGCTTGGTCCAAAACGCGAAGGGGATGCTCATCGCCACATAGGCGCCGAATCCGTCGTTGGCCTGAAAGTTTTGGAAGCGCTGAAACGCCACATTAAAGTCCGGGTAGTACTGCCGCTGGGCCAGCGCGCGGGCCTGCTCGTTCCGTTGCACGGCCAACTCGGCAGCTTTGAGCTCCGGCCTGTCGTTCAGCGCGAGACGGTGGAGATCGTCGAGGGTTCTATCGAGCGGGATCTGAGGCGGCTCTTGAGGGACGCCCAAGGGTGAGGTGGAATCCCGATCAAGCAGGGTATTCAGCATCGCTTCGGCGGTCTTGCGACGCTGTTCCAGGACGGGAAGATGCTGAAACAGCAGGGACAACTCGACCTGGGCCTTGAGGACATCGGCTTGGCTTCCCTTGCCCGCACGGAACTTCGCGGTCGTAGTCTCTACGAACTGTCCGAGCAGTTCGACTTGCTCATGATGAATCTGGATCGCCTTGTGGGTGAGGAACAGATCGTAGTAAGCCTGCTTCAGACGGGCGACCAGCTCCCGTTCCTTCGCGTGCAAGGCCTGCTCGGCCATCTCTGCTGAACGACTCGCTACCTCTCCCTTGAGATCCAGCTTCCCTGGAAACGGGAAGCTCTGTGACAGGCCGAAGATGCTGTTCTGCGTCTGCGTAACGTTGAAGGTCTGCGGAAAATTCCACAATTGGACCGATAGTATCGGGTCATCCAGCGACTGCACTTGCCTGATGCGATGCCCAACGGCTTCCCATTGTTTCCGTGCCGCCTGAATTTCGGGATTCCGTGCCAAGCTTTCCTGGATCAACCCTGCCAAGCGCAACGTCGCTGGCTGGACGCCTTCATCCGCATCGGCACGGTCTGGGAGTCCACCGACAAACATCATTCCGGCCACGGCCATCGTGAGGACCTGGCATAGTGGATTCCATCTCATGAGAATCCTCCTTCACAAACTCTTGGGCTCAGCACTCCAACTGAACAACCGGCGATCGGTTCTAACGACCAAGCGGGATGGCCTGGCTCGTTCAGAGCGAGGACTGAGCAGTACGATTTAGAACAACGGGTTGAGAAAACTCAGGATGGGAAGATCAAATGCGAAGAACGGTCGTGTTTGTCCGGAGCAGTTGGGATGAACTGTCTGAGGGTAACGGCAAAGGATGCTTGAGGATACCGCCTAGCGGGGGTGACGAGAGCAGAGAACCAGCGAGAGCTTCTCCCACCCACAGCATGTGACCATCACATGAGGGCTGGGGCTGACTCGACGCCTCGACAGTGAACGTCTTAAAGGCGTCGCACACCTGCCGTGCCGGTTGCTCTTCAGGTGTGGAGCAGCCATTGCCCATCTCAGTGTTTGAGATGCTGCTTACCGGTAAGAGACAGGCATAAGCGTTGAAGCTTAACACGAGAAGGAGCAGCACCAATGTCGTTGAGAGGAGGGGATGGAAGCGGCGCATTGAGGCGTCTCCTTAACATGGAAACCTTACCACTCTTTCAGTCTGCTCGCAAGAGTGACCCGCCTTGGACTGTGACCCCACTGGTTGACTTCACGAAGTGAACACCCCGCCCTCCGCCAAGTTGAACCAGCTCTTGCCCAATGTTCTGATTTGAAGTCAAACGAGAACAGGCGTTGCGCTGTGAGGCACATTCGATCCGATCCTCTCAGGCTGACCAATTCTTGATCGTGATTCACACACAGGGGATGAAGTCCCCCATAAGTGCCTCGATCAAGCTGATGGTTCCTACGCTACTGCCATAGTCATAGGATTGCCGCCAGCGGAGTGACAACCGGTCTTAAGCAGTCTGATACTCTGACCGGAACGGAGAACTCCTCAAGGTGAGACTCTGTTACAAGGTTTGCGTCTTGCCTGGTGGGCCACACAAACCATAGACCTGCTCAGCATGCTTCGTTACCCGATACCCGTGGTCGGCGAGCATGTCGAACTCGGTCAAATCGATTCGGCGCAAAGTGGTCGGAAAGTTTGCCGCAAACGTAGCCGACTTACACGGCAATTGAGCCTCTACCGGTGTACCAATGTAAATGAACGCACCTCGCCCATGGCTTTCTTGGAGGTAGTTCGAAAAGGTTCGAACACGCAGTGCATGGGACTGATCTGACATAATGTCAGCGACGCGCTTAAGCCGGAATGGATTCAGTGCGAAATATGAAAAACCAGATGGTAAAGGCCGTCCGGCATCTGACACGATTATAACGTTCTCAGGATGTTTGGACTTTCCACGTCCCGCATCGAAGAACGGCTCCAGCCCGAGGTTGTCATAGACGCCGCCATCGTATAGGTGCAGAGCGTTGTAGCCAATATCGATGGATCGCTCGCTGCCTGATGGGGCATTCCATTCCTTTTTTTGCCAGTCAAAAAGCTTGGCATTCAGCTGTAGTGGTCCGAAGCCGCCAGGAAAGGCTGCGGAGACCGCCATCGCATGAGCAAGAGGAAAGTTTCCAGGGAGAGCGTAGCCTAACTGATAATCCCCGATGTCGCTGCGCTTGAAGCGAAAGCGTTTGCCGTTCTCTGCCGTTGTAGCGTTAATGGACCATTCCGGCATATGTGGTAAGTCGGACAGTTTGCACCGAATATTCCATTCCTTTTCGATCGCCAACGCTAACAGGTTTGCACGAGACAAGATGAATGGAAAGTTTGCCGGATTGAGAAGCTGCCTCAATGCTCCCCACTGAAAACTTCTTTGGCACAACTTCTCGCGGAGGCTGGGGTACACCGCTGTCAGGAAGTGTTCAGAAGATGGCCACTGGGCTTGATTTTCCTGAAGTATAAGGCCTACCAGCAAGCTGCCACCTGAGACCGTTGAAATCCGATGGACCTGCTCTAACAAACATCGTTCAGCAAGAAGTCGCATGACTCCAAGGTGGAAGACCATCGCTCGAATGCCACCACCTGATAGAGCCAGGGCAATGCTTGGACATAAGCCTGAACTCATTGATCTAGTGTGCCATGCAGGATCCGAACATCGTTCTCTCCAACTATCAGTTGAACAGCAGGCAAACCGTCTTCTGCCATTCCTCGGGCGAGGTCACAGAGCTGGATCAAATCTGCCTTGCTCGGTGAGGCAGAATGTCTTGGTGGATGGCTATGCCATTCGCCGATGTAGCCAACGATTCCCGCGGTTCGTCTTGAAGCTTCGCGGATGGCTTCTTCCAAACCGACAATACCGCGCTCGAACCCTCCTGGACTCGACTTACTATCCGTCGGTGCAGGAAGAGCTGTAACGATAGTTGCGGAAGAGACGTTGAAATCATAATAACCCAATAGCACCCCCCCAGTTTCGTTTGGAAGGCTCCCGTTTCTCCATGTGCAAAGTTGCTGGACTATTCCACTGTCAATGAACAACGCCATTTTCCCGATGTCCATGTGTATTTCTTGTGCAGGCATAACATCATGCACCGCTATTGAACTGCGCTCAGGATCACGCTGCCATACTCGAATTAGCGCTCTCGGAGAGGCTGCCATGATTGGAATCTGCTCTGCCAATATGCTGGCATGACTCAAAACTTTCGAATAGGGAAGAACGGTTGATATGTCACGACAACTGGCTCCGCTCCAAAAGGACCCTAGGTTGTCGTCCAGATGGTTCTGGCCCCATGACTCGTGAATCAAAGCGCGGTAGTACTGAGCCTCTAGGGTGCGCAATCGAATGTGTCGTTGTTCATCTTCAGCAAGCAAAACCGCATCAGTTCCTCTCGGGGTTATGAACACTGAAATATGTCTCCCTACTTTCTCTACACCACTCATGATGCGAGGGTATTCCAGTGTCGTCGACGCGTCGATAGTCAACTGTGCCGATGTCAATGCATTGGTAACCGACTCTTGTGATAGATCGCATGCATCTGCATACAGGGGAGTGATCCCACTGGCACCTTCCATTACGGCGTCATGCAGCTCTGCGACAACCATGGCCTTTGGCTGACCTATGTGTACTGCGAAGGCCGTATGTCTCGATAGGTTGTGAGGTTTAATATGGTCATTGTCGATGACGGTCCAGCGGCCCCAGCCACTGCGTCCCCAGATATTGAGTAAGGCGCTACCGAGTGAGCCAGCGCCGACCAACACGCCGGCAGGGCCATTGCCCGAGATACCTGATTGCCTTCTTGCAGATGACGTGTCGTTTTGTCGAAGAACCTCCATCGGGTAAATAGCCTGATCACGCCATTGAGTGGGCCGTTGGTCACCTAACACGCCTTCGCCACTAAAATACTTCTTCAGCGACCTGCGACCCTCAGGAACTTCTACCAAAACGATGGCGCCGGTAAGGAGACCAAGTTGGCGAACCCCACACGGAACCATGAACGCTCGATGGAAAAACTTTTCGGGCAGGGTGCCCTCCGTCCTGGCCATCGGGATATGAAGTAAGATGGCTGTCAACGAGCTATCCGCGGACTCAGGCACTCCCTTCTCATCCACCCCATCTCGCAACGCTTTCTGCAGGTCGGGCAGAATGTCGATTCCATGGCGCGTCAGAATGTCTGCAAGTGCACCTAGTGTGGTTGGATCGCACTCAATGTGGCCATGCACGATCGGGGGTAGTGTGAATTCGATATGCTTGACGGTCCCTTTTGGTGGCTTGGTATGTACCTGAAGAGGTTTGAGAAAGCAGGTCAGTCCTTCTCCGGGGCGTTCTGGCCCCGCTACAATCACCGTGTGATTGTCCTTGCCCTCTTTGAGCTCATCGAAATTCCATGGCAAGACGAGTTCGTACTTGCTCGCAAAAAACAGTTGTTCGACCGGCTGATCCGCAGGATGAATTTCTCCTTTGGCACTCTTCTCAAGCCACGACTGGATTCGGCGCAAAAACTTCTGCGGTGTCCAGGAACGGGTGACCGAGGCCGGCGGTTCAAAATATAGACATAGGCTTCGTGGAGCATCTGGTGGACTTAAATTTTGATGCATCAGGATCGGAAAGTCTTTGCGAAGCGCAGACACTTCCACCAACTGTTTTTCGTTTTCCAGAATGCACAACGCCAGGCGTTCCCTATACTTGATACCGTGAATGTTACCTGGGGGCACTCCGTCTGATTCAACATCGACTACGATGCACTCGACCTTTCGATCCGCACGCTTCAGTAACCCCTCGACGGAGTAATCGCGTTGTTGTTGGATAGCGGCGAGTACACTCCGTGTGCGGGCAAAGGCGAATTCGTTGACTTCGGTAACGGGGAGAAAATCTTTCAGTTCGTAATACGTGTCGCTCATCATCCAGCTCGGAGAGGTCTAGAGGTTAAGATCGCCGACGCACCGATTGAGAGAGAACGTTGCCAGGTAATTCCTGCAGTTGTAACCTCGAAAATAAGCGGTTCAGGTTTTTTGGCGTTGGGTTCCTCCATCGTCACCACAAACTTGCGGCCATCAACTTCTTTCAGATATCGCTCATAGGTTTTGCGTGCCTGTATATGCGGTGGCTGTATTTCAAGGTAAGACTCCTTCAAGTCGGGGATCGGTTTACTGGAGCTGATGATGTACGCTTCGTTCCTCCCTTGCAGGAGCAAGTCTTTGACAAGGGGCTTGGGTTCCGTTTCTAGGGTTCCTTTGTCATCGCTTAACGCGAGATAGCTGCAATGATGAGGGATGTTGTAGAGATTCCATTCGAGTCGATCATCGTTCTTGTGATATCGAGTCGTATTGACAATGTCTTCAATGTCTTCCCACGCGGCATCACCAATATGAAGGTAGTCATAGTGTGAGTGATCTGAGCGAAACCGGATGTTGAAAATAAGCGCTGCGGAGTTCCGAATGATATCCCCTTCATCGCAATGCTTGATGAACGGTGAATGGCAGAAGAACTCGACTCCATCTTTGGTCACTGATAATCCGGGAACGATCGTGCCAGCATCGATGAATAAATGATCGCGTGCATTCGCTGTAAGTGCTAGAACTTAATCTGACAGTCCGGTAGAGTCCTCTCCTTCACGAAAGGAGTGAGGACCATGACCACCGAACAAAAGATCATCAGGGCGAAGGTCGGCGTGTTGGAATTGGCGAAGCAACTGGGCAATGTCTCCAAGGCCTGTCAGCTGATGGGCTATAGCCGGGACAGCTTCTATCGCTTCAAAGAACTCTATGAGACCGGCGGTGAGGCAGCCCTTCAGGAGCTCTCCCGCCAGAAGCCACTGCTAAAGAATCGGGTAGCGGCGGAGGTCGAACAGGCCATTGTGTCCATGGCGGTGGCCCAACCAGCCTGGGGCCAAGTGCGGGTGGCCAATGAACTGCGCAAGCAGGCGGTGACCATCTCGCCGGCGGGGGTCCGGTGCATCTGGCTCCGGCATGATTTGGAAACCATGCGGAAACGACTCAAGGCGCTGGAGGCCAAGGTGGCCCAAGAGGGCCTGGTCTTGACGGAAGCCCAGGTCGTAGCGTTGGAGAAGGCGAAGGCGGACAAAGAAGCCCATGGCGAATTCGAGAGCGAGTGTCCGGGCTACTGCGGCGCCCAAGACACCTTCTATGTCGGCACGCTCAAGGGCGTCGGGCGGATCTATCAACAGACCTTCATCGACACCTATAGTAAGGTCGGGTTTGCGAAACTGTATGACCGGAAGACGCCGGTCATGGCCGCCGATCTCCTGAATGATCGGGTACTGCCCTTCTTCGAGCAGCAGGAGATTCCCTTGAACCGAGTGCTGACCGACCGCGGGACCGAGTACTGCGGCACACCCGAGCGGCATGAGTATGAACTGTACCTGGCCGTGGAAAACATCGACCACACGCGGACTAAGACGCGGCATCCCCAAACGAACGGGATCTGCGAACGGTTCCACAAGACGATGCTGAATGAATTCTATCGGGTTACGTTTCGGAAAAAGATCTATCGCACGATCGAGGAGTTGCAGACCGATCTCGATGCGTGGATGGCAGACTACAACCACCAGCGCCCACATCAAGGCCGCTGGTGTTATGGCAAGACCCCGATGCAGACATTCCTGGACAGTGTGGCGTTGGCAAAGGAGAAAATCTTAGCGGCATAAACCCGGTGAGGACTCGCTGTCTGTCCGATGAAGTCTTGACTTATACACATTCGCCGATTCGCCACGCTCCTTGAGCTTCGGTTCTAACCATTCGGCGAGTGCCGTTGGTTTTGAGAAGACCAGGATGTCTTTCCCCTCCAGCAACCGATGCCGTGCTTCCTGGCGAAGAATGCAAAACTCCTCACTCTGCTCATCCCTTTCGGCTTCCTCAAGCAACATGGCGGCAGGTACCCATAAACAGCGAATTTTGATGCGCCCCTGACCGCGATATTTTTCAGCGTGCTGGAGTTCAAAGAATTCGGTGCTGCCCTGAATATGGTCGCGGTCCGCATGTGTGAATCCCACGATGTCCAAATAGTCGCGTTCGGCCTGCTGGAGTTCTTCTTTGAGTCGCGCATTCAGATTAATCTCTGGCGTTTCACAATCCTCTCCATTCTGCCGGTGACAGTAATCGAGGAGTATGCGCCGCCCGTTTGATAAGACGATTTGAGTTGTGTCACCGTTGCCAACGGGGTAGCAGATGATTTGATGGGGATCGCTCATAGTGTCCTTTCTCGTTAATCTCGATGTATTGGAGTGTTCACGAAGTCAGAAGGCCCAAAAGTAAATGCTGCGTTTCGAGACATAACTGTCACCCGATGTTGCTGGAGGCACTCGGCTCTGTTCGTTCAGTGTGCTCAGAAATCCAGGAGTTATGGATCGCAGGACATTTGTCAGAAATCTACATATAGACATGAAATATATTTGTCAAACAATATATTGTGGGCATGCCGGGGCAAGCGACTCTTTGTATTGCCTCATCCGTCCAGTTTCCGAAGGCTTTCATAACTGCTGTGTTAAGCAAGTTCACTCGAATGCTCAAGATTTTCATAAGTTTGTCGATACAGAGTCCGAGCATTCTGGATAAGCTTTGTATGGAGGGCCAAGGCATGTCACTTTTCCCTTGCCGAGTATGCGGACGGCCTTTAAGCACAACTGCGGAAAAGTGTCCTGGTTGTGGCGAGAAATTCCCGAATGCCCAAAAGCATCGGCGTCATTTACTTGTTCGCTATATTATCCCTGGACTTTTATTGTTGGGTGGGGTGTTGTACTGGTGGATAGTCCTATTACCGGCATTGAAAGCCCAGTTTCTGGATCATTGAGGCAAGAGTCTCAAAATCATGCCGCAATCGTGTTGCCCGCCAGATATAAAGGCTGGATAACTGGGGAGATGACAGCCTGAAACGAATGTCATAATCCTGATCAAAATATGGTTCGATACACCAATGGTAAAACAGTTGCGGCGGTTGAGCGATCGGGTCTTCGCGAAGCAGACGAGCTAATTCACGACCAATCTGAATCGAGGTTTCAAACACCACATACGGATCGAGGCCACGATACCAATGCCCCTCACACGAAGCGATCGTGCGCATGAGACCGGTGTGGTTCATGGTTGCCACCAATGGAGCAATGCCTGGTTCTATGGTGGAATAGGATCGCGGTGGTCGTTCTGTTTGGAATAACGAAGTCATAAGCTGCAACATCTTCACCTCCCAGTTTAGCTATAAAGAAGAATAGTGTGACTGAGACTTGTGAAATGGCAGGGATTCCTGCCAGCTTGGAGATACACTTGGCAGGTGATTTCAACGAACGCGAACAGCTGTGGATACGCTTAGCAAGGCGCTAAACGGTGAAGCGTTAGCACAGCTTTTTACTCAGATCAGCAAGCCAGACGAGCCAAAGCCAACCACCAACCTATGGGTCCTTCATCTACGCCACAGGCTTCGTTTGCAGTATCCGGGAAAAAGGAATCGCGCAGGTCTGTGCCCGGCTGCATCAATTTCCAGACGATTGCAGCCATTAGTGTAGTGGGTCAGCGCGCATCGGAGTGTAGGCCTGCGTAACACCCTTAGCGGTTTATCGGTTGGAATGGTACCTGCTTCTCAGCGAGGAGCAACTTGATCAGAGGGACGATCACCAATGCGCCGTTCTGTACCCATCCAGAGACGGACAAGATTATCGGTGTGCTTGGACCAGATAAGGATAGCCACTAGACAGGCGAATAACACGAAGAGCCAGGATTGATGAAACAGCAGCGCCACAATTGGAAACAATCCAAAGGCCACGAGCGCACCCCCGGAAGAATATTTCCACAATAAGACCACTCCTATCCAAATACCCATGAGGGTGAGCCCGACCCAGGGGGCGACTCCCAGCACCGCTCCTAACGCCGTGGCCACACCCTTCCCTCCCTTGAAATTCAAAAAGACGGAATAGAGGTGGCCGACGATAGGTGCCATAGCCACGAGCAGAATAGCAGCTTCTTGGTGGAATAGTAGTGTGCCTATCCATCCGACGAGCCATCCCTTCCCAATGTCACCGACCAACGTCAGGATCCCGGCCTTCTTCCCGCCGACCCGCAAGACATTGGTGAATCCCACATTCCGGCTCCCCGCCAACCTGGGATCAGGCGAGCCCAACCATCGTGACACGACGACGCCGAAAGGAATGGATCCTAAAAGATACCCTCCAATACTTGCCAACAACACCAACCAATTCAAAGAGCTCTCTCCAAACACGATTCGAAATATTCTAAGGATTTACTAGCCCGTTGGCTGAAGACTCGAAGGTATCGATCCTGTTTCCTCGTAATTGAGAGAAACATTCTGGCAAATCTGTTCTCTATACTGATGCTGCGTTTGGTACGCGCTTCGACGCGGAGTGTGTCTGAAACAGCAGAGAACGTCCAACTCATTCGTCGCTATTTTAATAGAAAAATCATGGTCTTATCATGCCGCATCTTTGTAAAGAAAATTACTTCCGACCGCGCCTCTGTCAACAGATTTAGTTCGCGCAACTACCTGTTGCCGTCTGGGCAAAACGTTAATACATTCTTGGATAATCAATAGCTTGCGAGATTCGACATGTAAGGATTTTGCATCTTCGGACAACCGAATCAGGTTGTCCTTGTGCCTGATCCAGATCAACAGGCTGACAAAGCAAGCAAATCCCATAAAGAGCCAGGATTGATGAAACAACAGCGCTACCAATGGAAACAGGCCGAACGCAAAGAGCGCCCCACCTGACGAAAACCTCCACAACAACACGGCTCCTATCCAGAGTCCCATGAGCGTGAGTCCTACCCATGGAGCGACACCTGCCACCGCCCCCAAGGCCGTTGCCACGCCCTTCCCACCCTTAAAATTGAGAAACACCGAATGCAGATGGCCCAGGATCGATGCCAGGGCGACGAGCAGGGCGGAGAATTCTTGCTGAAACAGCAGCGTCCCCACCCATCCGGCCAACCACCCTTTTCCAATGTCGCCGATCAGGGTGAGGATGCCGGCCTTTTTTCCGCCGACCCGCAAGACATTCGTGAAGCCGACGTTTTTGCTGCCCGCCGTGCGTGGATCCGTGACACCCAACAGGCTTGATACGACCACGCCGAAAGGAATCGATCCGAGGAGATAGGCGAACAGGCTGACGATACCGATGAGCCAGGGACTGTCCATCATGGGTGTGCCGACCGAGGAGCCGGCCTACAGCCCCTTCGCACCGACCTGGCGCCAAAAACTCCGGACATACTGCGCGCCCGACACATACCCGAGGATGAGCGACAGGTACAGCGTCACGATGCCGGCAAGATGGAGATTGCCGATCACCTCCACCACGGTCCCTTCAAGAATGAGGAGGACGATCGCGATGACCTGCAGGGCCATCTTGTACTTGCCCGTGACTTCGGCAGACATGATCAAGCCTTCGCTGGCGGCGATGGCGCGAATTCCGGTGACGGCCACTTCCCGCGCGATGATGAGGATGGCGACCAGCGCGCTGACGCGATCGACTTGCACCAGGAGGATCAAGGCGGAGAGGACCAACAACTTGTCCGCGATCGGGTCCAGCAGACGCCCGAGCTTCGTGATCTGCCCGGTCTTTCTGGCGACGTAGCCGTCGAGCAGGTCGGTTACGGCCGCGACGACGAACACGATGGCCGCGGAGAGGGCGCGGTCCGGTGTGGGATCGATCAGCAACATGACAAAGACCGGGATCAGCAGAATTCGGGCGAAGGTCAAGACGTTGGGCAGATTGATGTTGCTTTCCTGTCCCGCCGCCCGCATCAGCACTTGTCCGGTCTGTTTTCCGTTCGCTCCCATTGGGCTCTCGTTCGTATGCTCCGGTGGTGTCCCTACACAATGCCGTTTTTCAAGAGGTCATGCAAGTGGATGACGCCGGCCAGACGTTGATCGCGTTCCACGACGACGAGTGCGGTGATCGTATGGCGCTCCATGATCCCGAGGGCCGTGGTGGCCAATTCGTCCGGACCGACGGTCTTGGGGGTCCGGTTTCTGCCCTCCTCGGTGGGACGTTTGTGCAACGGATGAGCGAGATCGATGGCCGTCGCCGTCCTGAAGTCCCCGCCCTGTTGGAGAAAACGCCGTAGATCGCCGTCCGTGATGATGCCGACCACCGTCTCGGCTGCGTCGAGCACGGTCGTCATGCCGAGTCGTTTTCCGGTCATCTCCAGAATCGCTTCGGAGCCTGGCGTGTCGGGTCTGACGCGCGGCACATCCGACCCCGTATGCATCAGGTCCCGTACCTTCACCAGCAAGCGGCGGCCCAACGTGCCTCCGGGATGAAATTGCGCATAGTCTTCCTGCTTGAATCCCCGCTTTTGCAGGAGCGCGATCGCCAAGGCGTCTCCCATCGCCAACGCCGCCGTCGTACTCGCCGTCGGCGCCAAGCCCAGCGGGCAGGCCTCTTCGCTGACCGAGACGTCCAGTACCACGTCGGAGTTCTTGGCGAGGGTGGAATGCATTCTGCCCGTGAGGGCGACCACGGGAATATTGAGGCGCTTGACGAACGGAAGCAGCTGCAAGACCTCGTGGACTTCGCCGCTGTTCGAAATCGCGATCATGGCATCATGCCGCGCCACCATCCCCAAGTCGCCGTGGATGCCTTCGGCCGGGTGCAGGAAGAACGAGGGAGTGCCGGTGCTGGCCAGCGTCGCCGCGATTTTCTGCCCGATCAAGCCTGATTTCCCCATGCCGGAAATGACGACCTTGCCTGTACAGCGATACAGAAGGTCGACGGCTTGCGCGAACCGTTCGTCGAGACGAGCCGTCAAGTTTTGTACCGCGCGCGCTTCGATTTCCAAGACGCGTCTCCCCTCTTGGATGCTTGCGTCGAGGGGGGCCGGGCGGTCGGCTCGCTTCGCGCGCGGGCGTTTTACCGAACCTGTTGTGTCGCGGCTGCGGCGCATATGCGTAGTACCCGTTCGAGAAGCGCGTGAAGCGCGTGGAGCGGAACCATGTTGGGTCCGTCCGATAAGGCGGAGTCCGGATCGGGATGCACTTCCATGAAGAATCCGTCGCAACCGGCCCCCGCTGCGGCGCAGGCCAAAGGTTCGACGAATTCCCGCTGGCCGCCTGACTTCGTGCCGCCTCCGCCGGGAAGCTGCACGCTGTGGGTGGCGTCGAACACGACCGGATACCCGAACCGTCGCATGATGGGAAAGGCCCGCATGTCCACGACCAGATTGTTGTAGCCGAAGCACGAGCCCCGTTCGGTCAGCACGATCCGCCGGTTGCCGCAGTCTTCCACTTTTTTGACGGCGTTGCCCATGTCCTGCGGCGACAGAAACTGTCCCTTCTTGATATTGACGACCTTGCCGGTCCTCGCCGCGGCGATCAACAGGTCCGTTTGGCGGCAGAGGAAGGCGGGAATCTGGAGGATATCCACGACCTTGCCTGCCTCGGTCGCCTGCTCCTCCGTATGCACGTCGGTGAGCACCGGCACGCCGACTTCTCGTTTCACCCGCTCCAGGACAGCGAGGCCCTTTTCCAATCCCGGCCCGCGGAACGAGCTGATGGAGGTGCGATTGGCCTTGTCGTAGGACGACTTGAAGACGTAGGGCATGCCCAAGGACTTGGCGATCTCCGCGATGCGCCCCGCCGTGTCCATGGCGAGCTGCTCGCTCTCGATCACGCAGGGTCCTGCGATCAGAAACGGAGGTCTCCCCGCCCCGATCGTAAACTGTCCAAGATCAACGTCGTATGCCATAGTCTCTGGCTCTATTCGGTTCTCACGAGATGCTCAAGTTCTCAACGAGGCCGCAGATGCAGACAAGACCGGAGGCGTAGCCTCTGGGCTACGTTGAGGATCTTGTCGGACCCAGAACAAAGTTGAGAGCCTGTTTCAGCATCTCGGTTCAGTGGCCGCACTTGCGGCGCAACGCCGCCCCCACAAACCCGCTGAACAGCGGGTGAGGATGGTGCGGCCGTGACTTGTATTCCGGATGGAATTGCGTAGCCAGGAACCAGGGGTGGTTCTGCAACTCGACGATCTCCACCAACCGGCCGTCGGGCGACAGGCCGCTCAGAATCAGCCCCTTGGCCGTCAATTGTTCGCGGTAAGCGTTGTTGAACTCATAGCGATGGCGATGCCGTTCGCGCACCTCGCTCACTCCGTACGTCTTCTCCGCCAGGGTTCCCTCGCCCAGCTTGCAGGCGTAGGAGCCGAGTCGCATCGTGCCGCCCTTGTCGTTGACCGCCTGCTGGTCCGACATCAAGTGGATCACCGGATGCGGCGACCCTTCGTCGAACTCCGAGCTGTTGGCGCCGGCCAGACCGGCGACGTTCCGCGCGAATTCGATCGTGGCGCATTGCATGCCCAGGCAGAGGCCGAGGAACGGGATCTGATGCTCCCGCGCGTACTGGATGGTGACGATCTTGCCTTCGATGCCGCGCGCGCCGAAGCCGCCGGGAATGAGAATGCCGTCGGTCTCGCGCAGGATGCGCTCGGTGCCTTGACGCTCCACGTCCTCCGATTCGATCCAGGTGACATTGACGCGGGTTTCATGGTCGATGCCGCCGTGCACCAGGGCTTCCGCGAGGCTCTTGTAACATTCCTTCAGGCCGGCATACTTGCCGACCAGTGCGATCGCCACCTCGTGCTTGGGATGTTTGATCTTCTGCACCATCGCATCCCATTCGCGAAGGTTCGGCGGGCCGGTTTCAAGCTTCAGTTGTCGGACGATCAGTTCGTCCAACCCTTCCTTGCGGAATACGATCGGCACTTCATAGATGGTCTCGACATCCTTGGCCGTAATCACTGCGTCCTTCTCCACATTGCAGAACATGGCGATCTTGGACTTGAGTTCCGGCGGGAGATAGCGGTCGGTCCGGCACAGAAGGATGTTGGGCTGAATACCGATTTCACGCAGTTTGTTGACCGAATGTTGCGTCGGCTTGGTCTTCAACTCGCCGGCGGCGCCGATGTAGGGTACGAGCGTGAGGTGCACGTAGAGCACGTTTTCGCGGCCCACGTCGTAGGGAATCTGCCGGATGGCCTCCAGGAACGGCAGGCTTTCGATGTCGCCGACGGTCCCGCCGATCTCGACGATCGTGACATCCATGCCCTTGGAGGTCCGCATGATGCATTGTTTGATTTCGTCCGTGACATGCGGCACCACCTGCACGGTTCCGCCCAGATAGTCCCCCCGTCGCTCCTTCGTAATCACGGAGTGGTAGATGCGTCCTGTCGTGTAGTTGTTCTCGCGGGTAAGCGTCAGCGACGTATACCGTTCGTAGTGGCCGAGGTCCAGATCGGTCTCCGCCCCGTCTTCCGTGACGTAGACCTCTCCATGCTGGTAGGGATTCATCGTCCCAGGATCGACGTTGATGTAGGGGTCGAGTTTCAAGAACGTGATCTTCAGCCCCCGGCTTTCCAATAGATTTCCGATGGAAGCGGAAGCCAGTCCCTTTCCGAGCGACGAGACGACACCGCCGGTGACAAAGATCAGCTTGCTCATCGTGGCACCTTCTTGTGAATGCGGCTGGCGGTCATGGTTGAGTGATACAGCGTCCGATCTCATGGCTGCGCAGTTGCTCCAGGGCGCCGGGTAGGTCCTCCGGACTGTCGATGCGCAAGGAGGTATGGCCGGTTTCCCACACGCGGATCCGAACACCGTGCTCCAGTGCGCGCAACTGTTCGAGTTTCTCCGCCTCTTCCAGGACCCCGGTCGGCAAGGCAGCCAAACGCATCAAGGTCTCGCGCCGATAGATATAGAGACCCAGGTGGATGAAATGTAATCCAGGCACGACGGCCCGCTGTTGGTCGTCCCGCACCAGGGGAATCGGCGCACGCGAAAAATATAGGGCGTAGCCCTCACGATCGGTCGTCACCTTGACGACGCCCGGGTTCTGGAGGTCCTGAGCCGACTCGATCCGTCGTTTCAACGTGCCCATCGCCGCGTCGCTCGCCAGAAACGGCTCCACCAAGTCCGTCATGAGATCGGGGTGGAGGAGAATCTCATCTCCCTGCAGGTCCACGAAGCAGTCGCCCTGGTGAGTTTGTGCGACGCCGGCTACCCGATCGGTTCCGGTACGGTAGGCTTCCGTCATCATGACGACCTGTCCGCCGAATCGTTCGACCGCCGCCTTGATGCGCTCGTCATCGGTGGCCACCAGCACGTCGTCGACGGCGCGACAGGCCTTGGCCTGTTCATAGACGTGCTGGATCATCGGCTTGCCCAGCAATTGGACCAACGGCTTTCCCGGAAACCGGGAAGACCCGTAGCGGGCCGGAATCACGACCGTGACCGATCGACCCACGTCAGCCCTGCTCCAGGGCGTCGGTCAGCTGTTCCGCCGTGACGGTGGCGGTCCCGACCATTCCGACCACGACGCCCGCCGCTTGATTGGCGAGCACGGCGGCTTCCCTCATCGTGGCTCCGGTCGAGAGCGCGAGCGCCAACGTTCCGACGACCGTATCGCCGGCCCCTGTGACGTCGTAGACCTGCCGGGCGCGTGTGGGGATATGCCAGTGGTCTCCATGGCCTTGATAGAGACTCATGCCCCGCTCGCCCCTGGTTACCAGCACGCTCTGGCATCCCAACCGCTGCCGGAGGATCGTACCGGCCTCGTTGACCGTCTGATCGTCTTCGCCGTGCACGCCGGCTGCTTGTGTCGCTTCCAGATGGTTGGGGGTGACGACGGTCACGCCCTTGTAATAGCCGAAATGTTCGACCTTGGGGTCTACGACAATGGGGATCTTGCGCTGTCCCGCCAAGCGAGTCAACTCCGTCATCAGCGAGGCTGTGACCACGCCCTTGGCATAGTCCGACACCACCAGGCAGGACAATTCCTTCAGGCGCGACTCGACGTACCGCAGGATGCGGCGCTGCAGAAGGCCCGTGAGTTCCGTGCGGCGTTCCACATCATAGCGGACGATCTGTTGATTGTGCGCGACCACGCGGGATTTTCTGGTGGTCGGCCGGTCGTGATCGATGACCACTCCGCCACGGCCCTGTCGCCGTCCGCCCAGCTCCTTCAGGAGCAGCCGTCCGCTTTCGTCGGCGCCGATCACGCCGCAGAGGTCCGCCTGTCCCCCGAGCGCGAGAATATTGTTGAAGACATTCGCCGCCCCTCCCAGCTTGAGCGATTCCGACTCGACATGGACCACCGGCACCGGCGCTTCCGGAGAGATCCGGCTCACCCGACCCCACACATAGTGATCGAGGATCAAATCCCCGACCACCAGCACGCTGGCCCTGGAGAAGCGCCGGATATAGGCGCTGAGGGCCGCCTGTTCCACCGGCGTCCCATCGCCTTGCGGCGCGCTCGGCGTTCCGGAGTTGCCGGACCGCCCTACTGGATGGCCTTTCCGAACCTTTCCCACCGTACCCATTCAGTCCATGGTCCTTGGCCGCTCCACGACCAGTAAATGCGAAACGCTTTACCCCGCACCTTTTCAGTACGGACATAGCCCCAGAAGCGACTGTCGAGACTTTGATCCCGATTGTCTCCCATCACGAAATAGGCATCGTCCGGAACCGTCACGGGACCGAAATTATCGCGCGGATTGATGTGTCCGTCGATGACGCCGGGATCGATGCGCTGGGTGAAGGATTTGTCTTCCAACGGCGTGCCGTTCACGTGCACGATTTTGTTGCGAATCTGAATGGTATCGCCGGGCAAACCGATCACCCGCTTGATGAAATCCTTGTCTTCATCTTCGGGAAACCGAAACACGATGATGTCGCCGCGCTGAATCGATCCGAATGGGATCAAGGTCCGCGACGAGTAGCAGGTGATCGGCGGAAAGCCCGGCTGGAACTTACAGTCGGTCGGCCACTGCAACCCGTACGAGAGTTTGCTCACCAGAATGTGATCCCCGATCAGCAACGTGGGAATCATCGACCCGGAAGGAATCTTGAAAGCCTGGACGACGAAGACGCGGATGGCGAACGCCAGCAACATGGCGATGATGATCGCTTCTGCGTACTCCCGGACGATCGATTTGTGGGCCGGCTGGGAGGCCTGTGCGGCGGTTCCGGTTTCCGGCGCGCCGGTCGCCTGTTCGGAAGGAGCGGGGGGCACCACCGGTCCGCCCGTCGCCGCCTCATCGGGACGAGACTGGTTGGGGTCCAGGCTCATTCGTCCCCCACCTTGAGGATCGCCAAGAACGCCTCTTGCGGCACCTCCACCTTTCCGACGGCTTTCATGCGCTTCTTGCCTTCTTTCTGCTTCTCCCACAACTTGCGCTTGCGGGAAATGTCGCCGCCGTAACATTTGGCCGTGACGTTTTTCTTGATGGCGCCGATCGTCTCGCGCGCGATGATCTTGTTGCCGATGGCCGCTTGAATGGCGATTTCGAACATCTGTTTGGGAATCAGCTCTTTCATTTTTTCGGCCAGCTGCCGGCCCCGTTGATAGGCGCGATCCTTGTGCGTAATGAACGACAGGGCATCGACCGGCTCGCCGTTCAGGAGAATGTCGAGCCGCACCAGTTCGGACTCCCGATAGCCGAGCAGTTCGTAGTCCAGCGAGGCGTACCCCTGCGTCTTCGATTTGAGTTTGTCGTAAAAATCCAGGATGACTTCATTGAGCGGCAGTTCGTAGCTGATCATCACGCGTGTCGGGTCCAGGTAATGGATGCTGCGCTGGACCCCGCGCCGCTCCTGGCATAACTGCAGGAGGGTTCCGACATACCGCTCCGGAGAAATGAGCGTCGCCAAAATGAACGGCTCTTCGAACGATTCGATCGCACTCGGCTCCGGTAGTTCCGCCGGGTTGTCGATTTCCAGCACTTCGCCATTCGTCGTGAGGATGCGGTAGATGACGGTGGGTGCCGTGGTGATGAGGGTCAGGCCGTATTCTCGCTCCAATCGTTCTTGAATGATTTCCATGTGGAGCAGGCCGAGGAAGCCGCAACGGAAACCGAATCCCAGCGCCAGCGAGGTCTCCGGTTCATAGATAAACGACGAGTCGTTCAAGCGCAACTTCAACAGCGCGTCCCGGAGATCCTCGTAACGGGCCGTGTCCGTGGAATAGAGCCCGCAGAAGACCAGGGGCTTGACTTCTTTATAGCCGGGAAACGCCTGCTCCGTCGGTTGCGCGGCATCGGTCAAGGTATCGCCGATCTTCACGTCGGCCACTTCCTTCATGTTGGCGCAGAGGTACCCGACCTCTCCCGTCATCAGCTGGGCGCCCTTGGTCCGCTTCGGTGTGAATTGCCCCACCTCGGTGACTTCGAACAGCCGGTCGTTGGACATGACCTTGATCTTCATTCCAGGGCGTACCGACCCGTCGATGATGCGGGTCAGGACGATGACCCCTTGGTAATTGTCGAACCAGGAATCGAAAATCAGCGCCTTGAGCGGACGGTTCGAATCGCCGGACGGCGGCGGGATACGCCGGACGATGGCCTCAAGCACCTCGGGCACCCCGCGTCCTTCCTTTGCGCTCACCAACATGGCATCGCTGGCGTCCAGGGTGAGGATCTCGGAAATCTGTTGTTTCGTGCCCTCCACGTCGGCGCTGGCGAGGTCGATCTTGTTGATGACGGGAATGATGGTGTGGTGATTGCCCATCGCCAGGTTCACGTTGGCGATGGTCTGCGCCTGTACCCCCTGCGTCGCATCGACGAGCAGCAGCGACCCTTCGCAGGCCGCAAGGCTGCGCGACACCTCGTACGTAAAATCGACGTGACCGGGCGTATCGATCAAGTGCAGCGAATAGGTCTTCCCGTCCTGCGCCCGGTAGCGAATGGCCACCGCGTGAGCCTTGATCGTGATACCACGCTCGCGCTCAAGGTCCATCGCGTCGAGGATCTGTTCTTTGAACTCTCGGGCTGTGATGGCGCCCGTGGCTTCTAGGAACCGGTCAGCGAGGGTCGATTTACCGTGATCGATATGGGCGATGATCGAGAAATTTCGGATGAGACTTTGCAAATCCTGGCTCATGTCCCCAAAAATCGATTCATTATAGTGGCCGCTTCCGAGGTTGTCAAAGAAATCGCCCGCCGATATAATCGCGCGCGGCACGACGTTTCACGCGCGCAACACTTCCTGCCGCGCCGTCATTCCTTCGCGTTCGATCACGCCATGTCTACACCGTCCAAGACCGCCCGACTCGCCGCATGGGACCGGACCTATCTATGGCATCCGTTCACGCAGATGCAGGAGTGGGAACGGGAGATGCCGGTGATCATCGAAAGGGGCAAGGGCTCCTACCTCATCGACACGGAGGGGCGGAAATATCTCGACGGCACCTCTTCCATCTGGGTCAATCTGCATGGTCATCGGCATCCGCGATTGGATCGCGCCCTGACGGCGCAGCTTCGGAACATTGCCCATTCGACCTTCCTCGGCCTGTCGAATCCACCGGCGATCCGGTTGGCTCGTGAACTGATTCGTCTCGCGCCGAAGGGCCTTCGGCGGGTGTTCTATTCCGACAACGGTTCGACGGCGGTCGAAGTGGCACTCAAGATGGCGGTGCAGTACTGGCAACAACGGCATCCGGAGGCCGGGTCGAAGCAGACCTTTGTCCATTTGAAACTGGCATACCACGGCGACACGATCGGTGCGGTCAGTGTGGGGAATATCGAACTGTTCCATGCCAGGTTCAAACCCCTCCTGTTTCCCACCCTCCAGGTCGATCCGCCCTATTGTTACCGCTGCCCGCTCGGCTTGACCTACCCTGCCTGCCGCATGGCCTGCATCGATCCGCTTGAGGCGATCTTGAAAACACGCCACCGCGAGGTGGCCGGTGTGATTCTCGAACCCTTGGTCCAAGCCGCCGCAGGGATGATCACCGCACCGCTCGGCTATCTCAAGCGAGTCCGCGACCTTTGCACCGAACACAATGTATTGTTGATCGCCGACGAGGTGGCGACCGGCTTCGGCCGAACCGGCAAAATATTCGCCTGCCGGCACGAGGGGGTGACACCGGATCTGATGGCGATCAGCAAGGGGTTGACCGGAGGCTACATGCCTCTGGCGGCAACCTTGGCGACCGAGGAAATCTATCGTGCGTTCTTGGGTCGATATGAAGAGTGGAAAACCTTCTTCCATGGACATAGTTACACGGGCAATCCCCTGGGTTGCGCGGTGGCGCTGGCGAACCTCGCGGTGTTCCGGCAGGAAAAAACCCTCGTCCATGTGCGCAAGCAGGCCAAACTGCTCGGCCGTCTGTTGCGTCCCCTGTCGTTGCAGCCTCATGTGGGCGACATTCGTCAATGCGGACTCATGGTCGGGATTGAACTGGTGCAAGACCGGATGAAGCGGACCCCCTACCCGCTTGAACTGCGCATCGGCCATCGCGTTGCTCAAGCCTGCCGGGCGCGCGGGCTTCTGCTCAGGCCGCTCGGCAACATCCTCGTGCTGGTCCCTCCCCTCTCCACCAGCCAGCGGGAGTTGGCCCGCATGGTTGCAATTCTGCACAGCGCCGTCGCCGAGACGACCGAAGGTCGCGCAGCTTCCTCATAGGTTCTTCCTTCAAATCCCCTGATTGTTTGGTCCGATTCTGCGTCGCTTGCATAAGCGGCCAATCGTTCACTTCCGAACGTCATGTGAACGGTTTTGGTCAGTCTCCGCCGTCGGCCTGGAGGTGAGAGAGCGAGTGCTAGACTTGATTTCATGCTGCGTGACCGCTCCATTCCATCAGGTTTCGCATCATGAACCAGGGTCGGATGATCGGGATCCTCCTCGCGATCCTTGTCCTCCCATGCAGGGCCCTGGCAGAAAACCCTCACGCCTCGGATCTCCTCCTTCAACGCATTCAATTCACGGATGCGGCCCGCGCATCCGGTGCCGCGGCCATCCCCTTTTCGATCGCCTCCCCGGTGTTGCATACCTCCTTCCAGGCCACGTCCTTCGCGCCGCCGCAGACCTCGACTCGCTTGAAAGACTTGGTTCCCGATTCGGACCGGCCGCAGACCAAGGGCATCGTCGCCGCCTCGACCTGGCTCAAGGGACAATTCACGATGGAGGGTGAAGTCGCCAACAACGCCACGAACGATGCAGGCATGGCCTCCCGTATCGATCAACGGGATGACGGATCCAAACGGATGGTGCGCATGGCGTTGACGGGAACCAACGGAGGGTTTCGATACGGGATCAACTATCGGTCGGCGGGGAAGGCCTTCTTCAATTCGCCGGACCAGACGGTGCGGGAGGCCTGGGCCGAGTGGGGGATGGGGATCGCCAAGCTTCGAAGTTCGACCGGACAAGTCTGGAACAATGTGGATCTGGATCCCAGCCGCTCAAGAATTCAACAGGGCTTCAATCGAATCGGTGTGGCGGTGGTCAAGCCGGCCTGGCCAGAACTCAGCCTGACCTATTCACGCAGCACCGTGGCGAGCACCTTCGACCCGACGGGAACGATTCCACAGCGCAGTCGCAGCAACAGTATGGAGGCAGCCATGGCCTACAGCGGACTCACCTGGAATGCCAGGTTGTCGTCGAGCTATATCCTGACGAATGACGATCTCCGCGGCGGCGCTGAAACGACGGCCCTGGCCCAGACGTTGACCGCCGTCTACCGTCCCTTCAACACCCTGACCCTGACCCCGACCCTCAGTTATCGAACGGAAACCCAGAGTTGGTCCGGCGCCAAGGTCAACACCCCGATGGCCTCCTTGTCGTTGTTCTACAAACAAAGCCGGCGCTTGCTGGTCAGCGCGATGGGAGGGTATACGAGCACCACATCAAGCGATAAGGTGACGGCGACGGAAAGCATCGTGGGTAAGGGAATGTTCGCCTTCCATCTGGACCCGATCTATGGCCACCCCACCACCATTTCCCTGGAAGCGTCCTACGCCAACCTGACCAACCGGGCGTTGTCGGGGTTTGACAGTGAGGATCTCTCTGGGTTGGTACGGATTCTGGTCGCTTCCTTGTAGTTCACCCCGGGATGGTTCCTTCGTTATGCTCCACCGGTGAATGGATCATCCGTTGCCGGCCGGTCGATGGTCGAAGGGGTGAGGACGAGCCGTTCTCCGGCCGTCAGCCCCTCCCGGATCGTCACCTGATTCCCCTCCACGCTGTCGATCGCCACCATTCGCTCTTCATAACGGCCTGTGTCCTGTCGGACGACGATCCATTGTTTGCCGGACCGTTCGAGGACCGCTTGCCGTGGGATCAGAAACTTCGGGCGGACCCTGTCGCCTGGAATCATCAATCGTGCAAACATGTCCGGCTTCAAGCGCCGGGCTTCGTTCGAGACAGAGGCGCGAATTTTGATGGTGCGCGTCGCCGGATCGACCACATCGCCGATCACCGCAATCGTGGCGGGAAATTCGATGCCGGGATAGGCCTCGACCGTCATCGTCGCGACGGAACCGATCGTGATGCCCGACAAATCCCGTTCATACACGTCGGCGATGACCTGCAACTGGTCGAGATCGGCTACGGTAAACAGCGGGGCGTCGGAGGCGGGGCCGACGATTTGCCCCAGCGTGACATTGCGTTCGACCACCGTTCCCGTCAAGGGGCTTCGCAGTTCGAATCGCGAGGTGATCTGCTGCTGCGCGAGGGGCTTGCTCAGTTCAGCGGCCGGCACGCGCAGCGAGAGCAACCGTTCCTTGGCCTGTTTGAACTCCGCCCGTTCGCGGTTCACATCGTTTTCCGCATGTTCGAGATCCTTGAGGGCCATGGCTTGGGCGCGGTACAGATCCTTCGTCAGCTCATAGTTCCGTTCTGCAAGCCCCAATTCGGATATTTCCTCGATGTAGGCGGCGTAGGCCCTGGCGATATCGGCCGCATCGATCACGAGCAAAACCTCACCGGCCTTGACCGCCTGGCCGAGTTTCGCCCGGACATCGAGCACCGGTCCCTGCAGGGGTGAGGAAATTTTTGAAAACCCGTCCTCGGCATAGGTGATCCGAGCCGAGAGGGTCAGGGGCGGCGAGGGCGCTGTTTCGATCAGCATCGTCTGCACGTCCGGTTCGCGGCTCGTGGCCTGCGTCGCCGGAGCTGTTCGGGCTGAGGGAGTTGGTGCATCAGGACTGGTACAGGCTGCGAGGGTAAGACCCAAGAGGATCGCCGACAGCCGATACAGCGACGGTTGTTTCATGTCCCCTGTTCCCTCTTGTTTCCTATCGGTTATTCTACAGGGAAGTGAAGTTCTTTGTCAGGCAACCGGCTCAACAGAGTTCGACCCTTGCTCCCCGGCCGAGATTCAACCGGTCGGCCGCCCGTCCCTCCTTCACGAAGATTTCCACATAGCCGTTGCTGTTGATCAGGGCCTGCGGCTCACCGGGAACCCCTTCGCCATAACTCCGCACGAGTCCATCGATCGTCAGGCCGCCGATGCGGACGTACGGCTCTGGGCGTTTGGTGTGGCCGCGGACTTCCTTGAGGTGGTAGGCGGTGAGATTGGAGATGAGGTTGCCGAACCGGTCGATGTAGACGATCTCTCCCGCCATCACATGTTTGTCCCAGGCAGGCTCGGCAATCGACAACCGTTCGTAATTCGGCACGAGGCGCCCGAACGACCCGATCGGCCGGCCCTTCGTCAGCCAGGCCGCCGCCGGAGCGAAGAGATCGCGTCCATCGAAGGTCGCCCCGTCGGAATCCAGCCGGTACTGGCGGTTTTCGATCTGTCGCACCTCGATGCCGGTCTCGTCTTGGTAGATGTGGGTGAACAGGCCGTTGTCCGGTCCGATGAAAAAATAGCGCGACGAGGAAACGAGCAGCGGCCGCCTGGTCGTGCCCACCCCCGGATCCACCACCGCCACATGGATCGTGCCGTCCGGAAAGTAGCGATAGCAGGACTTCAGCAGATACGCGGCATCCGCCACATCGTGTGCGGTCACATAGTGGGACAGGTCCACGATGTGGGCTTGAGGATTGATGTTGAGGATGACGCCCTTCATGCTCGCCACGAAATAGTCGCGGTCGCCGAAATCCGTCAACAACGTGATGAGGGGAATGGCTGAGGGCATGGAAATGAGAAGACCGGCAGGCTCTCCTTACAATTCTTCGAACCGAATTTCCACGACTTCGTACTCGACGAGCTTGGCGGGAGTTTTCACTTCCACCAGATCTCCGACCCGTTTGCCGATGAGCGCGCGGCCGACCGGCGATTGGACGGAGATACGCGACAATTTCAAATCCGCTTCATCCTGTCCGACCAGGGTATACTGTTTTTTCTCCTGCGCTTCCTGCTCGATCAGGACCACGGTCGCGCCGAAGACCACGGTCTCGCTGGTGCGCCCTGCGATGTCGATGATGCGGGCGTCGGCGAGTTTGCCTTTCAGTTCGGCCAGCCGCGCTTCGATGAAGCCTTGACGCTCTTTGGCGGCGTCGTACTCCGCGTTCTCGCTCAGATCGCCGTGTGCGCGGGCTTCCGCAATCGCTTCGATTACTCGCGGCCGCTCGACTTTATGCAATCGATCCAGTTCGGCTTTCAGCGCTTCATACCCTTTTCTCGTGATCGGTGTCGGCATACCTCCCTCCAGATAACCATCCGTCAATTCACCCGGTGATACTCCTGCAACGCGCGAATGGCAAGCCCCTTTTTCAGCAAGGCTTCGATCCCCATCACCGCCGCCAAGGCCCCCCGCATGGTGGTGTAGTAGGGGACGCCCTTGTGCAGCGCCTCGCGTCGAATGGACAGGGAATCGGTCTGGGCCGACGCGGTGCGCACGGTGTTGACGACCAAGGCCACGTCTCCGTTCTTGATATGGTCCACGACGTGTGGGCGACCTTCCTGCACCTTATTGACGACATCCACGCAGAGTCCCCGCTCGCTCAGATGCAACGCCGTGCCGGAGGTCGCCGTGATACGGAACCCCAGCGCAGCGAGCCGCCGAGCCACGTCGTAGGCTCCTACCCGGTCTTCGCTCTTGACGCTGATAAAGGCGGTGCCGGAGGTCGGCAGCATGGCTCCGGCTCCGGCCTGGGACTTGACGAAGGCCCAGCCGAAATCGCTGTCGATTCCCATCACTTCTCCGGTCGATTTCATTTCGGGCCCCAACAGCACGTCAACCCCTGCGAACTTCGTGAAGGGGAACACCGCCTCTTTGACCGAGAGGTGCGCCGGTGTCGGGGCGCTGGTGAAATTCAGTTGTTGGAGCGATTTCCCGACCATCACCTTCATGGCCAGCTTCGCCAAGGGAACCCCGATGGCCTTACTGACGAAAGGCACCGTCCGCGAACCGCGCGGATTCACCTCCAGGACGTAGATCGTCCGGTCCTTCACGGCGAATTGCGCGTTCATCAGGCCGATCACGCCGAGTTCCAGCGCCAGTGCCGTCATTTGCCGCCGGATTTCTTCGATGATCGACGCATCCAAGGTATAGGGTGGAAGCGAGCAGGCCGAGTCGCCCGAGTGGACACCGGCCTCCTCGATATGTTCCATGATCCCCGCCACCACGACGGTCGTTCCGTCGGAAATCGCATCGGCGTCGATTTCGATCGCATCGCGTAAATACTTATCGATCAGGACCGGGTGTTTGTCCGATGCCTTGACCGCCGAGCCCATGTAGGCGAGCAATCCCGTCTCATCGTAGACGATTTGCATGGATCGCCCGCCGAGTACATAGGACGGCCGTACCATGACCGGATAGGTGATGGCGGCGGCGATCTTCACGGCCTCCTCCACGGAGCGTGCCATGCCGCTTTCAGCCTGCCGCAGGCCGAGTTTGTCGAGCAGCTCGCGGAACCGTGCTCGATCTTCGGCGCGATCGATCGCATCGGGGCTGGTGCCGAGAATCGTCACGCCGGCCCTGGACAGGGAGAGCGCCAGCTTCAAGGGGGTCTGTCCTCCGAATTGCAGCACCACGCCCATCGGCTGTTCCCGCTGCACGATGTTCAGGACGTCTTCTTCCGTGAGCGGTTCGAAGTAGAGGCGGTCCGAGGTATCGTAGTCCGTGCTCACCGTCTCGGGATTGCAGTTGACCATGATGGTCTCGAGCCCCTCCTCGCGCAGGGCCATCGCGGCATGCACGCAACAGTAGTCGAATTCGATCCCCTGCCCGATCCGGTTCGGGCCGCCGCCCAGAATGACCACTTTCTTCCGATCCGTCGGTCGGGCTTCGCATTCCCGCTCGTAGGTCGAGTAGAGATAGGGCGTGTGCGCCTCAAACTCGGCAGCGCAGGTATCGACGCGCTTATAGGTCACGCTACGGGGCTGTGCCCCCTTCTCCAGCGCCAGACGCCAGCCTCGAACGGTCTGTTGTTCCACATCGAGCAGCCTGGCCATGCGTTCATCGGAGAAACCCAACTCCTTCGCCTCCACCAACAGTTCCCGGTCGAGTCCCGCGGTTCCGACCTTCCCCCGTTCGGCGACGAGCCGCAGTTCGAACGACACGATCTCGCGGATCTGCTCCAGAAACCAGGGGTCGATTTTGGTGAGGGCAAATAATTCCTGGTTCGTCATGCCGAGGCGCATGCCGTCCGCCAGCCGCCAGAGCCGGTCGGGTAGCGGGGTGCGCACGGCTCTCCGAACCTGCGCCACGGCCTCCTCGCGGTTCAAGTCCTGCGGCAGTCCCAGATCGAGCCCCATCTTCGAACTGAAGCCGAATTGATCGACCTCCATGGAGCGGATCGCCTTCTGGAGCGACTCCTTGAAGGTCCGCCCGATCGCCATGGCTTCGCCGACCGACTTCATCTGCGTGGTCAAGGTCGGATCGGCGCCGGGGAACTTCTGAAAGGCGAAGCGGGGGATCTTGACGACGACATAGTCGATGGTCGGTTCGAACGAGGCCTTGGTCACCCCGGTGATGTCGTTCGTGATCTCATCCAGGCTGTAGCCGACCGCCAGTTTTGCCGCGATCTTCGCGATGGGAAATCCCGTCGCCTTCGAGGCGAGGGCTGAACTCCGGGACACCCGCGGATTCATTTCGATGACGACCATCTCGCCGTTGACGGGATTCATGCCGAACTGGATGTTCGCTCCGCCTGTATCGACGCCGATCTCCCGAATGATGCGCAGGGCCGCATCCCGCATCATTTGATATTCTTTGTCGGTCAACGTGAGGGCGGGGGCGACGGTGATGCTGTCGCCGGTGTGCACGCCCATCGGGTCGAGGTTCTCGATCGGACAGACGATCACCACATTGTCCTTCACG